>NZ_JBJZON010000025.1:0-111412 GCF_047200735.1 Pseudonocardia oceanicola
ACATCTCCGCGGCCGCATGCTTGACCGCCTGGAACGAGCCGATCGGCACACCGAACTGCCTGCGCTGCAGCACGTACTCCACCGTCGCGTCGAGCATCCGCTCCATCGCGCCCAGCGCGTCGGCCGCCACCAGCACCGCGGCCCGGAGGGCGGCGGCCTCCAGCACCGTCGCGACGTCCTCGACCGGGATCACGGAGCCCCCGGCGCCGTCCAGCTCGACGTCGGCCACCGAGCGGCTCCGGTCGGTCAGGGCGCGGTCCCGCAGGCGCACCCCCGGCTGCTCCACCTCCACCAGCTGCAGGACGCCGCCGTCGACCGGCACCACCAGCCGCCGGGCGCGGGACGCGGCGAGCACGGCCGGGACGGTGCCGACCAGCCGCCGGTCACGCTCGACGACGCCGGACGCGCCTCCCGGGACGGCGCCCGCCGGGACGGCGAGGACCGTGGTCACCCCGTCGGCCAGCAGCGCCTTCGCGGCCTCGGGCGTCGCGGCCAGGGCGGGCAGGGCGAGCATCGAGCCCAGCCACGCCGACGCGGGCGCCGCTCGCCGGCCGAGCTCCTCGGCGGCCAGGGCCAGCTCGACGAGCCCACCGCCCTCGCCCCCGAGATCCTCGCCGGACCCGACCCCGAACCAGCCGTCGCCGACGAAGCGCTCCTCGAAAGGCGTGTGATCGCCCGCGTCCAGCCAACCGCGGAGTGTGGCCGGAGGGCACGTCTCGCTCAGCCAGTCCGCGAAGACGGCGCGGAAGTCGGCCTGCTCGTCGGAGAGTTCCCAGCGCATTCCCGTTCTCCTACTCGGCGCGCGGACGCGGCACCGCCACCGCATCCGCGATGCTAGATTGGGTCAGACCTTTAGACCAGGAAAGGAGGACCCCATGTCCAGCGCAGATGCCAGATCGGCGATCCGACTCTCCCCCATGGAGGTCCCCAAGGCGTCCGACGTCCTCGCGAACGAGCTGCGCGAACGCATCCTGTCCGGCGAGTACCCGGAGGGCACCCCCCTGCCGCCCGAGCGCGAGCTCGTGGTGCAGACCAGGATGAGCCGCACCACCGTGCGCGAGGCGCTGCGCATCCTCGAGGTCCAGGGCCTGATCCGGATCAAGGCGGGCCGAGCCGGCGGTGCCTTCGTCCAGAAGCCCGGCGAGGAGTCCGTGGCCAGCTCGCTGGACCTGTTGATCCGCGGCCGGCAGCTGCGGCTGGCCTCGGTGCACGAGACCCGCGAGGCGGTCGAGCCCTCCTGCGCCCACCTCGCCGCCCTGCACCGCACGACCGGCGACCTGGCCCGCCTCGAGGCCACCAACGAGGCCATCGCGGCGAGCGCCGACCTCGACGACTTCCTGCGCGCCAACGTCGACTGGCACGTCGCCGTGGCGACCGCCGGTCACAACGAGATCCTCACCGGCATCATGCTCGCGCTGTCCCGCGCCATCTACACCGCGACGAACAACGAGGGCTTCGTCAACGACGAGGTTCGCGACATCGCCGTCCGGGCGCACCGCTCGGTCACCCGGGCCATCCGCGAACGCGACGCCGACGCGGCCGTGCGACGGATGACCCGCCACGTGCACTCCTACGCCGCGGCCGCCCTCGAGGTCGACGACCGCACGACGGTGTCGGTACCCGAGACCGAGTAGGCCGCCCCCCGTCACCGCGGACCAGCCAGGGCCTCGCGGACCACGTCGAGCGCACCGGGATTCTCGGCGCCCGAGAGGTCGCCGGGGTCCTCGCCCAGCGCCGCGGCCCGCACCGCCCGCCGCATGATCTTCGCCGACCGCGTCTTGGGCAGCTCGGCGACCCGGCAGAGCAGGCTGGGGGCGAAGGGCTTGCCCAGCTCCTCCCCCACCCGCCGACGCAGCTCCTCGACGATGTCCGGGGTCTCGGCGACCCCGGCGCACGGCACCCAGAAGGCCCACACGGCTTCGCCCTTCGTCTGGTCCGGCACCCCGACGACCGCGGCCTCGGCCACCGCCGGATGCGTGATCAGCACCGACTCGACCTCCGCCGGGGCGAGCCGCTTGCCCGCCACGTTCATCACGTCGTCCGAGCGGCCGCGCAGGAACCACTGCCCCTCGGCATCGACGATCGCGTGGTCGCCGTGGCGCCAGAGCCCGGGGAACGTGGACCAGTAGGCCTCCAGGTAGCGCTCCCGGTCCCGCCAGACCCCGCGGGTCATCGCGGGCCAGGGCTGGCGGCAGACGAGCTCGCCGACCTCACCGCGGACCGGCCGGCCGGAGGCGTCGACGACGTCGACGTCCATGCCCAGCGACGGGCCGCCCAGCGAGCAGCTCGCAATCGGCTCGACGGGATAGGGCGCCAGGAACGATCCCCCCACCTCGGTGCCGCCGGAGAAGTTGATGACCGGGACCCGACCGCCGAAGACCTCCCGGGCGAGCCACTCGTAGGACTCCGGGTCCCACGGCTCCCCGGTCGATCCCAGGGCGTGCACCGAGGACAGGTCGTACGACCCGAGCTCCGCCGATCGGATGGTCCGGACCAGGGTGGGCGACACCCCGAGCATGGTGACCCGGTGGCGCTCGGCCAGCCGCCAGAGCCGGCTCAGGTCCGGCACGTCCGGCGAGCCCTCGTAGAGCACCAGCGTCGCACCGTTGGCGTGGGTGCCCACGATCGACAGCGGACCCATGATCCAGCCCATGTCGGTGATCCAGCAGAACACCCCGCCGGGCCCGACGTCGAACGAGTACGCCACCTCGCTCGCCGTCTTCACCAGGAACCCGGCGTGGGTGTGCACCGCTCCCTTGGGCTTCCCGGTGGTCCCGGACGTGTAGGCCAGCAGCAGGGTGTCCATGGCCGCCATCGGCTCGGCCGGCCCGGTCACCGGCTCGTGGGCCAGCAGGTCCGACCACGCCGTCTCCCCCTCGCCGGGGGAGCCGACGACGATCACGTGCTCGACGGTCGGGCCCTGCTCCTCGGCCCGACACTGCGCCACCGCCTCGCGGATCGGCGGCAGCATCGCGACGGTGCGACCCCGACGCACCGTGGACTCCGCCACGACGACCGCACGGACCTCGGCGTCGGCCAGCCGGGAGGCGATCGCGGCGGGGGCGAACCCGGAGAACAGCGGAACCAGCACCGCACCGATCCGGGCCGCGGCATAGAACGCCACGACCGCCTCGGACACCATCGGCAGGTACAGCGCCACCGCATCCCCACGGCCGATCCCCAGTCCGCGCAGGCCCGCCGCGACGCGCCGCACCCGGTCCTCGAGCTCGGCGAACGACAGCGAGTCGACGGAGCCGTCCTCGGCCTCGTGGACCACGGCGGTCCGGTCGCGGGCCCCGCGATCCTCCGCCCACCGGCTCAGACAGGCGTCGGCCACGTTGAGCTCGCCGCCGACGAACCAGTCCGGGTCGGTGATCCCCCGCGACAGGTCGAGCACCCGTCGGTACGGCGGGAAGAACCGCAGCCCGAGATCGGCCACCGCGGCCTCCCAGTACCAGGCGACGTCGGCCACCGACCGCGCTCGCAGGGCGTCGATCCCGTCGACGCCGTGAGCGCGGGCGAACCGCGCCACCCGGGAGTGCTCCAGGTACTCCGGGCCGGGCGTCCAGACGTATCCACCCGAGCTCACGACGCACTCCTGGGCAGGCCGAGCATCCGCTCGGCCACGATGTTGCGCTGGATGAAGGTCGAGCCACCCGCGATCGCGGTGCCGCGGGCCTGGTAGGCCAGCCGCTGCCACCGGCTCTCCGCCGGGGACTGCTCCTCGGGGGCGAGCTGGCCGCCCAGAGGGGACAGCGACTGCCGGAAGTCCGCGAGGTCCTCGACCAACGGGCAGAAGTACAGCTTGCCGATCGAGGTCACCGGCCCGGGCGGCCCGCCGTCCGCGGCGATGGTGAGCACCCGCTGGCCGATGGCCTGGTGCACCAGGGCGCGCCCGTACAGGTCGGCGACCTTCCGCCGCACGGTCGCATCCGCGCCCAGCGGCGCCCCCGACGCGTCCGCCATCCCGCGGATCTGGTCGACGATGTCGTCGACCGCCCGCTTGGTGTTGACCCGGCCGGTCGCGATACCGACCCGCTCGAACCCGAGCGTGGCCATGGCGACCCGCCAGCCGCCGTTGACCTCGCCCAGGACCAGCTCGTCCGGGACGAACACCTCGTCGAGGAACACCTCGTTGAACTCGGCCTCGCCCAGCATGTGCGCCAGCGGGCGGATCGTCACGCCCTCGCTCGCCAGGGGCAGCAGGAAATAGGTGATGCCCTTGTGCCGCGGCAGGTCCGCGCCGCCGGTGCGGGCGAGCAGGATGGCGTTGGTCGCCAGGTGCGCGCGGCTGGTCCAGATCTTCTGGCCGGAGATCCGCCACCCGCCGTCGACCTTGACCGCCCTGGTGCGCAGCGAGGCCAGGTCCGACCCGGAGTCCGGCTCCGAGAACAGCTGACACCACAGCTCGTCCCCGGTGAGGATGGGGCGCAGGAAGCGCTGCTTCTGCTCGTCGGTGCCGAACGCGATGATCGTGGGACCGGCGAAGTCCTCGCCGACGGTGTTCAGCCGCTCGGGCGCTCCGGCCCGGTCCGCCTCGTCGGTGAACACCGCGCGGATCTTCGCGTCCGCCCCCTGGCCGCCGTACTCCCGCGGCCACGACATCCCGGCGTACCCGCCCTCGAACAACAGCCGCTGCCACTGCCGCCAGAACGGCAGCTTCTCGGCCAGCTCCACCGGCTCGGGCCAGGGAAGGTCGGGCAGGGCCTCGGCGAGCCAGGCCCGCACCCGGGTGCGGAACTCCGCCTCCTCCGGGGAGTCTGCGAGATCCATCGACGCTCCTTCGTGTCGTCCCCGATAATATGCTATCGGTCAGACCAGAATCCAGGGATGGGCAGGTCACAGACGACTCGGGCCCGCGATCGGGTGATCGCGGGCCCGAGCGCGCCGGGGTGCGGCCTCGGATCGGCTCAGTGGCCGTCGGCGGCGTCCCGCTCCCGACCCAGGGTCAGCAGCAGGTCCTCGTGCAGCTCCATCCACACGTCGTGGTACGAGTGGCTCATCGGCCGGGCGAAGGCGGCCTGCTCACCACCTCGGACGCGCTCGAGAGCCGAGGCGAAGCGGTCGGCGTAGCGACCGAACCGGGGTGCCACCGCCGCGGCGGGACCGAGCGCGGCCACGACCGCGTCGTGGGTCGAGGCGAGGTCATCGATCACCTTGGCGTCGTAGTCGGCGTCGGAGTGGTCGTTGGACTCCTGCCCGCCGTCCTTGCACTGCCAGCGGGTGCAGATCTCCTTGAACCGCGCGTTCACGGGGAGGAAGGCGGTGTAGGTCTCGTCCACCCCCGCCCGCTCAACGTCCGTCACCGTCTCGGCGAGGAGGCCCGGGTGCGCGGCACGACCCTCCTTGGTGAGGGTGTAGCCGCCGATCCGGCCCGTCCGCAGCTTCACCAGGTCCTCGGCGACGAGCTGGTCCAGCACCGGGCCGAGGTCGGTCCCGCTGATGGCGGTCAGGTCCTCCGCCGAGGCGAGCCCCTTGATCCGCAGGGCGTGTACGGCCAGGAAGCGGTCACTCATCGTCGTCTCCTCACGTCTCGGCCGAGAGCGCCCGCACGGGGCACGCGGCGACCGCGCGCAGCACGCTCTCCCTCGAGTCGTCCGGGGGGCTCTCGTCCAGCTCGAGCTCGCCGTCGTCGTTGATCTGGAAGTGGTCCGGGTCGTTGTACTCGCACTGGCCGTCTGCCACGCACACGTCCCGGTCCACACTGACCCTCACGCCTGCTCCACCCGTACGCGGAGCCGCTTGAAGGCGTGGAACTGGTTGGTGTGCAGGCGGTCCGGCTCGGCGAGCGGGGTGATGCGCAGGCCGGTCCAGCACGCGTGGAGACGACGTCGCCCTGCGGCTCGGCCCTGCGGGCCTCGGTCAGCCCCCGGAAGTCGTCGAACAGCTCCTCGCGCGCCCGCTCCTTCTCGTCGGGGCTGCGCATGAACTCCGGGTCGTCCCCGCAGGTGCGGTGTGGCGACCTTCCGCAGCGCGGTGTGCCGCGGCGGCTCGGTGTCGTGCACCGTGGGCGTGTTCCCCTCGACCCGACGGCTGGGGATCTGCGCCCCCTGCCCGTCGACGACGGTCCCGGGGGCCTCGATCGCCGTGATCAGGTCCGCATGGACCCCCAGGTGGCTCTCGGGGGCTCCCTGGAGGGTGATCAGGCCCGCGACGCCCGCCATGCGCGCGGGGGACATGAAGGTGGTCGTGCCTCCGCGGGAGAACACGATCGTCTCGGCCACGTCGGGGCCGTCGATGAAGTCCAGCACCTCTTCGGGGGAGTCCAGGAAGCGGATCTTCCCGACGGTGGGCACGTCCGAGGTGAAGACGTTGATGCCGGTGCCGATGAGCGTCTCCGTTGACAACTGCTCCTCCGAGAGGCCTGGCTGCGGTCGACCGTACCAATGGTCTGGCCGAACACGGCTATGGTTGTGGCCCCACTCATTCGTGTCAAGGACGCCCCGATGCCCATGGACGAGATCGACGACCTCTACGTCGCCGGCGCCTGGGCGGCCGCACGGTCCGCCGAGCGCACCCCGGTCGTCGATCCCGCGACCGAGGAGGTGATCGCCTCCGTGGTCAGCGCCGGCGCCGCGGACGTCGACGCCGCGGTCCGCGCGGCCCACGCCGTGCGGCACTCCTGGGCCGCCGTGCCGGTCGACGAGCGCTGCGCGGTCGTCCGCAGGCTGGCGGACGAGATCGACCGTCGCGCCGTCGCGCTGGGCGAGACCATCACCCACGAGAACGGCACGCCGATCGCGGAGGCGGCGCAGGCCCCCGCCGCCGCGGCGGCGATGCTGCGGCACAACGCCGAGATCGGTCCCGCGCTGTTCGCCCCGGACGTCCGGCCGGACCCGACGGCCCCGGGCGACACCGTGGTGCAGCGCCCGCCCGCTCGGCGTGGCGGGGCTGATCACGCCGTGGAACTACCCGCTCAGCCTGATCACCCTGAAACTCGCCCCCGCTCTGGTCGCGGGCTGTCCCCTCGTGATCAAGCCGGCGGCCGAGACTCCGCTGGCGGCCCGGATGCTGATGGACGCGGTCGCGGCGGCCGGGGCCCCCGCGGGCGTGGTCAACCTGGTGACCGGGGGCGCCGAGACCGGCCGGGCGCTGGTGGACCACCCGCTCGTCGCGAAGGTCTCCTTCACGGGGTCGACGGCCGTGGGTCGCGTTTCGACGACGTCACCGCCGACATGCGGATAGCCCGCGAGGAGATCTTCGGCCCGGTGCTGTCCGTGCTGGGCTACGACGACCTCGACGAGGGCGTGGCACTGGCCAACGACACGCCCTACGGCCTGGCGGGCACCGTCTTCTCCGCCGACGAGGACCGCGCGGCCGCGGTCGCCGACCGGATCGAGGCCGGGGCCATCGGCATCAACCACTACGGCTCGAGCGCCGCCACCCCGGTCGCGGGCCACAAGGCCAGCGGGCTCGGCGTCGAGATGGGCGCCGAGGGGATCGAGGAGTACCTCGCGCTCACGTCCGTCCACCGGCTGCCGCGCAGCTGACCCTTACCGTCCAGACAGGAGTACGACACGTGCGAGCAGCAGTGCAGTGGGCCTCCGGCGGCCCCTTCGAGATCACCGACGTCGCGATCACCCCGGCCGGTCCGGGCGAGGTCGGCGCGCGGCTCCGGGCCGCGGGCGTGTGCGCCTCGGACCTGTCCCTCACCACGGTCTTCGGGCAGCCCACCCCCGTGGTCCTCGGCCACGAGGGCGTGGGGGTGGTGGACGAGCTCGGCGAGAGCGTGACCGGTTTGGAGGTCGGGCAGCACGTGCTGGTGCTGTGGGTGCCCTCCTGCGGGGAGTGCGCCCCCTGCCTGCGCGGCGACCAGTACCTCTGCGCGCGGCGGTCCTCGACCCGGGACGCCCGGGAGGGCCGCGCCCACACCGCCACCCACCGGCTGTCGATCGACGGGCAGCCCGTCCACCAGGGGATGAACACGGCGACCTTCGCGGAGCGGACGGTCCTGCCGGAGCGGGCGATCCTGCCCATCCCGGACGACGTCCCCTTCCCCGTCGCCGCGATGCTCGGCTGCGCGGTACCCACCGGGGTCGGTGCGGCGCTGCGCAGCGCCCGGGTCTCCCCCGGCGACACCGTCGCCGTCGTCGGGGCGGGCGCGGTGGGGCTCAACGCCGTGCTCGGGTCCGTGGTGGCCGGCGCGTCCCGGCTGGTCGCGGTGGACCCGGCCGAGCGGCGCCGGCAGGCCGCCCTCGACCTCGGCGCCACCGAGGCGATGTCCCCGGCGGAGTTCGCCGAGGCCCGCGACCTGGACGTCGTGATCGACGCCGTCGGACAACCGCCGACGATCCTCGACGCCTGGAAGGCCGTCCGCCGCGGCGGCACCGTCACCGTGGTGGGGGCCGGGCGCCCCGGGGACACCGTCCCGCTGTCCGCCTACGAGATCTTCCACGACGACAAGAAGCTCACCGGGAGCTTCCACGGCGGCATCAGCATGCGCCGGGACATCGGCATGCTCGTCGACCTCTGGCGCACCGGCAGGCTGCCGATCGAGCGGCTGATCAGTGGCACCGCGGATCTCAAGGAGATCAACGAGGTCGTCGCGGCCCAGCGGGACGGGTCCGTGGTGCGGACCGTGCTCACGATGGAGTGAGCAACCCGGCCCGGAGCGCGTCGACGTGGGCGGGGGTGACCCCGCACCGGGCGGCGAGGAAGGCGGTCACCGAGCCGGGCCGACACCGCGCTCCCCCTCGTTGTCCCGCTGTCCCGCACGCATGCCGGGCAGTCTGCTCCGACGTTGAAGTTTCGGCCAGACCATTGTAACTTCGGACCGCTTCCGGGCTCGTTTCGTCGAGTTCCGGGCCGGACCGACGACCCAGGACGGAAATCGATGGAGATTCCCACCGTGAGCGACCGCTATTCGGCGGCCGAGGTGCAGGAGTACTACGACTCCGGCTGCTGGAGCACGGAGACGTTCGGCGACCTGATCACCCGTCAGGCCGAGGACGGGCCCGACAAGACCTTCATCACGGACGGCACCGCCGCCTTCACCTACGCCGACCTGTGCGACCTCTCGGCCCGGCTCGCGGTGGGGCTGCGGGACCGCGGCGTCGGCGCCGGGGACCGGGTCGCCGTGCAACTGCCCAACTGGGCCGAGTTCGCCGTCGTCGCCGCGGCCGTCGCCCGGCTCGGGGCCGTCATGGTGCCGATCATGCCCATCTACCGGCGGGACGAGGTCGGGCACGTGCTCGACGACGCCCAGGTGTCGGCCGTGGTCACCCCGTCGACCTTCAAGGGCTTCGACTACCTCGGCATGTACCGGGACCTGGCGGGGTCCCGGCCGTCGGTGGACACGATCGTCGTCGTCCGCGGCGAGGCGGTCCCCTCGGGCACGATGACCACCCTGGCGGCGGTGACCCCTGAGGTGGACCCGGCCGAGGCCGCGGCGTCGCTGGGGACGCCCGTCACCGCGGACGATCCCTTCGTCATCGTCTACACCTCGGGCACCACGGCGCGGCCGAAGGGCTGCGTCCACACCTTCAACACCTACGCCTCGGGCGCCCGGGCGCTCGCCACGGCGTTCGCCTTCACCGCCGAGGACGTCGGGTTCAGCCCCTCCCCGATCACCCACACGACCGGCCTGGTCACCGGTGTCCTGATCCCGCTGCTGGCGGGCGGGTCCACGCACGTGATGGCCGAGTGGGAGCCGCGGCGCGGCCTGGCCGAGATCGCCGAGTACGGCTACACCATGAGCGTCACCGCCACCACCTTCATCCAGATGGTGCTCGACGTCTTCGACCCGGCCGAGCACGACGCGTCGAGCATGCGGGTCTGGGTGTCCGCGGGCGCCCCGATCCCGCGCTCGGTCGTCGAGCGGGCGCGCATCCTGCTCCCGGGCGCGTCGATCCTGAGCCTGTACGGGCGCAGCGAGAACCTCTGCACGACGACCTGCACGGTCGACGATCCGCCCGAGAAGTCGCTGACGTCGGACGGGGCGGCGCTGCCGCACCACGCCGTCCAGGCCGTCGACGAGACCGGGGCCGAGGTCCCGGTGGGCGAGGAGGGCGACATCGCCTACAAGGGGCCGAGCCACATGCTCGGCTACCTCGGCCGCCCCGAGGAGACCGCCGCGCTCTACACCCCGGCCGGCTTCTCGCGCTCGGGCGACCTCGGCCGCAGCGACGCCGACGGGTTCGTCCGGGTCACCGGTCGGACGAAGGACATCGTGATCCGCGGCGGCATGAACATCAGCGTCCGGGAGATCGAGGACCTGCTGGCCGAGCACCGCGGCGTCCGGGCCGCGGCGGTCGTCGGGATGCCGGACGAGCGGCTCGGCGAGCGGGTCTGCTGCTACGTCGTGGCGGCCGATCCAACGAGCCCGCCCTCCCTCGAGACGATCAAGGCCTACCTGCACGACCGCGGCCTCGCGATCCAGAAGACCCCCGAACGCCTGGAGCTGGTCAGCGAGCTGCCGACGACCGCGACGGGCAAGATCCAGAAGCACCTGCTCCGCCAGGACATCGCCGGCAAGGTGGCGCAGGTCCCGTCCGACGCCGCCTGACCCCGATTCACCGCAGAGGACCCGCGACGATGCCTTCCTCCGCCGCCCCGCCCGTGACGGCCGCCGTCTTCCCGTTCGACCACGACCACGGCGTGCCCGCCCGCACCCTCGCCGACCTGCTCGGCGGCAAGGGGGCGGGCCTCGCCGAGATGACGACGGCCCTCGGCCTCCCGGTCCCGCCCGGTTTCACGATCACCGTGGACACCTGCCGCCGCTACCTGGCGGACGGATGGCCCGAGGACCTCGACGCGCTGGTCGAGGAGCACACCGCGGCGCTCGGCCGCGCGCTCGGCCGCGGGTTCGGGGACGCGGACGACCCGCTGCTGCTGGCGGTGCGCAGCGGCGCGCCGCGGTCGATGCCGGGCATGTTGGACACGGTGCTGAACCTGGGCCTGAACGACGAGACGGTCGTGGGCCTCGCGCGGGCCTCCGGGGACGAGCGGTTCGCGTGGGACTGCTACCGCCGCTTCGTGCGGATGTACGCCACGACGGTCCTCGGCGCTTCCGCCGAGACCCTCGGCGCGGAGGCGGCGGCGGAGGACGTCGACGCCGTCCGGGCCGAGATCGCCCGGATCCGGGGCCTCGTCGAGGTCCCGCAGGAGCCGCGCGCGCAGCTGCGGGCGGCGATCGAGGCCGTGTTCCGGTCGTGCGGCAGCGAGCGCGCACTGGCCTACCAGCAGCGCGAGAAGATCGCCGGCACGGTCGCCACCGCGGTGAACGTGCAGGCCATGGTGTTCGGCAACCGCGGCGGCGAGTCGGGGACGGGGGTCGTGTTCACCCGCGACCCGGCGACCGGGGAGGCGCGTCGCTACGGCGACTACCTGCCGCGCGCGCAGGGCGAGGACGTCGTCTCGGGCACCGCCCGGACGCAGCCGATCGACACGCTCGGCGCCGAGCTGCCTGCGGTCTGGGCGCAGCTCGACGGCGTGCTGGGCAGGCTCGAGCAGCACTACGCCGACATCTGCGACGTCGAGTTCACCGTCGAGCAGGGCAGGCTGTGGGTCCTGCAGACCCGGGTCGGCAAGCGCAGCGCGGTCGCCGCGGTCCGGGCGGCGGTGCAGATGGCCGAGGAGCCGGGGCTGCCGTTGACCCGCGCGGAGGCGGTGGCGCGGGTCAGCGCCGAGGTCCGGGCGGCAGCCCGCCAGGCGGTGCTCGCCGCTGCGGCGAGCCGGCAGCGCGGGGAGGCGATCGCCACCGGTCTCGGGGCCTCCCCCGGGCGGGTCACCGGCAAGGCCGTGTTCAGCTCGGACGAGGCCGCCGACGCGGGCGACGACGAGGACCTGGTGCTCATCCGCCCCGAGACCAGCCCCGAGGACGTTCCCGGCATGGCGGTGTCGGTGGGGGTCGTGACCGGTACCGGCGGGCTCGTCAGCCACGCCGCCGTCGTCGCGCGGGGGTGGGGGCTGCCCGCCGTCGTCGGCGCCGAGGCACTGGTCATCGACGCCGACGGCGCCCGTACCGCGGACGGCAGGCACACCATCGCCCCGGGCGACCTGGTGACCCTGGACGGCACCACCGGCGAGATCTGGCTGGGCGGCGACCCGGACGGGGCCGCGGGCGCCGAGCCGGACGAGGCCGCCGTCCTCGCCGAGCACCTGCCCGAACTGGCGGTGCTGGAGTCCTGGTCGGGCGCCCGGTGAGCCTGGCCGTCGGGGACGTGGTCGACGAGGTCGCCTTCACCGTCGAGGAGGGCAAGGTGCACGAGTTCGCCCGGCCACGACCGCGGTCGATCCCGTGCACACCGACGTCGCGGCCGCCGCGGCCGCCGGGTTCGAGGCCCTGCCGGCCACGCCGACCCACGTGGTCGTCAGTGGGCACCACCGGGACCAGCGCGCGATGGTCGAGCGGCTCGGGCTGGCCCTGGAACGGGTGATGGTCGGCGGGGTGCGCTGGCGCTACCACCGCCCACTGGTCGTCGGCGACCGGCTGCGCGGGCGCGCAGGTTGGTCGGCGACGAACTGGTCGGGGGCCGCTCCGGGCGGGCGCCGATGCGGCGGCTCACGCTGGAGACCGCGTTCGTCGACGCCGAGGGGCTGACCGCCGTGGAGTGGTGGGAGACCGTGTTCGAGCGTGGCCGGTGACGGCACGGACCGCACGGCCGCCGCGGGCGGTCGCGGTGGGCGACGCCGTGCCCGAACGCGAGCTCGGCCCGGTCACCCAGACCGACCTCGTCCGCGTCGCCGGCGCGGGGGCTTCAACCCACTGCTCCACGATCCGGCGTTCGCCGCGAGGGCGGGGCCTCGACACCGTCATCGCCATGGGGCAGATGCAGGCCGGAATGCTGGCCGGCTGGCTCACGGACTGGTGCGGCGTGGAGCACCTGCGCGAGCTCGACGTACGGTTCCTCGCGCCGGTCCGGCTCGGCGCCGTCCTCCGGCTCAGCGGCGGGCAGCACCCGGCCCTCGGCGTCGGCGATCCGCACGGTCCCGCCCTTGGCCCGGCCGACCGAGCCGGGGTGCACGAGCCACTGCGGCCCGATCGACGTGCGGCCGTAGCCCTCCGAGGAAGGCCACCGGGCGGACCACCTCGTCGGCCTCCGCCACCACGGCGGCGGGCGCGGCGTCCTCGACCATCGGCCGCAGCTCGTCCGGCCCGAGCCGGGGGCTCACCGGCGCGACCACCGGGCCGCTGCGCCAGCACGCCCACACCACCTCGGCGAACCGCACGTCGTTGCCCATCACCAGGAGCACGACGTCCCCGGGGCGCAGCCCGCGTGCGTGGAACCACCCCGCCAGCGCGGCGCTGCGGCGGTCGAGCTCCGCCCAGGTCACCTGCTCCCCCGTGTCGGCCACGACGAAGGCAGGCCGGTGCGGCGCCGACGCCGCATGGATCCGCGGGTACACGGGGACAGCCCACTTCTTTGGACTGACCATTGATAAGCCCGACCGTGCTCGGCTAGGCTCGTGCCCCCGGTCACACCTGGACGTTCGCGACGAAGCGGAGAATTCGATGGTCGCCCCCGACATCGCCACCCTCACGGTGCACGACCGCTACGACGAGGAGTCGATCCGCCGGTTCCGCGAGCGGGGCTGGTGGCAGGACGGCTCCGCCGCGGCCCTGCTCGACCACTGGGCGGAGACCACACCGGGGCGGCGGTTCGTGTCCGACGGGACGGTCGAACTGACCTATGCCGAGGTGCGCGACCGCGCAAGCAGCCTCGGGGCCACCCTGCTCCGGGCCGGGGTGCGGCCCGGCGACCGGGTGGCGCTGCAGCTGCCGAACTGGGCCGAGTTCGTGGTCGGCTACCTGGCGATCGCCCGGATCGGCGCCGTCCTGGTCCCGATCATGACCGTCTACCGGCAGACCGAGGTCGCGCACGTGCTGCGCAACTCCGGCGCCGTCGCGGCGATCACCACCGGGGAGTTCCGCGGGTTCGACCACGCCGGGATGTTCCGGACCCTGCAGAAGGAGATCCCCGCCGTCGCGACGCTGGTCGTGGCCCGCGGGACCGCACAGGCGGGCGAGCTGTCGTTCGACGAGGCCTGCGCCGCCGAGCCCACCGACCTCGGGCCGCACCCCGACCCCGACCTGCCGCACATGATCGTCTACACCTCCGGCACGGAGTCGACGGCGAAGGGCTGCGTGCACACGTGGAACACCGCCGACTACTCCGCCCGCGGCCTGGCCCACGACGTGTTCCGGACCCGGCCCGAGGACGTCGTGTTCATGCCGTCCCCGGTCGCCCACGCCACGGGGCTGGTCGTCGGGATCCTCGTCCCCCTCACCGTCGGCGCCGAGACGCACCTGCTCGACGTCTGGGAGCCGAACGAGGGCCTGCGCCGCATCGAGCGCTACCGCTGTACGGCCAGCGCCACCGCCACGCCGTTCGTCCGCATGGCGCTCGACGCCCAGCGGACGGCGAAGCGGGACCTCTCGTCGATGCGGTTCTGGCTGTGCGCGGGTGCGCCGATCCCCGAGGCCCTCGCGATCGAGTTCGACGAGGCGTTCGACGGCGGCGTCCTGATGCCGCTCTACGGCGCCACCGAGATCCTCGCCGGCACGTGCTGCCACCCCGGCGACCCGCTGGAGCGCCGCGCCGGGTCGGACGGGTCCGCCGCCCTCGACGGCATCGAGATCACCCTGGTCGGTGCGGACGGCGAGGACGTCCCGACCGGAGCGGAGGGCGAGATCTGCTACTGGGGCCCGGGCGCGGTCCTGGGCTACTGGCGGGACCCGGAGCGCACCGCGGCGACGATCGACGACCGGGGCCGCCACCACACCGGTGACCTCGGGCGGCTCGACGACCAGGGCTACCTGCGGGTCAGCGGGCGGCTCAAGGACATCATCATCCGCGGCGGCACCAACATCAGCGCGGCCGAGGTGGAGGGGTACGTCGCCGCCCACCCGGCCGTCGCGCAGGTGGCCGTGGTCCCCTACCCGGACGACCGGCTGGGCGAGAAGGCCTGCGCCGTCGTCGTCCCGGCGCCGGGCGAGCGACCCACCCTGACCGACATCACCGACTTCCTGCGCGGGCGGGACATCTCCCTGCAGAAGCTGCCCGAGAAGCTCGTGCTGGTCGACGCCCTTCCGATGACCGCGACCGGCAAGATCCAGAAGTTCCTGCTCCGCGACCTCGCCCGGGAGGGCTGACCGCGCTCAGCGGGACGCCGGCACCACCGCCCGGTACCTCCCGCGCAGCTCCGCCATCAGGATCTTCCCGGCGTCGCTGCGCGGGACCCGCTCGGTGAAGTCGATCGACCGCGGGCACTTGAAGTGGGCGAGGTGGTCGCGGCAGTAGGCGATCAGCTCGGCCGCCAGCTCCGGCGTCGGCTCGTACCCCTCCGCGGCCTGCACGACGCCCTTCACCTGCTCGCCGAACTCCTCCTCGGGCACCCCGACCACGGCCACGTCGGCCACCGCGGGGTGCAGGACGAGGAGGTCCTCGATCTCGCGGGGGTAGATGTTGACGCCGCCGCTGATGATCGTCTGGCCCTTGCGGCCGGTGAGGTAGAGGTACCCGTCCTCGTCGAGCCTGCCGAGGTCGCCGACCGCGCCCCAGCCGCGGGTGCCGGCCAGGTCGGCGGCGCCGTCCGGGCCCCGTACGGGCTCGTCCGCGTCGGGCTTGACGAACCACACGGTCCCGACCTCGCCGACGGGGAGGTCGCGGCCGTCCTCGTCGGTGACGTGCAGTGCGCCCCCGACCGGCCGGCCCACCGAGCCGGGGTGGACCAGCCACTCCTCCGCGGTGATCGCGGTGCGGCCGTACCCCTCCGAGGCGCCGTAGTACTCGTGGACGATCGGCCCCCACCAGTCGATGATCGCCTTCTTGACCTCCGGCGCGCAGGGCGCCGCACCGTGCACCGCGACCCGGTGCGAGGAGAGGTCGTAGCGCTGGCGCACCTCGGCGGGGAGCCGGAGCAGCCGGACGAACATCGTGGGCACCCACTGGCTGTGGGTCACCCCGTGCCGCTCGATCGCGGCGAGCGCGCCCTCGGCGTCGAACCGCTCCATGAGCACGACGGTCCCGCCCAGCTGGTGCACGGACTGCAGGAACCCCAACGGCGCCGCGTGGTAGGCCGGGCCGGTCGACAGGTACACGCTCGCGCCGGGCTCGAAACCGAGGCTGCGCATCATCTCCCCCGAGCGCACCGGCACCTCGGTGGGGTGCGTGCCGGGCGGGGGCACGGTGAAGGGCTTCGGCCGCCCGGTGGTGCCGGAGCTGAAGAGTAGCCGGCCGCCCATCGTCTCGGGCAGGTCCGGGTCCGCCTCGGTGCCCTGGACGGTCTCGTCGTAGTCGTCCCGGTCGGGGCCGTCGTGGCGGCCCCCGCCGACCACGAGGAACCGGGGGCCGGCACCCGCGGCGCCCGCGGCCTCGCGCAGCGTCGGGTCGAGCTCCGCGGAGGTGACGACGACGCGGGGCGCGGCGTCCTTCATCAGCGGCGTGAGCTCGCGGGCGGAGAGGTGCCAGTTGACCGCACAGAGGATCAGCCCGGTCCGCCAGCAGGCCCAGGCGATCTCACCCCACCGCAGGTCGTTGGGCAGCGCGAGGACGACCCGGTCGCCCTCGACCAGACCCGCGCGGTGCAACCAGGTGGCGAGGCGGGCGCTGCGATCGGCCAGCTCCGCGTAGGTCTGCGTGGCGCCGCTCGCCGCCAGGACCATCGCGGGGCGGTCGGGTGCCTCGGCGGCGTGGACAGGGGGGTACACGCCTCAGCCCCTCCGCGAGATCCGGACGGGCATCCGCTTGATCCCGGCGAACATCGAGGCCTCCAGGCGCTCCGGTGGAGTCGTCTGCCGGACGTCGAGCCCGCGATCGAGCATCTGGCCGAACAGGGCGTTGACCTCCGCCCGGGCGAGGTGGGCGCCCATGCAGAAATGCACGCCCCAGCCGAAGGTCAGGTGGTCGTTCGGGGTGCGGTCGATCCGGAAGCGGTCGGGGTCGGCGAACACCCGCTCGTCCCGGTTGGCACTGCCGAACCACAGCACGACCTTCTGGCCCGGCTCGATCGTGCGACCGTGCCACTCGATCGGCGCGAGCGCGGTGCGCCGCATGAAGGCCACGGGCGACACCCAGCGGAACATCTCCTCCACGGCCGGGGCCAGGAGGCCCCGGTCCGCGCGCAGCCGCTCCCACTCCTCCGGGAACCGGTGGAACGCGTCCACGGCCCCGGAGATGAGGTGCCGGGTGGTCTCGTTCCCGGCCGCCATGAGGACGATGTAGTAGGCCGCCAGCTGCTCCCAGCTCAGCGGCTCGCCGTCGACCCTGCCCTGGACCAGCACCGAGACGAGGTCGTCCTGCGGGTCGGCGCGACGCTTCGCGGTGAGATCTGAGAAGTAGTCGAAGAGCTGTTCGCGGGCGGTCTCGCGCTCGGCGTCGGTCGTGACGTACTCGGGGTCCTGGATATGCGCGACGTTGCTCAGTTCGGCCAGGTGCGCGCAGTCCTCGGCCGGGACGCCGAGCACCCGGGCCAGCACCCGGATCGGCAGGTTCGCCGACACCGCGTGCACGAACTCGACCTCGCCGGCCGCCTCGGCCTCGTCGAGGAGCCGGGTCACCGACTCGGCGATCGACTCCTGCCAGCGCTTGATCTTGACCGCCCGCAGGTGGGGGATCGCGATGCGGCGGAGCTTGCCGTGCTCGGGCTCGTCCATGTTGTGCAGGCTGTGCAGCTTGCCCTCGACGCGGCGTTCCGCGAGCTGGGTGCCCTCCGCGCTGGAGAGCCGCTCGTGGTCCGTGGCCCCCTCCCGGACGTCGGCGTACCGGGTGAGCGACCAGAAGCCGCGGCCGCCGTCGGTCTCCTCGTTCCAGTGGAGCGGATCGTCGTCGCGCAGCGCGCGGAACAGATCGTGCTGCGTCCCGGCCACGAAGGGCCGCATGTCGGTGAGGTCGATCTCCGCGGCCGACCCGAGGTCCACCGTCATCACAACTCCTGCTCTCTCGGCGAGGGGCCGGTGCGCCCGGGGAGCAGGCGCACCGGCCCGAGATCGGGGTCAGCCCCGGTCGGGCACCGGCACGCCCCACGAGCCGGTGAGGAACAGCCGCGGGATCATCTCGGTCGCGACACCGCTGACGATCCGGTCGTACACGGCCGCGGCCTCCGGGTGCACCTCGAAGAGCCCGTGCTCGGCGACCAGCTCGTCGTACACCCCGGCGGCCCGGGCGAACGGCAGGATGAAGCCCGCCGTGTAGACCTTGGCCCCGGCGAGCACCTTCTCCCGGTGCTCCATGCCCGCGATGTGCCGGTAGAGCGCCGCCGAGGCGGCCTCCACCCGCTGCCGGAGCTCGGCCATGTCCGCGACCGACAGCGCCTGCACGTCCGCGGCCGGGGTGTCCCAGTGCTGCCGGGTGTACACCGAGACGCCGGAGAGGTGCTGCAGGTAGTTCGTGGGCTCGGTGAACATCGTGGACAGGTCGGTGACCTTGACCTCGAGCCCGCTGTCGGGCTTGAAGGCCATCGCCATCGTGATCGAGTACGGCAGGTCGCCGGAGAGCTCGGACCACTCGAACGCGGGCTCGTTGACGAACAGGTCCCGGACCACGACGAAGCCGCCGTCGGGCAGCGGGTAGGGGCCGCTGTCACCCAGGCCGAGCCGGTTGTCGAAGTGGTGCAGAAAGCCCAGGAGCTCCGCGGAGGCGTTGAACTTCTGGAACGCGGAACGGGCGTCCGCGTCGGCCAGCGCGATGCGGTCGGCGGCGAAGCGGTCCAGCCACCCGTCGTCCAGCAGCGGGGCGTGGTAGTAGCGCATCGAGGTGAACATGCCGCCGTCACCCCAGATGCCCTTGTACAGCCGGCGGGCGGTGGTGGCGCTCGGGAGCAGGGCGGCGGCACCGCGGTGCTCGTCGTGCAGACCCATCTCGATCGCGATGCCGCGACCGAAGAAGGACGCGCACAGCGCCGCCCAGGCGTGCAGCAGGTTGACCTTCGTGCCGATCTCGCGCTGCGCGGCGGCCCCGATGTCGACGACGCCCGCGGCCCCGACCTTCTCCTCGATGGCGGCCAGCCAGCCGGGGTGGCGGAACCAGGCGTTGAGGATGCCCAGTGCCTCGTACTCCTGGCGCGGGATCAGGCCCGACTCGCCCTCGGTGGCCCGCGCGGCCAGCGCGTCCCACTCGTTCCAGGTGAGGTACTTCAGCACGTCGTTGACCTCGGTCACCGTCAACGGCCGAGCCGCGCTCTCGTCGGTGAGCTCGAGGATCTTGGTGTTCAGCTGCGCCTGCATGATCGCGTCGCCCTCGGCGCCGTGCGGTACCTCGCCGCCGAACTTCTCCAGCAGCAGCTGGATCTGGGCGAGCTGCTCGGGGGTCATCCCCGGGCCCGCGTCGGCGACCGGGTCGTCCGAGACGGGGGCTCCGACCTCGACACTGACCGTCGCCTTCGGGCGGGTCGTCGAGTCGACCTTGATCCGGGCGCCGTCGGCGGGCACCACCTCGCCGCGCGAGGTCCGGACGCCCTTCTCGAACGCGACGGACATGACGCACGGGATCCCGTACTCGCGGCTGACGATGCCGAGGTGGCTCTCCGGCGCACCCTGCAGCGTGACGATCCCGCAGATCCCGGCGGTGAGCGCCGGGGTCAGGAAGGTGGTCGTGCCACCGCGGACGATCACGACGACGTCCGTGACGTCGTCCTCCTCCTCGACGAAGTCCAGCACCTCGTCGGGCGAGTCCAGCCACTTCACCCGGCCCTCGACGGCGGGGGTCTCGTGGACGTTGAGCCCGACACCCACGGGTTCGTAGGCGACATCCTCGGCCGTCGCGGCCATGGCAACCTCCGTTGGTCGACAGGGGGTCCTCGGTTCAGGAGATCCTCTGCCCGGGCGACGTGACGCGCCTCTCTCCGCAGGGGTGCTTTTCTCCCTCTCGCTCAGGCACCCTTGGTCAGGTCGTGGAACCTCGCTGCGGCATCTGTCCTGTTCGCGGCGCCGAGCTTGCGCAGCAGGGCCTTGACGTGCGTCTTCACCGTGCCGACGGACAGGCCGAGCCGATCGGCGATCTCCTGGTTCGACGCGCCGCCGGCCAGGTACCGCAGCACCTCCAGCTCGCGTCGGGTGAGCTCGTTCAGTGGGCCGTCCGACAGGTACGGGTGCGGCACCGGGCGCTCGCCGGCGTCCGCCCAGTCGAGTGTGCCGTAGGCGAGCTCGTCGATTCCGGTGATCTGCAGTTCGAGCTGCCGCCGCATGGCGCTGAACCGCTCCTCGTACCGCGCACGCTCGAACGCGAGACCGACACCGTCGGCGAACAGGCCGAGCAACTCCCGGTCCCCCTCGTCGACGACGTCCGCCTGCGAGTGGCGGTCGACGTGCACGAGCCCGACGACCCGGCCGTGCACCACGAGCGGCGCGGCCGCGTAGTCCCGGGTGTCGCCCACGGTCACCAGCTCGCGGTGGACCCGCGGCCGCGACTGCGCATCCCGGACGAGCACGGCCGTGCGCAGCCGGACCGCCTCCGTCTCGGGCTCCTCGCGACCGATCAGGCCGGGCATCGCCGAGCCGACCTCGACCAGCGTGCCGGCCAGTGATTCGTCCTCGTGGGCGAACGCCGAGCTGGCGCGCCACGTCGAGCCCCGCAGACCGGACATGAGAGAGCGGCTGTAGCCGAGCCTGCCCAGCTCGCGCGGGATCTCGCGCTGCAGCTCGGTGGTCCCGAGCCCTGCGCGCAGCCGAGTGAGCGAGCGGTGCAACTCGACGGCTGCGGCCGCGCGCCGCCGCACCCGGATCTCGCCGATCGAGAGGCGCAGCTCCTGGACCTTCACGAGGAGGAGCAGGTCCGCGGTCTCCGCCGGCGCGCCGGGCCCCTCGGGCAGCCTCAGCCGCCGACGCAGGTAGCGCTCCCCCACCACGAGGGAGTCCAGGGCGTCGTCGAGCGTGTCGATCGCCTTGGCGACGACCGGCCCGTCCTCGTCGCGGCGCGCGACGTCCGCGATGGCCGCGAGGGTGTGCTCGGTCCGGGCGACCAGCACGTTCGGATCGTCACCGCCGCCCGGCTCGTGGTCGTCGACGAGGTCGTCCACCACTGCCTCCTGACCGGCCGGCCCGCACCTGTGCGCCCACGATCGTCCGCCGGTCCCGACGCCGAACCCCTGCATCCGACCGGTCCGACCGTTCGACCAATGGTAGCGCGGCGGTCAACCGCGCGCGCCCCGCGTCGGACGTTCGTGGTCACTGGAGGCCCTCCTGAGTAGTGCCCCTACGGGAGGGCGGCGACGGACCGACGACGCCGGGCCTGCTCCTCCCATCCGGTTGTCGCGATGCGGGACGACGCCGACCGGGCCCGGCAGGAGATCCTGCCGGGCCCGCCGCGTCGACTCCGTCGTCAGCTCTCCGCGAACCGCTTGCGGAGGAACACGCCGAACCGGTTCGTCGACTCCTGCGCCTCGGGGAGGAACGAGAAGATCGGCCAGATGTGGACCATGTCCTGCCCGATCTCCAGCTCGGCCTCACCGCCCGCCGCCGTGACCTTCTCGACCAGGCGGGTCGAGTCGTCGTGCAGGCCCTCGTCGGTGCCGACCAGGACCCGCAGCGGAGGCAGTCCCGACAGGTCGGCGTACAGCGGCGAAGCGAGGGGCGTGGCCTTCGGCTCGGCGCCGGCGAGGTAGGCACCGCCCATGGCACCGACGAGGGCCGCGGCGGGGAGCGGGTCGAGGTGGGCGCGCTCGGTCAGCGAGGCGCCCTCTCCGGCCAGGTCGACCAGCGGCGAGCAGACCACCGCCGACGACGGCGCGGCGTCCCCGTCGTCGCGCAGCTTCACCAGCGCCGACACCACGAGCCCGCCGCCCGCGGAGTCGCCCACGAAGGCGACCTTGCGCACGCCCTGCTGGGCCCGCGCGAAACGGAACGCCGTGACGGTGTCGTCGAGGGGTGCCGGGAACGGGTTCTCGGGTGCGAGGCGGTAGTCGACGACGAGCACGCGGGCATCGGCCGCCTTGGAGATCCGGTAGCCGAACTCCTGGTAGCCCTTGGCGTTGCCCATGCACCAGCCGCCGCCGTGCACCAGCACCACGGCCTGTTCGCGGGAGGTGCCCGGGGCACTCACCCAGATCGCGGGCACCCCGTCGGCGTCGACCTCCTCGACGTCGGCGTCGGCCGGCAGCTCGAAGTGGGCCAGCACCTCGTCGTAGAGCCTGCGGTAGTCGTTCATGTCGGCCTCCGGCTCGGAGACCAGGTGGGACAGCAGATCGCGGGCGCGTGCCAGTTCAGGGCTCGCCATGGCGTCACTCCTGACGAATCGTCGGTGATCCGGTCACATCTTCTGCAGGGTGGGCAGGACCTCGGAGGTGAACAACTCGTAGCTCCCCGCCGCCTTCTCGCCCATCAGGCCGCCGTACTGGAAGACCATGATCGGCTCGTACTCGCCGACGAGGGCCTTGCGCTCCTCGTGCTTGGCGATCATCTCCTCGGGTGTGCCCCAGATCTGGGCGTTGACGTAGATGTCGACGACCGCGTCGAGGCCATACTCGTCGATCGCCTGCTTCGCCGCGGCGTACGAGGCGTACCCCGTGGTGCTCTCGAAGTGCCTGCCGCCGAACTCGTAGTGCTCGACGCAGGTCATGTAGTAGTTCGCGACGTGCTCGTAGGCGACCCGGCGGGCCTCCTCGGAGTCCCGGTGGCAGTACGTGAGGTCGATCATCAGCGGCGGCGGGGCCTCGCCGCCGTGCGTCTCCCGGAACGCCTCGCGGTACTGCTCGATCATCGGCAGGTGCATGGTCTCCATCGGGCCCTGGATGAAGGCCATCATCGCCACGCCGAGCCTGCCCGCGGCGACCGCGGAGTCGGGGCTCATCGCCACGCAGGTGGTGCGGCCCGTGAAGGTCGCCAGGGGCGCCGGGTGCACCGGGACCTTGACCTGCGGATAGTACTTCCCGTCGTTCTCGACGTAGCCGTCCTCCAGTCCGCGGATGATCATCGCCGCGGCCTCGTCGAACCGCTCCCGCGACTCACCCATCTCGATGCCGAAGCCCTCGAACTCGCGGCGGGCGAGGCCGCGACCCATGCCGAACATCGCCCGGCCGTCGGCCAGGTTGTCCAGCAGCGCGATCTTCTCGACCACCCGCATCGGGTCGTTCCACGGCAGGATCACCGCGGTCGTGTGCAGCTTGGCCTTCGAGGTCCGACCGGCGAGGTAGGACAGGAACTGGGTGTTGTCGGGACACATCGAGTAACCCGGGTCGAAATGGTGCTCGACGCAGCCGATGCTCTCGTACCCGTCCTCGTCGGCCCGCAGCGACAGCGCGATCTGGTCCTGGTAGATCTCGTAGTCGGAACTCGCGTTGCCGTAGTTCTGGATCAGGTTGGTCATGTGAACCTTCACGTGGCCTCCTCGGGCACGAACGAGATTCTCGGAGCGGGAGCGGCGAGCGGCTTTCACGGGAGGCCCGCCGTCGGAGCGGGGCGAGGACAGCCCATGTGTCCTGCGTCTCACAGGTTGGCAGCGGGCCCGCGAGAAGCGTTGTCGCATTCCGCTACAGTCCGGCACCCGATCGGGTCGAGCGGGCCCCGAGGACGAGGAGCCGGCCGGAACCGTTCGGATTCCGGCCCCGTCGTCGTGCGGTCACGCCTTCTCGAAATGGGCGATGTCGAGGATCTGGCCGGTGCGCTCCGGCGCCCACACCGCCCGTACCCGCGTACCCGGCCCGATCTGCGCGCGGACCGTGTTCGGGTCGCCGAGGTCCAGGTCGCCGACGTAGTGCATGAGCAGTGTGGACGCGCCGTCGAGCCGGATCCCCGCGATGGCGTGGGGCGGGGTGGGGCCGCCACGGAAGCCGCGCCCGGCCGCCGTGAACGCCTCGATCGCGCCCTCGGGTGGCAGTTCCAGCCAGGTCCGGGGCGGTCACCGACAGGCCGAGCTCCTGCTTCCGGATCCCGGCCTCGCGCAGCGCCCGGGACACGGCGTCGAACACCACTGCTGACCTCATGTGGCCACGGCTCCCGTTCGCGAGGGTCGGGCGAGACCTCCGCGGGCTCTCCGGTCCTGCCCGACGGTAGGAAGCCCGTGGCGCCCGGGTTGTCGCACGGCGCGACACGTCCGGGGCCACGGCTGCGTCCCCGCGCACGGGCTCGGGCGAGCCGGTCGGGATGTGTCCCCGCGGCCCTCGGTTTCTCGATCGCAGCGCCGTGTCGTCTCCCGTCTCCCCGGTCCCCTTCAGCCCTTCAGCTCCGGGAACTGGTCGTCGCGGTACTCGGTGACCTGCGCCTGCCCCGCGACGGCCTGCTCCTCGCGGCCGCGCAGGTCCACCCGTCGGATCTTGCCGGAGATCGTCTTGGGCAGCTCGAAGAACTCGACGCGACGGACCCGCTGGTAGGGCGCGAGCTTCTCGCGGGCGTGCTTGAGGATCTCGAACGCGGTCTCCCGCGAGGGCTCGTACCCCGCGGCGAGCGCGATGTAGGCCTTCGGCACGGCGAGGCGCACCTCGTCCGGCGCCGGGACCACGGCGGCCTCGGCGACGGCGGGGTGCTCGATGAGCACGCTCTCCAGCTCGAACGGCGAGATCTTGTAGTCCGACGCCTTGAACACGTCGTCGGTCCGTCCGATGTAGAAGATGTACCCGTCCTCGTCGCGGGAGGCGACGTCCCCGGTGTGGTAGTAGCCCCCCGCCATCGCCTCGGCGTTGCGCTCCGGGTCGCCCTGGTAGCCCGTCATCAGCGACATCGGCCGCCGGGACAGGTCCACGCAGATCTCCCCCTCGTCCGCGGGCTCGCCGGTGAGCGGGTCCACCAGCACGATCGGCACCCCGGGCAGGGGCAGCCCCATCGACCCCGGCTTGACCGGCATACCGGGCACGTTGCCGACGGCGAGCGGCAGCTCGGTCTGCCCGTAGCCGTCCCGGATGGTCAGCCCCCAGGCCTTCTCGACCTGCTCCATGACCTCGGGGTTCAGCGGCTCCCCCGCCGACAGCAACTGCCGCAGCGCGCCCGGCCCACCGGACAGATCCGCCTTGATCAGCATCCGCCAGACCGTCGGCGGCGCGCAGAAGGTGTTCACCCCGACCCGCCGGATCTGCTCGAGCAGCTCGCCGGCGTCGAACCGGGTGTAGTTGTAGACGAAGATCGTCGCCTCGGCGATCCACGGGGCGAAGAAGCACGACCACGCGTGCTTGGCCCAACCCGGACTGGAGATGTTCAGGTGCACGTCCCCCGGCTTCGCGGCGACCCAGAACGACGTGGCCAGGTGCCCGACGGGATACGACACCTGGGTGTGCTCCACCAGCTTCGGCCGGGAGGTGGTGCCGGAGGTGAAGTACAGCAGCTGCGGGTCGCCCGGCGCGGTGCCCGGGTGCTCGGCGGGCGGCACCGTGAGGTCGTAGGCGTCGGCGTACGCGGTCCAGCCGGCGGGCGCGTCCCCGATCGCGACGCGGCCGTACTCGCCGGGAACCTCGTCGAACTTGCCGGCGTCCGCGGCGTTGACCAGGACGTGCTTCGCCCCGCCGCGCTCGATGCGGTCCACCAGGTCCGAGGGCCCCAGCGCGGTGGTGGTCGGCAGGATGACCCCGCCGAGCTTCATCACCGCGAGCATGGACTCCCACAGCTCGACCTGGTTGTTCAGCATCAACAGCACACGGTCGCCCCGGGCCACCCCTTGCGCGGCGAGGTGCGCGGCGACCTGGTCGGACCGGCGCGCCATCTCGTCGAAGGAGTACCGGGCCTCCGAGCCGTCCTCCTCCACGATCCACAGCGCGGTGCGGTCCACGCCGCGGGCCACGGCGTCGAACCAGTCGACCGCCCAGTTGAACTCCTCGCCGAAGTCCGGCCAGGCGAACTCGTCGACCGCCTTCGTATAGTCCTGCGACAGGTCCTGCAGAAGGTCGCGGGCCGCGCGGTAGGACTCCGTCCTGCTCGACATCATCGTCTCCGAACTGCTTGGGGGCGCCGTGGTCGTCGAGGATCATGACGTTGTCGAGCCCGCGGGCTCTACCCCCGCGCGGGGGTAGCGGACCGGGTGCGTCTCTCGACGGTGAGGAGGAGCGGTGCCCGAGGACACGACCTCGACAGCGGCAGTCGACCGGCTGGTCGGTCTGCGGCTGCCCCAGCTCCAGCGGCTGACGGGGCTGCACACGGTCTTCGGCGGTGCCACGTCGACCGCCCCCGGCGGGCCGCGACTGCGGATCGGGCACGTCCGGGGCACCGTCGGGACGTCGCTGCTCGGCCTGCGGGTGGACGCCGGCCGGGGCCTCGGCGGCTCGGTCCTGCAGTCCCGTCGGCCGCGCGCCGTCCCCGACTACGCCACCAACCCCACGATCACCCACGACTTCGACGCCATCGTCGTGCAGCAGGAGCGGCTGACCTCGATCGTCGCCGTCCCGCTCGCTGTGGGCGGCAGCGTGCGCGGCGTCCTCTACGGCGCCGTCCGCGGCCCCCACAGGGTCGGGGACGGTGTGGTGGAGAAGGCGGCCGCCTTCGCCGAGCGGCTCGAGCGCGAGATCGAGGCGCTCCTCCCGGCGCCGCCGCGACCTCGGGAGAGCGGGCGGATCGACACCCTCCTCGACGAGCTGACGGCCGTCACCCGGACCGTGGGGGACCGCGCGGCCCGCGACCGGCTCGCCCACCTCACGGAGGCACTACGGGCGGCGACCGGTCGGGGTGTGCCGGAACCGGCGGAGCGGCCGGGACTCGCACCCCGTGAGGTCGAGGTCCTGCAGCTCGTGGCCGTGGGGATGACGAACGGCGAGGCGGCGGAGGTCCTCGGGCTGAGCACCGAGACCGTCCGCGCCTACCTGCGTAGCGCGATGCGCCGACTCGACGTCCACAACCGCACCGCGGCGGTGCACGCGGCGCGCCGGAACGGACTCCTCTGAGGAACCTCGGAGCGGGACGGCGCCGCCGCTCCCGCGCGAACCCACACTCGCGCCACGACGGCCGCCGGTCCGGCCGTGGCGGTGCCGGCGCGTGAGGGTGGCCGGCGGTCCCGCTTCCGCCTGCCGAGGGGGTTCCGCACCCGACAGTCAGGGTTGACCGATTAGCCCGTTCGGCCTAGTGTGGCCGCCGATCCGGGGTTCGCCGGCCCGCCCGGATCTGCTCCCCGAGGGCCGTTCACGAGGAGTTTCTCAATGTCGAGATTCCGCCACGCCGGACTGCGTCTGCGGTGGGCTGTCGGTGCGACCGCCGCAGCAGCCCTCACCACCGCGTCCCTGCTGGTCGCCCCGATGGCCTCGGCCGACCCCGCCGAGCCGGGCCCCGCCTGCACCGGCGAGGAGGTCCTGCAGGTCTCCCCCGGGCTCTCCGCGCTGACCCCGGGCACCGGACGCGTGGACAACGCGGGGGTCCTGGGCACCGAGACCTGTCTCGGGGATGCGCTCGGCTACACGGCCACCGGCCCGATCCGGATCGAGCACCACATCGAGTACGGCGTCGACCGGCCGAGCACCTGCACCGACATCTCGATGAAGGGCTACGCCCTGCACCACATCCCCACGGCCGACGGCGTGGTCACCGTGCGGAACGACTTCGTCGCCACGCTGGGTGCCTTCCAGGGCGAGAAGTTCTCCGGGACCTACGGCTTCGTGCCGCTCGAAGGCGACTGCGTCACGGCACCGTTGACGAAGTTCAAGGTCGTCTACGCCGGATACTTCAACGACAACAGCCGCGACTGAGCACGCTCACCACACGGTGGGATCGGAGAACCTCCGGTCCGGTCCCACCGTGTCGTTCTGGGAGCAGTCAGCTCTGACTTCTCGGGCGGAGGGCCCGAGGTCGGTCGGTGTCGAGCGGTCCGCTGCAACGCGGAACCTGAGGTGACGAACGCGCGAGGCGAGGGCACCGTCCCCGCCTGCCCCCTCCGCCCGGGCCGCTGTACGGTCGGGCCCGACTGTCGGGGACGGGCCGGGAAGGCGGGTGGGCGCGGTGCCGGTAGCGCGCTCCCGCGGTGAACAGGCGGCAGCGGTCCGGCTCCAGATCCTCGACGCCGCGCTCGAGTGCCTGGTCGACGACGGCTTCGCCGAGGCCTCCACGGTGAAGATCCAGGAGCGCGCCGGGGTCTCGCGCGGAGGGCTGCTCCACCACTTCCCCTCGCGGGAGTCGCTGCTGGTCGCCGCGGCGCAGCACCTGGCGTCGATCCGGGTCACCGAGACGGCGACGTCCGCGGCCGGGGCGGTCACGGCCGCGGAGGACGACCCCCTGCGCATCGACCAGGCCATCGACCACATGTGGAGGCGCTTCCAGGAGCCCTACTTCTGGGCCGCGGTCGAGCTGTGGGTGGCGAGCCTGCACGACCGGGCCCTCCGCACCGTGCTGCGCCCTGCCGAGCGCGAACTCGGCGCGCGGATCCGCACCGTCGTCGACGGTCTGTTCGGCCCCACCTTCTCCGGGAGGCGCGGCTACTCGGCGCTGCGCGAGATGCTGCTCACCAGCATGCGGGGTGTCGCGTTGACCTACGCGTTCGAGCCCCGGGTGCCGGAGTTCGAGCGCAACCTGGGCGTCTGGAAACAGATCGCCCACGTCGCGCTCGAGTCCGGGTGAGTCAGCTCCCCAGCAGGTCCTCGGGCACCTCGACGACCTTGCTGCGCAGGTACTCCCCCAGTCCCTTCGCCTGCGGGTCCGGTCGGGTGGCGGACGCGACTCCGGCGCCGAGGATCCCGTGCACCACGACGTTGAGCGCCCGCAGGTTCGGCAGCTCGTACACCTCGACCGCCAGCTCGGCCACCTCCGGGCCGAGCAGGTCACGGACCCGCTCGGGGGTGAGGTGGTCGCGCAGCCAGGCGTACCCGGCGTCGGTGCGGGTCCAGAGCCCGATGTTGGCGTTGCCGCCCTTGTCCCCGCTGCGTGCCCCGCAGACCCGCCCGAGCGGCGCCCGCACCGTCGGCCCCGAGGGAGCCGACCCCGAGGGACTCGACTCCGGCGGGGCGACCGCACTCGGCGCCGACGGCGGCGCCACCGGTTCGGCCGCCACGGCGGTGGGCGGGTCCGCGATCGTGCGGCGGGTGCCGTCGGGCAGCACGACCGTCTGGGTGAGGGCGGTGCGCGGTACCGCGGCAGGCCGGTAGATCCCGAACGCGGACGCGTCGGTCGGCGGGGTCGTGGTGTGGAAGCCCGCGTAACCGCCCAGCGCGAGCTCCATCGTGGCGTTGGAGAAGGCCCTGCCGACCACCCGGGAGTCCTGGTGCTTCACCGTGACCCGCAGGTGGGCGGTGGCCTGCTCGTTGGTCGGGGCGTCCGGGGTGTCGAAGCGCAGCAGCCGGACGTCGGCCTCGGCGAAGCGGTCCCGCCCGCCGAGGACGTCGAACAGCAGTTCCTCGGCCCGGGCGGCCTTGCCCTCGATGTCCAGGCCGGTGAGCACGAGCGTCATGGTGTTGCGGTAGCCCCCGACGTCGTTGAGCGCCACCTTGAGGGTCTCCGGCGGCGCGCTGCCGCGGACCCCGGAGATCGACACCCGGTCGGGCCCCTCCTGGCCGAGCCGGACGGTGTCGAAGTGCGTGGTGCAGTCCGGGCCGAGGTAGGCGGGCGCGGCGATCTCGTAGAGCAGCTGCGCGGTGACCGTGCCGACGGAGACCAGCCCGCCGGTGTCCGCGGGCTTCGTGATCACCGACGAGCCGTCCGCCGAGACCTCGGCGACCGGGAAACCGGGATAGCGACGGTCGGTGATCTCCTCGGGGAAGGAGTAGTTGCCCCCGGTGGCCTGAGGCCCGCACTCGATCACGTGGCCAGCGACCACGGCGCCCGCGAGCGCGTCCCAGTCGTCACGCGCCCAGCCGTGCCACCACGCCGCCGGGCCCACGACCAGCGAGGCGTCGGTGACCCGGCCGGTGACCACGACGTCCGCCCCCGCCGCGAGCGCCTCGGCGATACCCCAGCCGCCGAGGTAGGCGTTGGCACTGACCGGCCTGCCGCTCACCGCGGGCGTGATCGCGGACAGGTTCTCCCGCAGGTCGTCGCCCTCCACGTGGGCCACCCGGACGGTCAGCCCCTGCCGGGCGGCGACCTCGCGGATCGCCTCCGCCAGCCCGCCCGGGTTGAGCCCGCCCGCGTTGGCCACGATCCGGATGCCGCGCTCCAGGCAGGTGGCCAGAACCTGCTCGACCTGGGCGAGGAAGGTCTTGGCGTAGCCCGCCGACGGGTCCTTGGCCTGCGCCTTCGCCAGGATGAGCATGGTCAGCTCGGCGAGGTAGTCGCCGGTGAGCACGTCGATGCCCCCGGCGTCCACCATGTCCTTCGCGGCGGCCAGCCGGTCGCCGTAGAAGCCCGAGCAGTTGCCGATGCGCACCGCCCGCGTCGTCACGAGCGCACCCCCCTCGGGGCGCGCCCGGTTCCGGCGGCTCCGGCGTAGGCCTGCGCGATGCTCATCCACTCGCGCGCGATCGGGCCGTCGGCCGTCAGGTGCACGTCGTCGAGGTGGCGGCGCTGGGTGACGGCCAGGCAGAAGTCCAGCGCGTCGCCGGCGATCCGGCCCGCGGCGTCGTCGGGACCCCACGTCCACGTCGAGCCGTCGGGGGCCCGCAGCTCCACCCGGACGGGGGTCCGGGGCGCCTCGAGCCCGTTGACCACATAGCTGTAGGCGCGGGCGCCGACGCCGATGTGTGCCACGTGGCGCAGTCGCGCGGTCGGCGCGCGCTCCACCCCCACGGTGTCCGCGACGTCCTGGCCGTGCGCCCAGGTCTCCATGATCCGCGCGGTCAGCGACGAGGCCACGCTCATCGGGGGGCCGAACCACGGCACCCGCGTGCCGGGGTCGAACGCGGCGAAGGTCTCGACGAGCCGGGCCCGGGAACGGTCGAACCGGTCGAGCAGCTCCGCCCCGGACAGGTGCCGGTAGGACTCCGCGATGCGGTCCGGGTCGATGCCGCCCTCCGCCTCGATCCCGGCCCTGGCGGCGACGAACGCCTCCGGGTCCGTGGCCGCCTGCAGCGCCACGTCGTCGAAGTGCGCCAGGTGCGAGACCTGGTCGGCGATCGTCCACCCCGCAGCCGGGGTGTCCCGGCCCCAGCCCGGCTCGTCGAGTCCCACGAGCAGGGCGCGGAGCACGGCGGTCTCCGCGGCGAGGTCCTCGGCCAGCGCGGCCATCGACACGGGCATCGCTACTCCCCCTCCCACACGGGCGTGCGCTCGTCCCGGATGGCGGCCGGGCCCTCCCACGGACCCTCGCGCACGTCCCTGGACCGGGCGTTGCGCGCCTCGGGCCGATCGATGGTCGTCCGGGCGACGCCGTCCACCACCTCGTCGGTGACGCTCACGTCCGTGCGCCCCTTCCTGCGCGGATCGCCTCGAAGCCCGCCGTGGCGGCGGCCGAGCGCAGCGTGGCGGCCTGGCTGACCGCCTCCAGCTCGAGTGCGCCGCGCAGGTCGGCATCGAGGCCGTGGTTCAGCAGTTTCTTGGTCAGCGCGACCGTGTACGCGGGCAGCTCCGCCATCTCGCCCGCGAGCGCGCGGGCCCGGGCGAGCGCCGCCTCCGGGTCCGGCTCGACGGCGTTGGCCAGACCCAGCTCGAGCGCGCGGTCCGCGTCGATCACCGGAGCCAGCAGCATCAGTTCCTTGGCCCGCTGCATGCCGACCAGGCGGGGCAACAGATAGGCACCTCCGACGTCCGGCACCACCCCGCGGCGGACGAACACCTGACACAGCCGGGCCTCGGCCGAGAGCACGACCAGGTCGCAGGCCAACGCGAGGTTCAGCCCACCGCCGTAGGCGGAGCCGGACACCGCGGCGACGACGGGCAGCGGCGACTCCCAGATCTCGACGACGAGCCGGTGGTAGGCACGCATCAGGGCGAGCAGGGCGGTGTCCTCCCCGGACCCGACCGCGGTGAGCACCGCGTCGGCGTCGCCGCCCGCGGAGAAGTGTCCGCCCGCGCCGCACAACACCACCGCACCCACACGCGGGTCGTCGGCCGCCGCGCGGAGCGCGGCCTCCAGGGCCGCGACGGTCGACGGGGCGATCGCGTTGCGGCGGGCGCGCCGCTCGATGCTCAGCACCCGGACCCGGCCCTCGTCGGACACCCCGATCTCGGCGGACCCGCCCACCTCGGCCGCGGTCATCGGACCTCCTCGGTCGGCCGGGCCCCGCGCTCGGCGAGCACGTGGCGCTGCAGCTTGCCGGTGGTGCTGCGGGGCAGCTCCGCCGCGCTCAGGAACTCGACGTAGTGCGGTCGCTTGTACGAGGCCAGCCGCTCCCGGCACCGCGCCACCACCGCCTCCGCGGTCGGCCGCTCCCCCGGAGCCGGCACCACCACGACCTTCACGGTCTCCCCCCAGCGCGGGTCGGGCACCCCGAACGCGCACACCTCCTGCACACCGGGCAGCCCGGCGATCGCCTGCTCCACCTCCGCCGGGTACACGTTCTCCCCGCCGGTCTTGATCAGGTACTTGGTGCGGTCGACGAAGGACAACGTGCCGTCCTCGGCCCGCACGAGCACGTCGCCGGTGTGCAGCCACCCGCCGCGGAACGTCTCCGCGGTCGCGGCGGGGTCGTCGAGGTAGCCCGACATGAGGCCGGGCCCGCGCACCACGCACTCCCCGGGCACCCCGACCGCGGTCTCGGCCATGTCCGGGTCGTCCGCCGCGGGGTCGACCAGCCGGACGTCCACCAGCGGGGTCGGCGTCTTGCGCAGGTGCGGCTCCTCGCCCGGCCCGCTCCAGCCGTGGACGAGGACGTAGCTGGTCTCGGTCTGGCCGAACGCGTCGCAGAACCGGATCCCGTACTTGGCGGTCAGCTCGCGCACGACCGTCGGCATCATGTTCGCGTAGCCGATCGCGAAGCGGAACGACGACAGGTCCCGCGACCCGACCGGCTCCGCGAGCACGTCGGTGATCACCCCGGGCAGCAGCAGTGTCCAGCTCAGCCGGTCCCGTTCGACGAGGTCGAGGATCCGACCGGCGTCGGCCCTGCGCAGGCAGGCGTACCGGCCGCCGGTGAGCAGGGTGCCGTAGAGCGACTCGTCGCCCGCGCAGTGGAACAGCGGCAGCCACCCGATGAACCCGTCCTCGGGAGCCAGGTCGAACCACTGCGCCAGCCGCAACCCGCGGATCGCCGCGGCCTGCTGGGTGACCATCGCCCCCTTCGGCGCGCCGGTGGTACCGGAGGTGTAGAGGACGTTGTGCAGGTCCCCGGGCTCGGCGGCGGGCTCCGGCACGGGCAGGCCCGTCTCGGACAGCGCGGCGAAGGAGCCGAAACCCTCCTCGGGGTCCAGGCTCCACCAGTGCTGCACGATGCCGCAGCGCTCACGGACGTAACGCGCGGCGGGCGCGAGCGCCCCCGAGGTGACCACCGCGACCGGGGCCGTCCGCTCGACGATCGTGGTCAGCTCGTCCGGGTGGAGCCGGACGTTGAGCGTGACCAGCGCGACCCCGAGCCGCGCCGCCCCCACGTACAGCGCGACGTACTCCGGCCGGGTCTCCGACAGCACGGCCAGCCGGTCCCCACGGCGCAGGCCCGCCGCGTGCAGGCCCGCCGCCACCCGGTCCGCCCGATCGCCGAGTTCGGCGTAGGTCCAGCTCGGCTCGCCCGGCTGGTCCGAGGTCACGGCCACCCGGTCGGCGAAGATCCGGACCGAGCGCCGGAACAGGGCATCCAGAGTGGTGCCGGTGGCGGCCTCGACCTCGGGAAGGGTCATGACCCGTCCCCGTCCTCCTCGACCACCGCGAGCACCTGGCCGGTGTCGACCTGCTCACCCTGGGTCACGGTGATCTCGGCGACCACGCCGTCCACCGGTGCGGCGACGGTGTGCTCCATCTTCATCGCCTCGAGCACCACCAGCGGCCGCCCGGCCTCGACGGTGGCGCCCGGCTCCGCGAGCACCCGGACGACCGTGCCCGGCATCGGGGCCAGCAGCGACCCGGCGGCCGCAGCCGCATTCGGGTCGGCGAAGCGCGGCACCTCGCGCAGGGCCGCCGAGCCGTCCGGCCCGTCGACGTAGACCCAGGCGTCCACGTCGGAGGCGACCCGGTGCACTCGGTAGCCGCGGCGCACGCCGTCCACCTCCAGGACCACGGCCTCCGGCGTCGCGGACACCAGCTCCACCCGTTCGCCGAGCGGTTCGCCGTCGACCCGCAGGACGGTGCCGCCGGTGCGGCGATGCAGCGCGTACTCCACCTGGAGCGTCCGCTCGCCCAGGGTGTAGCCCAGCTGCTGGGGAGCGCCGCCGACGTTCCGCCAGCCCGACGGCAGTCCGCGCAGCACCGGTGCCTCGGCCCGGTTGCGGGCCTGGGCCGCCAGCGCCGCCGCCGCGACCTGCCGCGCGCCGCCGCCCTCCGTGCTCCCCAGCGCCACCGGGTCGTGCCGGGTCAGGTAGCCGGTGTCCGTCCCGCCGGCGAGGAACTCCGGTTCGCGCAGGATCCCGACGAGCAGGTCCCGGTTCGTGGTGACGCCGTGGACCTGCGCCGCCCGCAGGGCACGCGCCAGAGTGCGGGCGGCGTCCGTGCGGGTGCGCCCGTGCGCGATGACCTTGGCCAGCATCGGGTCGTAGTGCGTCCCGACGACCGAGCCGTCGACCACGCCGGAGTCCACCCGCACGCCGGGCAGTTCCGGGACGCGGAAGCGGTGCAGGGTTCCGGTGGCGGGCAGATAGGTCGCCGCACCGTCCTCCCCCGCGGTGACCGACTCCGCGTAGAGCCGCACCTCGATGGCGTGCCCGCTGATCCGCGCGTCGAGGACCTCCTCGGGCAGCCGCTCGCCCTCCGCCACCCGCAGCTGCAGCTCCACCAGGTCCAGCCCGGTGACCAGCTCGGTGACCGGGTGCTCGACCTGCAGCCGCGTGTTGACCTCCAGGAAGAAGAAGTTCCCCTCCTGGTCCAGCACGAACTCGACGGTCCCGGCGCCCGAGTACCCGATCGCCTTGCCCGCGGCCACGGCGGCCGCACCCAGCTCGGCCCGCAGCGCGTCGTCCACGGCCGGGGACGGAGACTCCTCGACGATCTTCTGGTAGCGCCGCTGGATCGAGCACTCGCGCTCGAACAGGTGCACCACGGTCCCGTGGGTGTCCCCCAGGATCTGCACCTCGACATGGCGCGGGTCCACCACGAACCGCTCGAGGAACACGGTGCCGTCGCCGAACGCCGACGCGGCCTCGCGGCGGGCGCCCTCGACGGCGTCGGTCAGCTCGGCGGGCGTCCGGACGACGCGCATGCCCCGCCCGCCGCCGCCGAACGCGGCCTTGACCAGCACCGGGAAGCCGATCCTGGCCGCGACCGCGGCCAGGTCGGTGCTGTCGGTGACCGTCGCGCCGGGTAGCACGGGCACGCCCGCGGCCTCCATCAGCGACTTCGCCTCGAGCTTGGAGCCCATCGAGGCGATCGCCTCGGGCGAGGGTCCGACGAAGGTCAGGCCCGCGGCGAGGCAGTCCCGCGCGAACCCGGCGTTCTCCGACAGGAACCCGTACCCGGGGTGGACGGCGTCCGCACCGGTGGCACGGGCCGCGGCGATCATCAGGTCGGCGCGCAGGTAGGTGTCCGCCGGGGCGGCACCGGGGAGCCGCACCGCCTCGTCGGCCAGCCGGACGAACTCCGCGTCGGCGTCGGGGTCGGAATGCACGGCGACGGTCGCGATGCCGAGGGCGTGCGCCGTGCGCATCACCCGGGCGGCGATCTCGCCGCGGTTGGCGATGAGCAGTTTCTGGATGCTCGTGGTCGGCATGTTCGTGCTCACATCCGGAAGACGCCGAAGCCGCGGCGGCCCTGCACGCGGTTCGAGTGGACGGCGGACAGGGACAGCCCGAGGACGGTGCGGGTGTCGCGGGGGTCGACGATGCCGTCGTCGTAGAGCTTGCCGGTGACGAAGAAGCTGTGCGACTCGGCGTCGATCTGCTGCTCGATGGCACGGGTGCGCTTCGCGTCCGCCTCCTCGTCGAAGGGCCTGCCCTGCGAGGCCGCGGACGCCCGGCCCACGATGGACATCACGCCGGCCAGCTGCGCCGCGCCCATCACCGCGAGCTTGGCACCCGGCCAGGCGAACATCAGCCGGGGATCGTAGGCGCGCCCGGACATGCCGTAGTTCCCCGCGCCGAAGGACGACGCCATGTTGATCGTCAGGTGCGGCACCGTGCTGTTGGTGACGGCGTTGATCATCTTCGCGCCGTCCTTGATGATCCCGCCCTGCTCGTACTCCGCGCCCACCATGTAGCCGGTGGTGTTCTGCAGGAAGACCAGCGGGGTGTCGCTCTGGTTGGCCAGCAGGATGAACTCGGACGCCTTCTTGGCCTCCTCGCTGAACAGCACACCGCGGTGGTTGGCCAGCACGCCGACCGGATAGCCGTGGATGCTCGCCCACCCGGTGACCAGCGAGGTGCCGTAGAGCGGCTTGTACTCGTCGAAGTCCGAGCCGTCGACGGTGCGGGCCAGAACCTCGCGCGGGTCGAACGGCACCTTCGTGTCCGGCGGCAGGATCCCGAGGATCTCCTCGGGGTCGTAGCGGGGCGGCGCCGGGTCGAGCACCGGAGCCGGACCCAGCTTGTGCCAGTTGATCCGAGCCATGATCCGCCGTCCGATGCGGATGGCGTCGTGCTCGTCGACGGCGAAGTAGTCCGACAGCCCCGACACCCGGCTGTGCATGTCCGCGCCGCCGAGGGACTCGTCGTCGGACTCCTCGCCGGTGGCCATTTTCACCAGCGGCGGGCCCCCCAGGAACACCTTCGCGCCCTTGTCCACCAGCACGGCGTAGTCGCACATGCCGGGCACGTAGGCCCCGCCCGCCGTGGAGTTGCCGAAGACCAGCGCGATCGTCGGGATGGCCAGCGACGACAGCTCGGTGAGCTCGTGGAAGATCCGGCCCGCCGGCACGAACAGGTCGGCCTGGGTGGGCAGGTCCGCACCGCCGGACTCCACCAGGTTGATGACCGGGAGCCGGTTGACCCTGGCGATCTCCAGCGCGCGCAGCGTCTTCTTCAGCGAGTAGGGGTTCATCGCCCCGCCGCGCACGGTCGGGTCATGGGCGATGATCACGCACTCCACCCCGGAGACCACGCCGATGCCGGTGATCTCGCTGGCCCCGACCGTGAACTCGGTACCCCAGGCAGCCAGCGCGGACAGCTCCAGGAACGGGCTGTCCGGATCGAGCAGCAGCTCCAGCCGCTCGCGGACGGGCAGCTTGCCGCGGTCGCGGTGGCGCCGGGTGTAGCGCTCGCCGCCGCCCGCGATCGCGATCTCCAACTGTTCGTTCAGCGCGTCCACCAGCTCCAGCTGGTACTTGCGGTTGCTCGAGTAGGTCTCCGAGGAGACGTCGAGCACGGACCTCAGGACCGTCACTGCTCACTCCCGTAGTGCGCCGCGTGCTGTTCGCGGACGACGTTCTTCTGGATCTTCCCGGTGGACGTGCGTGGCAGCTCGTCGACGACGATCACGGACTTCGGCACCTTGTAGCCGTCGAGCCGGTCCTTCAGCGCGACCCGCACGGCCTCCGGGTCGACGGTCTCGCCCGGCTTCGGCACCACGACCGCGGTGATCGCCTCGCTCCACCGCTCGTGCGGCAGGCCGACGACCACGACCTCGGCCACCTTCGGCTCGACGTCGTAGACCGCCCGTTCGACCTCCAGCGAGGCCACGTTCTCCCCTCCGGTCTTGATGACGTCCTTCGACCGGTCGGTGAACCACAGCACCCCGTCGGGGCCGAAGCGCCCGACGTCCCCGGAGTGGAACCAGCCGTGCCGGAACGCGGTCGCGGTCGCCTCCGGATCGCGCAGGTAGCCCTGCATGGTCGACGGCCCGCGGTACACGATCTCGCCGGTCTCGCCCCGCGGCAACAGCTCGCCGTCCGGGCCCATGATGCCGACCTGAACCCCGGTCAGCGGGGTGCCGACGGCCCCGACGTGCGACAGCTGGTGTTCGGGGCGGAAGAGCGTGGTGATCGGCGACATCTCGGTCTGCCCGAACAGGAGCGAGAACTCGCACCGGAAACCGTCCAGGCACGCCTTGATCTGGGCCTCGGGCATCGGCGCCATCGCGTAGGTGGCGCGGCGCAGCGAGGACAGGTCCCGCCCGCCGAACGAGGGGTGGTCCAGGGCCGCCCGGTACATCATCGGCAGCCCGAACACCTGCGTGATCCGCTCGCGCTCGATCGTGTCGAGGAACCGCGCCGGCTCGAACCCGCGCTGGACGTACAGGGTGGCGCCGACGAGGACCGCGGGCGTGCAGAAGGCGTTGAGCTGTGCCGTGTGGAACATCGGCATCATCGCGATGAACCGGTCTGCCGCGCTCCAGCCGTTGTCCAGGGCCGCCGACATCGACTCCAGGTACACCCCGAGATGGGTGCCGACCACTCCCTTCGGGAAGGACGTGGTGCCGGAGGTGTACAGGTAGCTCACCGGGTCCCGGTCGCCCACGAGGACCTCCACCGGCTCCGCGGCCGTTCCGCCGCCGACCTCGATCTCCGCCAGGGTCGACCAGGACCGGCCCGCACCCCGCCGGCTCCAGTCCGAGCCGGTACCGGGCGCGACGACGACGTCCGCCACGTCAGGGCAGGCGTCGAGGGCCTCGCCCACCGTCTCCACCAGCTGGGACTCGACCACGAGCCCACGCGCCCCGCAGTGGCCGAGCACGTAGGCGACCTCGTCCGGACGCCAGCCGAGGTTGACCGGGACGCACACGATCCCGAGCCGCGCGCACGCGTAGTAGACCGCCAGGAACTCTGCGCTGTTGCCCGAGGCGAGGGCCAGCACGTCCCCGCGGCCGTGGCCGCGGGCGGCGAGCCCGCGCGCCAGACGGTCCACCCAGCCGTCGAGCTCGGCGTAGGTCCAGCTCCGTTCGCCGTCGACGACCGCCGGCCGGCCGGGACGGGCGGCGGCGCTGCGGCGCAGCGTGTCCGCCAGGTTGATCCGCTGGATCAGGTTCTGCCCGAGCTCCATCGCTCCTCCAGATAACCCTTCGTCGGACGGGCACGTCCCCCGGCCCGGCAGGGCCGGCTCAGTAGGACCGGCTCAGTAGGACCGCGGCAGGCCGAGGCCGTGCTGGGCCACGTAGTTGAGCACCATCTCGCGGTTGACCGGGGCGATCTTGAGCAGCCGGGCCAGCCCCCAGTACGGAAGCAGCCCGAACTCGGAGGACACGCCGTTGCCGCCGTGGGTCTGCATGGCCGCGTCGATCGCGTGCAGCGCGGCCTCGGCCGCGGCGTACTTCGCCATGTTGGCCGCCTCGCCCGCAGCCGTCCGGTGCTGCCGGTCGGCCCCGTCCCCGTGATCGTGCAGCCACGCCGCCTTCTGGGTCATCAGCGCGGCGAGCTCCGTCTCGATCCGGGCCTGCGCCAGGGGGTGGGCCACCCCCTGGTGCGCGCCGATCGGCCGGCCCCACACCTCACGCTCGGAGGCGTACCGGGCGGCGCGGGCGAGCGCGTAGCGGGCGATGCCGACACAGAGCGCGGCGCCGGTGATCCGCTCGGGGTTCAGGCCGTGGAAGACCTGGCGGAACCCCTGTCCTTCGTCACCCACCAGGGCCGACGCCGGCAACCGGACGTCGTCGAAGTACAGCGTGTACTGCTTCTCCGGGAGCGCGACGTCGACGGGGAGCCGCGTCCGCTGCAGACCGGGTGCGTCGGTGGGCACCAGGAACAGCGAGAGCCTGCTGTGGCCCTGCTCGTCCCGGCCCGTGCGCGCGACCAGCAGGATGGCCTCGGCCTCGTCCACCCCGGAGATGTAGTACTTCTCGCCGTTGACCACCCACTCGTCGCCCTCGCGGCGGGCGTTCGTGGCGAGCTGGTGGGTGTTCGACCCGGCCCCCGGCTCGGTGATCGCGAAGACCACGCGGGTGCGGCCGCTCGCCAGCCTCGGCAGCCACTCCTTGCGCTGTTCGTCGTCGCCGTACGCGGCGATCACCTCGGCGGAGATGGCCGCGGAGACCAGGAGCAACAGGATCGGCGCGCCCTGCGCCGCGATCTCCTCGCAGACCAGCGCCAGCTCCACGAGGCCGCCGCCCCCGCCGCCGTACTCCTCCGGCACGTTGACCCCGACGAACCCGGCGGCGCCGAGCGCGTGCCACAGCTCGGTACAGGGTTCGTTCGCGCGAGCGTGCTCGGCGTAGTAGGCGCCGCCGAAGGGCGCCGCGATCCCGGCCACGGCCCTCCGCAGGTCGCGGTGCTCGTCGCTCTCCACGAAGTCCACGCCGACTCCACCTCGCGATCAGGGTGATTCTGAATTCACTAGAAGTGACTATAGCGGACGGCGTGCCGCCCTGGCCAGATGGCGTCGCCCGAACCGCCCGACCCCGTACCCGCGCCCGCGCCCGCCCTGCGCGGCTTCCCCACCCTCGCGATGACCGGGATCGGCGGCCTGACCTCGCAGACGGCGAGCTGCGACGGGCGGTGCACACAGCGATCGGCGCGATCCGGCCGACCCTGGGCTTCCGCAGCGGCCTGCCGCCCGAGCGGCTCGCCGACCCGCTCGCGGAGATGGTCCACGCCTGCCGGCCTGCCACCCCGCACCGACCGGTAGTGAATCTGGACTGACTCACCTCCTTGACCGCGATCCGCCTGCCGGCCATACTCCGGCCACCGTTGCGGCGAAGGAACACCGTGATGACGAGCGGGATCACCGACACCGTTCCGCCATCCCGTCCTCCCGTGTCGGCGTCCCCCGCCGGAGACGGGTCGCGACAAGGCCCTGGAGTACGAGCTGCGCGCCCCGCACGCCGCGCAGCCCGGGAAGGGAACGGGCATGGAGGTTGACGCGATCGGCGACCCGAGGGCCGATCCGGCGGCGTTCGAGGCGGCGGCGGTCGCCGCCGAGACCGCCGGTTACGACGGCATCGGGCTGCCCGAGATTCGGCACGACGTGTTCGTCTCGGCCGCGCTCGCCGCACGGGCGACCACCCGGCTGACGGTGCAGACGGGCATCGCGGTCGCCTTCGCCCGCAACCCCGTATCCGTGGCGACGCTGGCCAACGACCTGCAGCTGATCTCGGCGGGTCGTTTCCAGCTGGGCCTCGGCTCGCAAGTCCGGCAGCACATCGAGCGCCGGTTCGCCATGCCCTGGAGTGCCCCCGCCGCGCGCATGGAGGAGTTCGTCGCGGCGGTGCGCGCAGTCTGGGCGGCATGGGCGGGCGGTGAGCGGCTGGCCTTCACGGGCGAGTTCTATCGGCACACGCTGATGACCGAGTTCTTCGATCCCGGCCCCAACCCGCACGGCAACCCGCCGATCCTGCTCGCCGCGGTCGGCCCGCGGATGACCGAGGTGGCGGGACGGGTCGCCGACGGGCTGCTGTGTCACTCGCTGACCACCTCGGACTACCTCCGCGAGGTGACCCTCCCCGCCGTCCGCCGGGCCCGCGGTGGGGTCCCCGGGTTCACCGTCAGCCTCCCCGTGCTCACCGCGCTGGGCGTCGACGCCCCGAGTCTGGCGCGTGCCGAGGCCGCGGTGCGCCGCCAGATCGCCTTCTACGCGTCCACGCCCGCCTACCGCGGAGTGCTCGACCACCACGGATGGGGCGAGCTGCACGAGCGGCTCAACCGACTGTCCCGGGCTCAGGCCTGGGAGGAGATGGCCGCGGCGGTCGACGACGACGTGTTCGCGGCCGTCGCCGTGTCCGGCACCCCGAAGGAGGTGGGCGCCGCAGTGGTCGAGCGGTTCGGCGACCTCGTCGACCGGGTGGCGCTCTACCCGGCGGAACCGGTCGATCCCGCGCTGCTCGCGGAGGCCTCCCGCGTGGTGGCGGAGAGGACCCGCACGCAGCCGGCCTGAGTCGGCTCCTCGGTCCCACACCGGTCCGGGCGGCGTCGATGATGACCGTTCGTCGCGCTGTGGACGACAGGCGGGGGCTTCGCCGTGTCACTCGGGGACGAGGTGACCTGCCGGCCTGATCCGACGAGGCGCGAGAGTCGCCACCGTGACCGATCAGTCGGGTTCGTGTCGAAGGACGAAGCGGGCCCGGTCGGCGCGGGCTCGGCGGTGGACGTACACGACCGGACGGCCGTCCTGGTCGCGGTTGAGCCCCTCGCGGATCAGCAACGGGCTTCCCACCGGGACGTGCAGGCGCTGTGCATCGTCGGCCGTGGCCGCCGCCGCGGAGAACGAGCGCCACGCGTAGCGGAGCTGCAGACCGTTGCTGTGCGTCACCGCCGCGAAGACGTCCCCGTCCGACGGCTCCGCGACCGCACCGGCCAGTTCGGCCGGGAGCCAGTACGAGGACAGGATCCATGGCTCGCCGTTGGCGACGGTCAGGGTCCGGACCCGGTGAAGTGGTCCGGTCGGATCATCCAGCTGGGCCCGGGCCTCGGGGTCGTCCTGCTCGTCCCGGCCGAGCAACTGCTCGCGCACCGTCCATCCGTGGGCACTGAAGGCGCTGGTCGTCCGCGCCGTCGCCGCCTCGACGGTCAGCGTCGCCACGTCGATGTCGATCGGCGGCACGGCCGAGGCGACGAACGTCCCGACGCCCTGCCGGACGCGGAGCTTCCCCGACCGCACCAGTTCGGAGATGGCCTGCCGGACGGTGAGTCGGTTGACGCCGAACTCGGCACCGAGCTCGGCCTCCGAGGGAAGCCGGTCACCCGGCACCAGGCCTCCGCACGAGATCCGCTCGGCGAGGGCGTCGGACACCTGCCGGTACAGGGGCACCCCGGAGGCGCGGGAAAGCTGCCCAGCGCGGCGGCCCCGGCCACACTGAAGATGGGGCTGCCGCCGGGCGAGGCCGCACCGGACCTCGTCGACCGGTTCCAGCCGGTGTCGGATCTGGTCGCCCAGGGCGCCGGACGCCCGGTCGAGGTCACCAAGACCAGCGACTACCTCGCGATCGTCGAGGCGATGCGCTCCGGGCTGCTCGACGTCGCCGTGTTCAGCCCCTTCCCCACCCCGCTCGCCGAGCAGGTGGCCGACGTCAAGCCCCTGGTCGTGGCCAAGGGCACGCCCTACAACTCGGTCTTCGTGTGCCGCACCGACCGCGGTATCACCACGATCGACGACATCCGCGGCAAGAAGGTCGCCTTCGTCGACCCCGGCTCGACCAGCGGCAACTACATCCCCAAGCTGCTGCTCAAGCGCGCCGGCATCGACCCCGACACCGACATCCAGGGCACCTACGCCGGCGGGCACGACAGCGCCGAGCTCGCCGTCAAGCAGGGCTCGGTGGACTGCGCCGCCGACGCCGGACTCGTCTACCAGCAGATGACGGGCAAGGGAGTCATCAACGCCGACGAGCAGAAGATCGTGGCCGAGTCCGAGCCCCTGCCCGTCTCGATCGTGATCATCGCCCGGGACGGCCTCGACCCGGCCATCACCGACGGCATCGTCAACGCCTTCACCGTCCAGCAGAACCCCGCCGCCCTCGAGGTGGTCTCGGCGACCTCCTTCGCCGCGGCCCAGGAGTCCGACTTCGACCTGTTCCGCGAGGCCGCCCGCGAGCTCGGGGTCGACCTGCAGCACGTCGGCTCGTGAACACCACCGCGCTGTCGCCCACCACCGAGGCCACCGCGCGCCTCACCGCCGACTCGCTCTCCTACCGCTACCCCGACGGCACCCACGCCCTGCACGACGTGGCGCTGACCGTGTCGCCCGGCGAGATCGTCGCGGTGCTCGGGCCCAGCGGCGCGGGCAAGTCCACCCTGATGCGCTGCCTCGCCGGGCTCCACACCCCCACTGCCGGCACCGTGCGCCACGACGACGCCGACCTCACCCGGCTGCGCGGGCGCGCGCGGCGGCATGCCCTCGCTCGGTGTGGGCTCGTCTTCCAGGAGTTCGAACTCGTCGGCCCCGCCACCGTGCTGTCCAACGTGCTCATCGGCCGCCTCGTGCACCAGCCACCGCTGGTCTCGCTGCTCCACCTCGTCCGACGCTCGGACCGGGAGATCGCCGTGCGTGCGCTGCTGCGCGTCGGGCTCGAACCGCAGCTGCGCAAACGCGCCGACAGCCTCTCCGGCGGGCAACGCCAGCGGGTCGCCATCGCCCGCGCCCTGGCCCAGCGGCCCGACGTCCTGCTCGCCGACGAACCGGTCGCCAACCTCGACCCGCGCACCGCCGCCGCGGTCGTCGACCAGATCGTCGCCCTCGCCCGGGAGGAGAACCTGGCCACCGTGCTCAACCTGCACGACACCGCCCTCGCCACCCGCATCGCCGACCGGATCGTCGGGCTGCGCGACGGCCGCCTGGTGTTCGACCGCCCCGTCCAGGCCGTCGACGCCGCCCTGCTCGACGAGCTCTACGCCGGACAGCAGTCGTGACCGCCCCCGCCCCGCCCCGCGCGGCGCCCGAGACACGCGCCGGGGAGCTCGCCGCGATCTCCCGGCCCCGCTGGACGACCGTGCTCGGCGCCGTCGCAGCCGTCGCCCTGCTCGCCGTGTGCGCCAACGCCAGCCAACTCTCCCTGGCCACGGTGGTCGCCGGGCTACCCAACATCGCCGACTTCGTCGGCCGCATGGTCCCGCCGGACCTGTCCGTCCTGGGCACCGCGATCGCTCTGATGGGCGAGACCCTCGCCATGGCCGTCACCGGTACGATCATCGGCGTCGTGCTCGCCGTCCCGACCGCGCTGCTGGCCAGCCGCACCGTCTTCCCGGAGCGGTGGCTGCACTACCCCGTCCGCACACTCGTCAACGTCGTGCGCGCCGTCCCCGAACTGATGCTCGCGCTGCTGTTCGTCTCCGCCGTCGGCCTCGGTGCACTCGCCGGCACCCTCGCCATCACCATCGCCACCGCGGCCGGCATGGCGCGGCTGTTCGCCGACATCTTCGAGTCCGCCGACCGCCGCGCCTGGGACGCCACCGCCGCCACCGGCGCCAGCCGCGCCCAACGCATCAGCTGGGTACTCCTCCCCGAGAACCTGCCCACACTGGCCAGCTACACCCTGCTCGTCCTCGACTCCAACGTCCGCGCCGCCTCCCTGCTCGGCCTCGTCGGCGCCGGCGGCAATCGGCATCGAGCTCACCACCCGCCTGCGCCTGTTCCAGTACCAACAGGTGCTCACCATCGTCCTCGTCGTTCTGGTGGTCGTCCTCGCCCTCGACCGCCTCGGCGCCCTGATCCGAAAGCGACTCACATGACCACCGGCGTCCCCGGCCGGCTCGCGAACGTCCGTGACCTCGGAGGGCTGCCCACCGACGCCGGCCGCCTGACCCGCGACGGCGTCCTCTACCGCAGCGGCGCCCCCTACCCCGGGGACGGCGCCCCGGCGGCAGTCGCCTGGCCACCCGCCGCAGTCGTCGACCTCCGCTCCGGGGACGAACCGATCGACCCCCACCCCCTGCGCGCTCAGGGCGTCCCGGTCCACAATCTCCCGCTGCTCGTGGCCGCACGTCCCCGCACACTCCACGAGCTCCGCGCGGCGGGCGGGCTGTCGTTCGCCAACCTCTACCGCGAACTCACCGACCGAGCCGGTGCCGCCGCCACCACGGTCCTCGAGCTCGCCCTCCGCGCAGACGGCCCCGTGCTGGTGCACTGTGCCGCGGGCAAGGACCGCACCGGCGTCCTCGTCGCCTTGCTCCTGCGGGCAGCAGGAGTACGCCGGGATGCCGTCGTGGCCGACTACGTCCGCACCACCCCCGCCATGGCCGAGGTCCGGCGACGGATCTCCGACTCGGATGCCGAGGTCACCGCCCTGATGGCGGAGTTCCCGGACGCCGTCGCCCCTGCGGACGCCATCGACTCGGTCCTCGACCGGGTGGAGCGTCACGGCGGGGCGAGGGCGTGGCTCGAGGAGAGCGGCACGACCGCCGACGTCGTCGATGCGTGGCGACGACGCCTCGTGAACTCCTGACCCACGCCCGGACCCGAAGGCCTACGGCCCGACCGCTCCGGCAGCAGCGGTCGCGGAGGCGAGGACGTCCGTCTCGGCCGCGAACCCGACGTCGAGTGCGCTGATCGAGACCTGGTGGCGGGCGAGGGCCGCCAGGTCCGTGTTGCCGGAGCCGTCCGTCGGCGTGATCGGGTCGGGCTTCGGGACCACCTGTCCGGCACCGCTCTCCACGTAGGCGACCTCGACCTGCGGGATCTTCGCCACCATGGTCGGCGCCACCGCCGCCGCCCTGCCCGTTCCCTTCGGGTAGTTCACGTTGAGAACCGCACCCTGCGGCAGGAGCGGCACCGGCCTGGTGCCCATCACTCCGACGAGGCGGGCCGCATAGTCGGCGGTGGCCGCGAAGTCCGACGCGGTCGGTCGCAGCCGTCGTCGGGCAGCCGCGGCGATCGCGGCGGCGACCTCCGCAGGACGGGTGATCATGGGGCTGTGCCCGGCGTCGACATCGACTGCCGACGTGGTGTGCGCGGCGAACCGGCGCTGCAGCGCGGGTGAGAACGTCCTGTCCTGCAGGCAGACCAGGTAGGTCGACGGGTGGTCCTCCATACCACGCTCGGTGACCGGTGCCCCGAAGGGGGCGAGGGTGTGGGCGCCGAGCCGGGCGAGGTAGGGCTCGGCGTCCGCACGGGACAGGTCGTTGAACAGCGCCTCATAGGCTCCGTCGGCCGACAACGTGGGGGTGCCGCCCTCCCCTCCCCGGGCCGCATGGCGCCACCCAGTACCCCGGGCTGGGGGTCGGCACCGAGGGCGTCCATCACGGACTGGCCCTTCTCCGGGAGTGCCGCGCACACGTAGACCAGGTGGGAGATGCCCGCCCTGCCCGCCGCCGCCTGGGTGATCACGGCCCCGGAGTGCTGTGGCCGACGAGGACGACCGGTTCGCCGGCGGCGGTGACGGCCGCCCGTACGGCCTCGACATCCGCGTCGAAGCTCCCCTCCGCCGTGCTGCTGGTCAAGCCGACTGTCGTTGCGTCCACGCCACGCTCGGCCAAGTCTGCCACCACCGCGTCCCAGGTCCACGGGCCGCTGAAGGCGCCGTGTACGAGTACCACCGGAGCTGCCATCGTCTGTTTCTCCCTCCGTCCTGCCGGCGTCTCAGCCGGCGATGGTCCAGGTGCCGCGGCCGTGGAGAAGAGCCTGCAGGTCGGCCGGGCGGTCGTTCCACCGGAACCCGCGCTGGATCGCGACCACAGCGCTCGACGTCGTCGACGTCGTCATCCTGCTCACCCTCCGTATGTCTGAGCCGGTGGCTCGACCAGTGCCCGCGCAATACCCCGAGCCCATACCTCGTCCTGAGCGGGCCGAGGCGCCCTACGCCGCCGAGTGACCTCGACGATCACGAGTCCGACCGGATGGAGAGCCACCGCGCACGTCGTCTCGTCGCCGAAGCCCGTCCGGCGCGCGGCGATCACCGCGTCCCGCATGACCCCGCTCGTGCGGGTGCACACCTCGGTCGTGGTGGGCAGCGACCCGGTGACGATGCTGACGGGACCGATCCCCGCGACCGCCAAGGCCCTCGCCAGGTCGGGACTGACCATCGACGAGATCGGCGCCGTCGAGGTCAACGAGGCCTTCGCCTCCGTGCCGCTCGCCTGGCTGGCCGAGACCGGGGCCGACCCGAAGCACACCAACCCGCTCGGCGGCGCCATCGCCGTGGGTCACCCGCTCGGCGGGTCCGGCGCGGTGTCGGCGACGCGCCTGGTGCACCACATGCGGGACAACGGGATGCGCTACGGCCTGCAGACGATGTGCGAGGGCGGCGGCATGGCCAACGCGACCATCCTCGAGCTGCTCTGAACCCGATGCACGACGGGCCGGTGGGGCACTCCCCCACCGGCCCGGCCCGTCGGCCGTCTACACAGTGGCGCCGACCATCCCCGCCAGCCGTCCCGTGATGATCTCCTCGGCCTCGCGGACGATCCTCGGGACCAGCTCACCGCAGGTGGGGATGTCGCGGATGAGCCCCTGGGACGTCCCGGCCCACCAGATCCCCGCGTCGAGGTCACCGGTCTCGTAGACCTTGACCCCGCGAGCCCCAGCGACGAGCTCGGCGATGTCCTCGAACTGCGCGCCGTCCCTCAGCTTCTCGACGACCTCACGCGAGATCGCGTTGTCCGCGACGCGCGCGGTGTTGCGCAGCTGCCGGAAGATCAGCTGCGTGGACCGCTCGTCTGCCCCGACGATGCGCTCCTTGACCTTGTCGTGGATGCCGGACTCGGCGGTGCACATGAACCGGGTCCCCATGGTCACGCCGTGCGCGCCGAGCGCGAGGGCGGCGGCGAGGCCGCGTCCGTCGGCGAAGCCGCCCGCCGCCAGGAACGGGATCTCCAACGCGTCCGCCGCGGCGGGGATCAGCACCAGGCCGGGGACGTCGTCCTCGCCCGGGTGCCCGGCGGCCTCGAACCCGTCGATCGACACGGCGTCCACACCCAGGGCCTGGGCCTTGAGCGCGTGCCGGACCGCCGTGCACTTGTGGATGACCTTGATCCCGGCCGCGTGGAAGTGCTCGAGGTGCTCCTTCGGATTCGCTCCGGCCGTCTCCACGAACGGGACGCCCTCGTCGATGATCACCTGGCGGTACTCGGCATAGGGCGGCGGCGTGATCGAGGGCAGGATGGTCAGGTTGACCCCGAACGGCCTGTCCGTCAGCTCACGGCACCGGCGGATCTCCGCGCGCAGGTCCTCGGGCGTCGGCTGGGTCAGCGCGGTGATGAACCCGAGGCCACCCGCCTCGACGACGGCGGCGACCAGCGGCGCTCGCCCGACCCACTGCATCCCACCCTGTACGACGGGGTGCTCCACCCCGAACAGCTCGGTGAACCTGGTCCTCATGCGTCACTCCCGTCGAACGGTGGGGATGCCCACCGGTGGTCGAACTCGGTCAGGTCCTGGCTCGGTCGGCCGGGGAACACGGCGGGCCGACGTTCGAGTAACGCGGTGACCCCCTCTCGGGCGTCCGGTCCGGCGCCGCGTGCACGGACGATGGCGGTCTCCATCCGATGGGCCTCCATCGGATGGGACAGGGTCAGTCCGGTCCACATCATGCGGCGGGTCGCCGCGACCGACACGGGCGCACCCTCGGCGACCAAGCTGCGGGCGGTCTCGCGGGCCCGGGCGAGCAGCTCCTCGGCGGGGCACACCTCGTCAGCAGACCAGCGCGGTGCGCCTCCTCGGCTCCGATCAGCCCGCCGCTCACCGTCCACTGCGCAGCGGTGCAGGTGCCGACGACCCGCGGCAGGAACCAGCTGGAACAGGCCTCCGGCACGATCCCGCGCCGGGTGAACACGAAGCCGAAGCTGGCCGTGTCCACCGCGATCCGGGCGTCCGCGGGCAGCAGCATCGTGGCCCCGGGGCCGACCGCGTCCCCGTTCACCGCCGCGACGATCGGTTTGGCGCACTCGAAGAGCCGGAGCGCGAGTACCCCGCCCCAGTCCCGGCCGCCGCTGCCTCCCTTCGAGCCGAAGGTGCGGCTGCCGCCGCTGAGATCGGCACCCACCGGGAAGGCGCGCCCGGCTGCGGTGAGGACGACCGCGCGCACGTCGTCGCGATCGTCCGCCTCGTCCAGTGCGGCGCAGAGCTCCCGGACGCCGGCCGGCGTCAACGCGTTGCGGGACCGAGGGCGGTCCAAGGTGATCGTGAGGACCCCGGATTCGTCGAACGAGGTCGTGATCGCAGGGCCGTCGTCCGCCACAGCGAAAACTCTAACGCACGACCTTCGGCAGGCGACACCCGCTCACGCCGCTCGGGTGCTTTTCCTGCCGAGCGCCGAACGACCTCCACCAGCCTCGGAGCATGCCGACCGAGGCGCGCGGTGGGCAGGAGCACAGCCCGGAGGGGTCGGGGAACGAATAGTCGTCACCTAGAGTTTCTCCATGGCCGCATCCTCCTCGTCCAGCCCGGTGACCTTCGTCGGCGCCGGCGGTGTGCTCCTCGCGGCGGACCGGTGGAGCCCGCCGGAGGGCACGGGCTCCGCGGGCACGGTGCTGCTGCTGCACGGCGGCGGGCAGACTCGCCACTCCTGGCGCACGACCGGGCGCGCGCTGGCCCGGGCGGGCTGGACAGCGGTGGCGCTCGACGCGCGCGGGCACGGCGACAGCGGCTGGGCCCCGGACGGGGACTACTCCATGGACGCCCTGGTGGCGGACCTGCGCGCGGTCGCCACGGCGCTCGACGTGCGGCCGGTCCTGGTCGGCGCGTCCCTCGGCGGCAGCACCGCCCTGCTCGCCGAGGGTGAGCACCCGGGCTTCTGCCGGGGCATCGTGCTGGTCGACGTGACCCCCCGGATCGAGCCGGAGGGCGTGGCCGAGATCATGGCGTTCATGCGCAGCGGCATGGGCGGCTTCGCCTCGCTGGACGAGGCGGCGGACGCCGTCGCCGCCTACAACCCGCACCGCCCGCGGCCGGCGTCGACCGAGGGACTGCGCAAGAACCTGCGGCTGCGGGAGGACCGCTGGTACTGGCACTGGGACCCGCGCTTCCTCGACGGGAGGGACGAGCCCAGCCGGGAGCGCCCGGACGACGACCACCGCTCGGAACGGGCCCGGAACGCGGCCCGGCGGGTCACCGTCCCCACGCTGCTCGTGCGCGGGGTACAGTCCCGGGTCGTCAGCGAGGAGTCCGCCGCCGAACTCCAGACCCTCATCCCGCACGCCGAGCGGATCGACGTCCGAGGCGCGGGCCACATGGTCGCCGGGGACGACAACGACGTGTTCAGCGTCGGGCTCGAGCGTTTCCTCGCCGACCGCGTGACAACCGGCGTAGGTGATCTACGCCGGTGACAGGCCCCTTTGGGCCAGTCGTCCCCGTCCATGTCGAACCGGGCGTCCAGAGCCGGGGTCATCGCGGCGACCCGGTCGCCCTCGACCACGACTCCGGGGGTGAAGCCCTTGCGCCCCATCACCAGCCGCCGGTCCGGTGCAGCGTCATCGGCTGTTCGCCGGCAGGCAGCGTGCCCTCCGAGCAGCGGCTGGAAGCGCTCGTGCAGAGCGACCAGGCGCTCGATGACTCCCGAGTCGTCCGCCGCGTCGGCGTGGTCGTTCGGGGTGTCGGCGTCCTTCGTCTGCCAGGCGGTGACGATCTCCTTGAGGTCGGAGTTGACCTCGTCGAAGTCGTCGTACGCCGCCTCGAGGGCGGCCTGGTCGACACCGCTGCGCTCCGCGTCGAGCAGGCTCGCGAGCCGAACCAGGCGTGATCACACCGTGGAGGACCCCGACCCGGGGAAGCCCTTCCCGGGCGGGGACATCTACCTGAGCTTCCCCGGCCTGGGAGACAGGCTCGCAGCTCGGGTCGCCGGTGAGATCGGTGAGCACATCGGGCAGTTCGACTCTGCGAACGGTCTGCAGTGCTATGCCGGTCGACCACCGGTCACCCGACGCTCGGGAAAAGGCGATTTCGTCGTCGCGAGACGACTGGCGCACAACAGATACCTCGGTGACGCCGTGCACCAATGGGCGTTCTGCAGCCTGACTCGAAGCGGCTGGGCGCGGGAGTTCTCCGACGCCAAGATCGCTTCGGGAAAGAGTCACCACAACGCGCTGCGTGCCCTGGGGAACCGCTGGCTGGAGATCCTCTGGCACTGCCTGACCCGAGGCGTCCTCTACGACGAGGCCCGATACGTGACCGGCCAGGTCATCGCGGTCGACGGGGCCTGACGATCGCCACCGTCCCCTTCTTCAGTCGCGCGCAGAAGGGTTGGTGAAGCGGATGACGGACGACGAGCTGGTCGCCGCGGTGCCAGGACTGCAGGCGATCGACGAGATCTCCAGGCTCAAGGCGACCTACGTGCGGCTCGTGGACGAGCACGACTGGGCGGCTCTGACCGAGTTGTTCACTCCCGACCTCGAGGTCGACATCGAGGAGTCGACGAGCAAGCCGCAGGGTCGGGAGGCGTTCGTGGCCTCGGTGAGCAGGCACCTGACGGGTGCGCTGACCGTCCACCAGGTGCACAGCCCGGAGATCGAGCTCGCCGACGCGGACCATGCCACCGGGATCTGGGGGATGCAGGACATCGTCGAGCCCGCCGTGGGCAGCGGGTTCCCGCGGATGAGCGGCTACGGCCACTACCACGAGCGCTACGTGCGCGAGGACGGCCGGTGGCGGATCTGTGCCCTGCGGCTGACCCGCCTGCAGCGCACGGTCGAGGAGCCGCTTCCGGCAGGGAGCAGGCCGCAGTGAGCGCTGACTCCGCGTTCCGCGTCGACGGACAACCCGCCGATGTCGCGAACGCCGTCCGATACCTGGTCTCACCCGCGGCGTCGTACGCGTCGTCCTGCCCGTCGACGGCGGCCTCGGCGCTCGCTCCCTCATGCCCTGGCAGATCGACCCGCCCGAGGCTCGTCGACGCCGCTCGACGACTCCCTGACGGAAGGTCCGCCTTGACGCTCGGACCGGACATACCGGTCGCCGCCGACAACCAACCCAGACACGACGACGTCACGGAGCTGCGCGTGACGCGGGTCCTCGTCGTGTGCGCGTCCGCGCTCCTGCGCTGCGGCCTTCGCTACGTCCTCGGGGGCCGGGAGGACATGCGAATCGCGGCGGAAGCCGCCGGGCCGCGTGAGGGGCTGCGGGCGCTCGGATCCGTACGGCCTGACGTCGCGCTGCTGGACCTCACACGCGACACCGAGGACCCGATCGAGCCCGGTCTCGTTCACGAGGTCCTTCGACATCACCGCAGCACCAGATTCCTGGTCCTGCTCGGATCCCGAGGGCAGGGCGAGCTGCCGCAGCTCGTCGCCGACGGTGTGAACGGGGTCGTCAGCCGCGACTGCGATCCGTCGGTGATCGTCTCCGCGATCAGCGCGTTGAGCGCCGGCCGCGGCTTCCGAGACCACGGTCAAGTTCCACGTCAGTGGGTTGATGCGGAAGTTCGGTGTACGGAAGCGCGCCGAGATCGTCTACCAGGCTGCGGTGCTCGGCTTGGCGTGAGCGCGGTCCGTCCTCGGTCTGTCGGCTGCCCAGCGCGACGGCGCCACGGGTAGCGCGCGCCGCCGCACACCTCCCCCAACACCTCTCCGCCGCCCGAGCGACGTCCGGGACCCGGAAGTCGTCGACGAACGGGGAGCACGAGAGTTCACCCGACAGCTCCGGATGCAGCTGCCTCTCGAGGACCGGGTTCGAGCTGGTCGGTGCGCCACGTCCGGCGCGGTGTCCTCACGGGTCGTGGGCGTCGGCCCGGCCTCGCTCGGCGATGGCGTCGACGACTCCCCACCGGAGCGCCGTCACCGCGTCGCAGGCGTTGCCGGACAGGGCGAGGTAGAGCGTGCGCCATCGGCCGATCCGCCGCGGCAGGCTCACCGTGCCGCCCGCTCCGGGGATCAAGCCCATCCCGACCTCGGGCAGCCGGATCGTGGTGTCCGGTGCCGCGACGACACGGCCGGCGAAGGCCGGCACCTCGATCCCGGCCCCCACACACGGTCCGTGCAGCCGGACCTCGACGCGCTCGCCCACGGCGTGCAGCGGGCGGGCCGCGCCGGCGCGCGTCCGGACGAAGTGCGCGGTGGCGAGGTCGGGGGCGGTGCCGAACTCGTCGAGGTCCCCGCCGGCGCAGAAGGCGGGCCCGGCTCCGTCGATCACCACCTGCTCGACGTCGGGGTCCAGCACGGCCAGGTCGAGCCCGGCGACGAGGGCGTCGCGCAGCTGCCGGCCGTAGGCGTTGCGCCGCTCCGGACGGTTGAGCGTGAGGTGCAGGACGCGGCCCGCCCGCGCGATCCGCACCGGCTCGTCGACGGTCGGCGGCAGTGGGCGCGGTCCGCGGCGGGTGAGCCAGACCCGGAACTCCGGACCGCCGAGCAGCGTGGAGTATGCCAAGGACTCGGCGTCGAGCGCAGCGTGCACCGGGAGCGCCCCGCTCCACCGCAACAGCCCGGCCAGGACCGTCGCGGCCTGCGGATTCGTTCCGGCCGCGGCGTGCAGCTCGGCCAGCGCGGCGGCCGGATCGTCGACGCCGACGACCTCCGGCCCGGTCTCGCGCCCCGCCGGCACCAGCGTGCAGGACAGGGCCCGGACCAGCGGGGTCCAGTCGGGGTCGAACTCCCCCAACCCGACCAGGATGCGGTCGGCCCCGTCCGCGATCCGGGCGAGGCGCTCGACGTCGCCGGGCGGGCCGGTGAGGTCGACGCCGAGGAACGGGCTCTCGACCTGGGCGTCCGCGGCGAGGACCGGGCCCTGCTCGGCGAGGTCGGCGGGGTGGACCGTGGGCGTCATGACGAGACGAGGGTAGCGCCGTGATCGCCGGTTAGGCTCCTTGCCATGGGGAGCGACGCCGCGGCGGACTGGGCGAGTTCGGGCGTCGTCCCGCTCACGGGCCATCCCGACGGGCCTCCCCTCATCCCGCCGGGCCGCGCGGCTTCCGTCGCCGCCGAGCTCGGTTCCCTGTTCGGAATCGACGGCGCCGCCCTGCTCGCCGAGCGCGCCGCCCTCACCGGACACCGGCGCGCCGGACGGGTGTCGCCGGGCGGCAGCTGCCGGCTCCTGCCGATCGCCGACGGTTGGGCCGCCGTCTCCTGCGCCCGCCCGGACGATCCGGCACTGCTCGGCGCGCTCGTCGAGCACCCCCTGCCCGACGACGACCCGTGGCCGCTGCTCGCCGCTGCGCTGGCCGGAATGTCGACCGAAGACCTGGCCGACCGGGCCGAGCTGTTGGGAGTGGCGGCGGCGCCCGTGCGCATGGTGGACCACGACCCCCTGAGGCTCGGGGTGCCGCGCTCCGTGGCGGGACTGCTCGTCGTCTCGTTCGCGGCGCTGTGGGCGGGTCCGCTGTGCGCCCACCTGCTCGCCCGGGCCGGGGCGCGGGTCGTCGCCGTGGAGACGCCGACCCGACCCGACGGCGCGCGGCGGGGGGAACCACGGTTCCACGCACTGCTGCACGCCGGCGAGCGGTCGGTCGTGCTCGACCCGGCCGAGCCGAGCGGGCGCCGAGCGCTCGCGTCGCTGGTCGACGCCGCCGACGTCGTCGTCGAAGCCTCCCGCCCACGGGCACTGCGCGGCTTCGGGCTCGACGCCGAGGCGACCGTCGCCCGGGGGGCCACGTGGATCTCGATCACCGCGGCCGGCCGGACGTCGAACCGGATCGGGTTCGGCGACGACGTCGCGGCCTCCGCCGGGCTCGTCGCCCACGACGCCGCGGGCCTGCCGGTCTTCACCGGCGACGCGATCGCCGACCCGCTGACCGGGCTCACCGCCGCCGCGCTGGCCCTCACCGCCCCGGGTGTGCTGCACGACGTGGCGATGACCGAGGTCGTCGCCAGGACGCTCGACGACAACCCGGGAGGGTGCGCCCGACGGGAGGCCAGCGGCTGGGTCGTCGACACGTCGTCCGGCCCGGTCCCGGTCGCCGCGCCCCGCACCCGGCCGGTGCCCGGTCCCGCGCCCGACCCCGGCGCCGACACCGCGGCCGTGCTGGCCGAGCTGGGGATCCGGTGACCGATCTGGTCCTGCGCGACGCCGAGGTGGACGGGACCCGGGTCGACGTCCGGGTGCGGGACGGGGTCGTGGCGGCCCTGACGCCGGCCGGGACGATCCCCGGCCCCGCAGTGGACTGCGGCGGCGCCGCCGTGCTCCCCGGGCTCGTCGACCACCACGTCCACCTGCACGCCCTGGCGGCGGCCCGCCGCTCGGTCGACTGCTCGGATCGGGCCGGGCTCGCCGCCGTGCTCGGTGCCGCTCCCGGCGACGAACACGGCTGGGTCCGCGGCACGGGATACCCCGGCGACGACCTCGACGCCCGTGCGGTCGACGCGCTCCACTCGGCCCGCCCGGTCCGCATCCAGCACCGGAGCGGGGCGCTGTGGGTCCTCAACTCCCGGGCGCTCGGGACACTCGGCCGGCTCGACCACCCGGGCGTCGAAAGGGCCGCCGACGGCACGCCGACCGGCCGGCTCTTCCGCGCCGACGACTGGCTCCGGGCCCGGCTCCCCCGCTCGGGCCTCCCGGACCTGTCCGCGCTCGGCCGGGAGCTGGCGGGCTACGGGATCACGGCCGTCACCGACGCGACCCCCGACCTCTCCCCGGCGGCGGCCCGGGCACTCACCGCGGTCCCGCAACGGGTGACGCTGCTGGGGATCCCGATCGGGGCGGCAGCACCCCCGGGCGCGGCGGTCGGGCCGCTGAAGATCGTGCTCGCGGACTCCGGCCTGCCACCGTTCGACGAGCTGGTGGCGCGGATCCGCGCGGCGCACCGGGGCGGGCGCGGGGTCGCCGTGCACAGCGTGACCCGCGAGGCCTCGGTGCTGCTCGTGGCCGCGCTCGACGAAGCCGGGCGGCATCCGGCCGACCGGGTCGAGCACGCCGCGCTCGTTCCGAAGGAGCTGGTCCCGGCGCTGCGGGGGCTGGCTGTCGTCACCCAGCCGGGGTTCCTCGCCCACCGGGGCGACCTCTTGCGCCGCGAGGTACCCCACGACGAGCACGTCGACCTCTACCGGTGTCGGAGCCTGCTCGCAGCCGGTGTGGCGCTGGCCCTGTCCTCCGACGCCCCCTACGGCCCCGTCGACCCGTGGACGGTGATCACCGCCGCCACGACCCGGCGTACCCCCGACGGCGCGCCCCTCGGTCCCGACGAGACCCTCGGGGCGCGTCAGGCCCTCGAGGCCTACCTCGCCGCTCCCGACGACCCCGGCGGCCCACCCCGGCGCGTTGTCCTCGGCGCCCCCGCCGACCTCGTGTTGCTGCACTGCCCGCTCGACCGGGCCCTCACCGCCCCGGCCGCCACCGCCGTGCGCGGGACACTGATCGGCGGAAAATGGGTGCACGGGGCCGAGTGACACCCACGGAACACACGATCACCGATCCTCGATGGAGAGCGGCGGGAACCAACCGCAGTGGTTCACGAACAGTGCTCGAGGGCGGAATCGCCCGTGGCCACCACAGCGCGTCCGCTCGTTCCCCGGCCATCGCCGACCGGCGCAAGGCCGCCGGGTTCCCGGTCGCCACGACCCTCGAGGAGTTCAACCGCTGCACGCCAACTGAGGCTGATCGACCACACCGCGGCGCACCGGGGCGGGCGTCGGGGTCGCCGCAGCGTCCTGTGCGGCCGTACGAACGACGCATTCAGCCCGCGCTCGCCTGGCGCTGCTGATCGGCGCGGGTGGAGAACTGGATGTCCTCGTTCAGCGGCGGAGCGTCGGGCAGGTGATCAGCCGGCCAACCGGTTCCCGGCCAGGCCCGGTTGCTCGAGCGACCGGGCCGACACGAAGGGGGTGCTCCCGGGCGGCGGTATGAGGTCCTCGACGAAGTTCGTCCATGTGGACAGGTACGTCAGGAACCTCTCACCGACGTACTGGCTACGGAGGTGGTCGGCCGTCGCCGGGAGCCATCGTGGGGACCAGTGGGCACCGGCGGCTGCGCGGAACCGGTAGTCGTGATGCACGGTGGCGACCTTGCCGAGAGAGACGTAGTCGGCGCCCAGATCGAGACAGCGCGCGGCATCAGCGGGCTCGACGACCCCGTCCCGCCACCCCGATCCGCACCTCGCCCCGACTCGGTGAAGAAGGACAGCAGCGGACGACCTCCCGCGCGGACATCCTCGGCCTCCTGGAACACGTTCCACAGCGAAAGATCGAGGATGTCGGTCGCACCCTCGTCCAGGAGCCGCGAGCAGGTGTCGAGGATCTCGTAGAGGTCCTGGCCGTGGCGTTCCGGCGAGATCCGCACGGAGAGCTGGAGGTCCGGGCGACATGCGGCCCTGATGCCGTCGACGATCTCGAACAGGAACCGTCTACGGTTCTCCGGCGAGCCGCCGTAGCGGTCCGTCCGCCGGTTCAGGCTGGGGCTGAGGAACTGGGCGACGAGATGGCCGTGCGCTGCATGCACCTGGACCCCGTCGAAACCCGCTCGTTCTCCTACCAGCCACAACGCTGGCAAGAGATCTCTCTTCAGCCCCTCCTGCTGCACCCTTGAACGGGATTTCGCGTCACGAGTGGTGTCATGCAAGAAGCGAATCTCCCTTGAGCACGTCACCGGTTGAAGGCCGGTCCGGCTCGCGCGGCTCAGCGACCTGTGACGAACGCTCCGCTCTCCCACAGCGCCGTCGCGGTCCCCGCGACCTTCCCCGGGTCGGTCTCCAGCGTGCTGTCGGGCCGGAAGGCGTGCTGGGCATAGAACTGCATCATGCCGCCGAGGAGGAACGAGGCGACGTCGCAGTCCAGGTCGGCGCGCACCAGCCCCGCCTTCTGTGCACGGTGCAGCATCCGCGCAATACGCGCGCACCAGGCGTCGGTGACCTCGTTGCGGAGGGCTTCGACGTCCGGGTCGTTCTGTCCGGCCTCGATGACGGCTCGCCACATGTCGGCGTGCTGGGCGTAGAAGCGCATGTAGCGTTCGGTCGACTCCCGCACGGACGCCATCGGGTGCTCCGGATCGAACGTGACGTGCACGTATTCCTCGGAGTAGCGCAGGAAGTCGTGGATCACGTGGAGCAGCAGGTGCCGCTTGTCGTCGAAGTAGCGGTAGAACGCTCCGTTGGACAGCCCGGCGGCATTCGAGATGTCGCTGACGCGCGCACCGGCGTATCCGTCCCGGCGCAGGATCTCGTCACCCGCGCGCAGCAGCTCCTTGAGGGTCGCACGGCCTTTCGCCGACCGGGGCTGCGGAAGTTCCAGGTTCACGCGACGACCATCTCCCGACGTCCATTGCTCTGTTCAGGGTAGCAGTGATGTGACGCCACTTTCACGCTCGCCCACCGCCCCGCCGGGCTGCGACCCCTGCTCGCCACGACGACTCACGCCGCTGTTGTCCAGGTCAGCAGCCGGGCGGGGTTGTCGACCAACATCTGGTGCACGGCAGTCTCCGCAACGCCGCTCTGCTGGAGCCAGGGGACGAAGCGCCAGAGGATGTAGCTGAGCCCGGGTCCGCCCCCGTAGGAGGTGAGGTAGGAGCGGCGGGCGAGGTCTCCGGACAGGCAGATGCGTTCACCGTGCCCGGCGTCGACGAGCCGGCGCAGGAAAGTGATCCGGTCGGCGTCGGGCTGGTACTGCTCCTTGGAGATGCAGTCATAGGCGATGGAGCAGCCCGACTCGACGACCGCGAGATGGTCCTCCCACATGAGGCGGCGGTCCTGGTGCCCGATGAGGACCCTGGTCAGGTCCGCGCCGGCGTCGCGGAGCATCCGGATCTGCTCGAGCGGAAGAGTCCCGGCGGTGGTGTGGGTGAAGATCGGTGCGCCGGTCACCCGTTGCGCCTCGGCGGCGGCCGCGAACATCCGGGCCTCGTCGGGGTGGACGACGTCCTGCGACGTCCCGATCTTGATCACACCGGCGCGGATCTCCGGCGCGTCGGCGTAGCCCTTGGTGAGGTCGCGGCCATCTCGTCGACGAGTTCGGCGTGTGAGCGTCCGGCGATGTCGACCACTCCGCGCCAGTAGGGCTCCATGATGTGCCCGGTGGCGGCGACGACGTGCACACCGGCGCGCTCGCTGATCTCCCGCAACCGGGAAGGCGCGCGGCCGTACTCCTCGCAGGTGAGATCGACGACGGTCCCGCCGCCGGCGCGGCGGAAGATGTCGAGCTCGGCGGCGGAGGCTTCGGTGTCGTCGAGCACGAGGTCCGCTGTGTCGGGTTGTCCGGCTGCGTAGCCGGGGCTGGTGAACAGGTGCTCGTGGCAGTACACGCGGCCGAGCTCGGTCGGGTCGACGTCGCCGCGGACAGTGCGGACGACGCCGGCGGTCGTGGTGGTCAGAAGGATCCCTCCTCGGCTCGCGAGCGCCCGAGGCTGAGCAGGAAGTCCTCATGGCACTCGAACCAGACGGTGTGGATGCTGTCGACGCTCGGGCTGACCATGTAACGCGGATCCTCGGGCACCCGCTCGAGCGCGGCGGAGAGACGTGCGCGGTAGCGGCGGAACCGCTCGACGACCGCACCGGCCTCGTCCAGGACGGGGGCGACGGCGTCGTGCAGCTCGTGCATCTCGTCGAGCAGCTCGAAACGCTCGCCGTCGCTCGAGGTGGTCTGCCAGCCCGCGCAGACCCTCTTCACCTCGTCGTTCGCCTTGAGGAATCCCGAGTAGGAGTCGCCGAGCTGGTCGCGGGCGGTCGCGTCGAGAGCCTGCTCGAGCTGTGCGGCGGCGCGCTCCCGCCCGGCCGCGGTGAGCAGCCAGCCGGGTCGACGCCCGGACATCCGCTCGACCGCGAGCCCGTCGGCGGCGAAGCCGTCCAGCTGCTTCTCGACGTCCTCGGCGCTGCGGCCGACCACCGCGGCCACTTCGGCTGCCCTCGCCCGGCCCTTGATCCGCAGGGCGTGCAGTACGTCGTCCATGGTTCTCATCTCACTTGTTCGGGGATGCTGAGCCGCCCGATGAGGGCGGGCAGCTCGTCGGCGTTCTCGATCCAGTGGTCCGGCCCGGCGGCCCGGCACTCGTCGGGATGGAACCCGTAGGCCACGCCGATGGACAGGGCTCCGGCGCCTCGGGCGGCGAGGACATCGGCGACCCCGTCCCCGACGAGGACCGCGCGGTCCGGGCTGGAGCCGATGCGGTCCAGGACGGCCAGGACGGGTGCCGGGTCGGGTTTGGGGAGCTCCACCTCGTCGCCGCAGACGGAGGCGGCGAACAGCTCGGCGACCCCTGCCGCAGCAAGGTGCAGGTCGAGGCGCCGGCGGGCCTTGGTCGTGACGATGCCCAGGTGCAGGCCTCGCCCGGACAGCTCGCGCAGCGCGGCGACGGTTCCCGGGAACCAGCCGATGTCCGGCTCCCGGGCGGCGTAGCGGGTCTGGAAGGCCTCGGCGATCGCCCGCTCGCGGTCCGGGTCGCCGGCGGACAGCAGCGCGAACACGCGGTGTGCGGGGATCTGCAGGAGCCGGTCGGGGTGATGCGCCGCGAAGGGGTCCGCGGTGGGTCCGTCGACGTCTCGCAGCGCCTCGGCGTAGGTGTCGAGGATCGCCCGCCGGCTGTCGACGAGCGTGCCGTCGACGTCGAAGAGCACGGTGTCCACGCCGGTCACGGCGACACCGCCAGGTCGCGGGTGGCCTGCTCGACCAGGACTCGCTTGAGCACCTTGTTCGAGGTCGTTCGTGGCAGGTCGTCGACCAGGCACACGGTCTTGGGCACCTTGTAGTCGGCCAGCAGGGCTCGGGCCTGGCACCGGATCGTCTCCGGATCGGGCTCGGTGCCGGGCCGCGGCACGACGAACGCGGCCACCACCTGCCCCCAGCGCTCGTCGGGCAGGCCGACCACGGCGACTTCCGAGACGTCGGGAAGGGTCACGAGCGCCGCCTCGACCTCGGCGGGGTACACATTGAGGCCGCCACTGTTGATCATCTCCTTGAGGCGCCCGCTGAGGTAGACGAAGCCCTCCTCGTCGAACCGTGCCAGGTCGCCGGTGTGCAGCCACCCGTCGACCAGCGTCTCCGCGGTCGCGGCGTCGTTGCGCCAGTAGCCCTGGAAGACGAGGGGGCCGTCGATGAGCAGCTCACCGATCTCGCCCGGGTCGCATTCGGTGCCGTCGGGGCGGACGATACGGGCGTCGCCGTAGACGCCGCCGGCCTTCCCGCAGGAGCCCGGCTTGCGGGTACCTTCCCATTCCTGCAGGTAAAGGTTCACTCCCCCGCTTCCCTCGGTGATGCCGTAGCCCTGAATGAGCTCGAGGCCCATCCCCCGGACCTTCTCGATCAGTGGGACGGGCACCGCAGCCCCGCCACTTTCGATCATGGTGAGCGAGCTCAGGTCGGTGCGGGGGGCGTCGGGGTGCTCGAAGAGCCGCTGCATCATCGCGGGGACGGCGGTGAACCAGGTCGGGCGCTCGCGTTCGATGTCGGCGAGCAGCGCGGCAGGATCGAAGTCGGGTTCGAGCACCATGCTCGCGCCCGAGTAGAAGGTGTTCATGCTGGCGCTGATCAGGCCGCCGGTGAAGCAGAGGGGCAGGAACATCAGCTGCCGGTCGGTGCGGGTGAGCCCGAAGGACAGGACCCAGTTGGCCGCCTGGGCGTGGATGTTGCCGTGGCTGAGGACCGCGCCCTTGGGCCGGCCCGTGGTACCGGAGGTGTAGAGGACTGCTGCCGGGTCCGTGGCCTCCGGGACCACGGCCGGCAGGGGACCGTCGACGGGCAGCGCGTCGAGTGGGGTCGCACGGATCGACGGTGTGGGGTCGGCGCTGAGCCACACCGCTCCGCCGGGCACGGCGCCGGATCCCTGCAGTCCGGTGGCGGTGGGGGCGAACGCCTCCTCGGTCGCGATGACGGCCGGGTCGAGGTCGCTGATGACGTACTGCAGCTCGGGAGGGGCGAGGCGCACGTTGACCGGGGCGAAGAGGGCGCCGAGGCGGACGGTGGCCCAGAACAGCTCCAGGAACTCCGGGCGGTTGTGCATGAGGCAGGCGACGCGGTCCCCGCGTCCGACGCCGAGCCGGTGCAGCCCGCGGGCGAGCGCATCGACGCGTCGGTCGAACTCGGCCCAGGTGGTCGTTCGGCCGCGGAAGGTGAGCAGCGGACGGTCGGGTTGCAGGCGGGCCCAGGAGCCGATCCAGTGGGCGATTCCGGTCGGCATGGTCAGCTCGCCGCCTGTGCCGGTGCGCCCGCTCGGTCGGCCGAGCGCGCCAGTCGGGCAGCCACCAACAATGCGGCCCACTCCACGCCCGGGGGCGCGACAATGCCGCGCCACGGGCCCGGCGGCGGGCTGAGGTCCGCTCCGCGGAGGTCGGCCGGGACGACGAGGTAGAGGTGGTCGTGACCGCGCTCCTGCAAGGCCGCGCAGGTGCGGTCCAGGACCGCAGCCGAGGCCGCGCCCTCCCACTCGACGTCGACCGCGACCGGCCGGTCGGTGTCCGTGGGCAGGTCGTCGGGTCCGGTGCAGCGGACGGCTGCGCCGGGAGCGGCGTCGAGAACCGGAACGGACGCTGCGGCGCACCAGTCGAGGAGCTGCCGCGCCGCGGGTCCCGGCGCCGGGACGGCGAGCTCCGCCGCACCGGCGAACACCTCTCCGGTCGCGCCGTCGACGGTGAGCGGATCGCCCTCGCGGACGCGATCACCCGAGGGGAACGTCGCGCCGTGCGCGTCGACGGTCAGCCCGTCGACCCCGCAGACCGCCGGGCGGCCGAGCCCCCGAGCGACCACGGCGGCGTGGCTGGCCCGTCCTCCCGCCGCGGTCACGATCCCCGCGGCCGCGATCATCCCTCCCACGTCCTCCGGGGAGGTCTCGGGACGGACGAGCACGACGTCGTGGCCGGCGTCGGCGAGTGCCTCGGCCCGTTCGGGGTCGAAGGCGGCGACACCCACCGCGGTGCCCGGTGACGCGGCCAGGCCCCGGCCCAGGACCGGGAGGGAGGCATCGGCCACTCGGACGGGCCGGCGGAGATCGGCCAGGGCGCAGGCCGGCACCCGGCGCAGGGCCTCGTCCCGGTCGATCACGCCCTCGGCGACCAGGTCCACGGCGATCCGGACCGCTGCGGCGCTGCTGCGCTGTCCCACCCGGGCCTGCAGCACCCACAGCCGACCGGCCTCGACGGTGAACTCCACGTCGCAGAGGTCGCGGTAGGCGCCCTCGAGCACGGGGAGGGTGCGGCTGAGCGCGTCGAACGCCTCGGGCAGGTACTCCGCCGCCGAGGCCAGCGGCTCCGGGGTGCATCCGCCTGCGACGACGTCCTCGCCCTGGGCGCGCAGGAGGAAGTCGCCGTAGGCGCCGGGAGCGCCGGTGGCCGGGTCACGGGTGAACGCGACACCGGTCCCGGAGCGCTCGTCGAGGTTGCCGAACACCATCGTCTGGATCGTCACGGCCGTGCCGAGGTCCTCCCCGATCCCGCGGAAGCGCCGGTACCGACGGGCGCGCGGGGCGTCCCAGGAACGCCAGACCGCGGCGATGGCCTCGTCGAGCTGTGCGCGGGGGTCGGCCGGCAGCGGAACGCCGACGATGTCGGCGAAGCAGGCCTGCAGCCGGGCGACCAGCGCGTCGGCGAAGGCGCACCCGCCCCGCTCCGCCAGCGCGTCGGCCACCCCGGGTGTGAGACCGACGTTGAGGACGGTATCCATCATGCCGGGCATCGAGACGGGTGCGCCGGAGCGGACGGACACCAGCAACGGGTCGGCAGGATCGCCCAGTCGTCGGCCGGTCACCCGTTCCATCGCGGCGAGCGCGGCGGAGACCTCGGCGCGGAGGTCAGCCTCGTCGACCCGGCCGGCCCGTCGGGCCCTCCAGGCACCGGTGCCGATGGTGAAGCCCGGCGGCACGGGTACCCCGAGGCCGCTCATCCTGGCCAGGCTCGAGCCCTTGCCCCCGACGACTCGGGGATCGGTCACACCGGAGTCGAACGGGTGCACCACGGTCTCGTCGAGCGTCGACGGCGACGGCGCTGTCATGGGTTGCTCTCCTCGAGAGGATCGTGGGAACGGCGCGTCAGGACGGGAGGGTCAGCGCGTCCCGGTAGCCGTGGAACGCGCGGAAGAATCGGCGGTACCCGTAGGGGGTCCAGTTGTCGTGGTCCTCGCCCCATGCGGTGTTGCCGTTCCAGGTCCACTCCGTGAGGCAGTTGATGCACCAGATGTTCGGGTTGAGCAGCAGGCCGAACGCGTTCACGCAGCGGCCCTCGACCTGCAGTGGCCGGCCGAGGGCGTCCTCGGCGTCGATCCGGACATGGGTGGGATTGCCGGCGGCGTCGCGGTCGAGCACCTCGCGCACGCCTCGGGTGAGCTTGGCGAACTCGCCGTCCTGGACGTGGTAGCCGTGCACGACCTCGCAGCGGCCCTTGCCCTTGTCGAAGGCCAGCAGGTGGAACGCCTGCTCCGGCGAGGCGGTGGCGTAGCAGTAGCCGGCGTTGTGGCCGCCGTGCTTGATGATGTTCTTGCCGAAGCCGCCTCGCCGGCCCCAGGAGCGGTCGCGCAACCCGTAGCAGTCCACGGCGATGTCCTCGCCGTCGAGCCGGATCGTGCCGGTGATCCGACCGGGTTGATCGAGGTGGCCGTGGCCGTCGTGGTTGGGTTCGAGGACGGCGTCGAAGCGCAGGTCCACCCCGACGTCCTCGCCGTCCGGGTCGCGGTACTGCAGCTCGTAGCTGGTCCGCGGCTCGAGGCAGCGGTAGTGCAGCCCGTTGGGCAGGGTGATGTCGGTGAGGGGCTGGTCCGGCAGCGGCAGGTGCCAGGTCTGGCGGGCGTACAGGGCGGTGTGGAACTGGTCGCCCTCGTCGTTCCACAGGTAGACGGCACACGCCGCGACGTTCTGATTGGTGCGGAAGAACGGGTAGAGCTGGCCGGAGAGTCTGCGTTCGGGGACGAAGAAGGTCCACCAGCAGGTCTCGGTCCAGAACGGGTCGTCGTCCTTCGGCGGGTGGAAGTTGTCGTCCGGGTGGGTGCTCAGCTCGGTCGGTCGGGTGAGGGAAGTGCTCATCGGAACCTCTTCAGCGCGTTCTGCAGCAGTCGACGGGGCACGTGGTGTGGCGCCTTCGGCGACCCCTCGGGCAGCCGTCCGGACTGCACGAGCAGCTGGGTCAGGCGCAGGGACATGACACCGAGCCGGAGCAGGTGCCACAGCCGGTACCAGTCCAGGTGGCGGATCTCGTGGCCGGACAACTCCTCGTACAGCGCGATCGCCGCGTCGTCGCCGAGGAAGCCCGGCAGGTCGGGATGGCCGAGCGCCCGGGTGATCGAGTTGTGGTAGGTGAGGAAGAAGGCGAGGTCGTTCTCGGGCGGGCCCACCGTGGCGAGCTCCCAGTCGAGCAGGCCGACCGGGCGCGTGCCCCGGTAGAGGATGTTGCTGAACTTCGGGTCACCCCAGTTCATGCAGAGCCGATCGGCTTTCGGCACGCTGTTGCGGAGCGTGTCGAGGGTGTCGTCGAACAGCGGGTCGGGCTGCCCGTCCAGCACCCACCCGACGTACTCCTCGAAGAGCTTGAGCTCGGTCGTCATGCCAGGGTCGCCGCCGGCCACGCTGGGCAGGAACGACAGATCCAGCGAGTGCCGGTCGACCCGGTGCAACCGGGCGAGGGCCTCGACCGCCCCGTGGAAGATCCGCCGCTGGTGGTCGGGGGACGCCTCGGCGACCCACCCGCCCGCGGTGTAGGCGGGGTGCTCGGGCGGGACCAGCCCCTCGATGCGCTCCATGACGAAGAACGGCTCGCCGAAGGGGCTGCCCTCGGCGTCCTGGTACCACCGCGGCCGCGGGACGGGCACGTCGGTGTCGGCGAGCGCGGCGAGGACGTCGTGGTGCAGCCGCAGGTCCACGTCCGGGAAGAACACGTAGCCGCTGGGCCGGATCCGGGCGACGAGCCGTTCGTGGTGGGGGCCGTCGCCGTCGCGCCACCGGGCGTCGAACAGCAGCGTCTCCGCGGAGTAGCCGATCTGTGGACTGGCGAGGTCGGTGATCTCGACCTCGCGCGCCTCCGGGAGGCGGGCGACGAGCCAGGTGCGCAGCAACCGGCTGCTCTCCTCGGGGGTGCGGTGGCGGGGGATCGCCATCAGCTCACGAGGAACGCGCGCAGCAGGCCGGACACGGCCTCCGGCTGTTCCCGGGTGGTCATGTGCCCCGCGTCGGGCACGATGTCCGCCCGCCCGTCGGGCAGCAGCTCGGCGAAACGGTCCCCGTAGGACGGCGCCACCACCGCGTCCTTCTCCCCGTACACGACCAGCGCGGGGGCGCTGACGCGGTAAAGGCGCTTGCGCAGGCCCTTGTCGGGCACCGGCCACAGGAACTTCGCGACCGTGGTCATGGCCTGGGCCAGTGCCACGACGGCCTCGATGTCCCGCTCGCCGGTCTCGGTCTGCTCCGAGCGGAGGTTGGCGTTGTCGGGGTCGGCGTAGAGGACCTCGGCCACGTCGGCGTAGGGCACCGCGAAGACGTCCAGGACCGGCTCGTCGTCGACCCACAGTCCCAACGGCGACAGCAACGCCAGCCGCGTGACCCGGTGGGGGAAGTGGGCAGCCAGCTCCGCGCCGATCAGCGCGCCGAACGAGTGGCCGACGACGGTGACCGAGTCCAGCCGGCAAGCCTCGAGGACGTCGTCGTAGTGCAGGGCGAGATCGTGGAAGTCGTCGATGTCGTCGAGCTCGCCGAGGTCGGTCATCCCGGGGGTGACCGGTGCGAGGACCGAGTAGCGGGTGACGAGATCGGCGAGCACGCCGTCGTCGGGGTCGAAGCCGTAGAGGCTGTGCAGCCAGAGCAGCGGCGGCCCGTCGCCGGCGCGGTGCACCACCTGGGTGCGCCCGCCCGCCAGGGTGAGGGTCTCGTGCGTCCAGGTCACGGTCATCTCGTTCAGCTCCCCGCCACCGCCGCCGCGGGTGCCGAGACCGCCGGGGCGACCGGGGCCGGCCGGGCGGCGTCGCTCAGCGACCCGGTGGGCCACCAGTGGTCCTCCCAGTCGTCGAACTTGTGCCGCAGCCGCGGGATGACTTCCTGGGCGAACTTCGTGGTGTTGTAGTTGACGGTCTCGCGGTTCATGTTGCCGAACTGCAGCAGGGTCATCAGGTGTCCGACGTTCAGCTCGTCGGCCATGGCGTTGAGCTGCTCGACGACCGTGTCGACGCTGCCGGCCACCATGTAGCCCCGGTCGACGATGTCCTTCCAGGTCAGGGCCGAGAACTCCTTCTGCGACGCCGCGGTGGCCGCCATGCTGCGCACGCCCTTGCGGATCGTCTTGATCGAGGAGTAGCCGGGCGCGACGCCGAAGCCGGGGTGGACGTGCAGGCAGCGGTTGTAGAAGTAGAGCGCCGCGTCGCCGTAGAGGCGCTCGGCCTCCTCGTCGGTGTCGGCGACACCGACGAACTGGATGAACCCCATGCGGTACGGGTTGGGCGCCTTGCCCGCCTTCTCGATCACGTCCCAGTAGCCGCGCACGTTGTCCCGGGCCCACTTGTAGCCGAAGTAGGACAGGTAGGCGTAGAGGAAGTCGTTCTCCGCGCAGACGTCCCAGGTCTCCACGCTGCCTCCGCCCGGGATCCAGATCGGCGGGTGCGGCTCCTGGACCGGGCGCGGCCAGCAGTTGACGTAGCGGAGCTGGGTGTACTTGCCGTTGAAGGCGAAGGGCTGGTCGGCCCGCCAGGCCTTGAGGATGAGGTCCAGCGCCTCGCGGTAGCGCTCCCGCAGGGTGGCCGGATTGACCCCGTAGCAGTAGGTGGTGTCCATCGTCGACCCGACCGGGAACCCGGCCACGACCCGGCCCCCGGAGATGGCGTCGATCATCGCCATCTCCTCGGCGACGCGCAGCGGCGGGTTGTACAGCGCCACCGAGTTCCCCATGATCACGAGCTTGGTGTCGCGGGTGCGTCGCGCCAACGAAGCGGCCATGAGGTTCGGCGACGGCATCAGCCCGTAGGCGTTCTGGTGGTGCTCGTTGACGCAGATGCCGTCGAACCCGGCGTCGGCGGCGAACTCGAGCTCGTCGAGGTACTCGTTGTAGATCTCGTTGCCCCGGCGGCGGTCGTAGACCTCGCTGGCGGGCAGGTCGACCCAGACGCTGCGGTGCTGCTGCTTGAAGTCGTCGGGCAGATCCGGGTACGGCATGAGGTGGAACCAGTGGAACTTCATCGCACTCCTGTCGGCGTCGCGGGTCGCGACGGTCTCGGTGCCGGCCTGGCGGTGGTCCGGTGGTGACCTCAGCCGACGCTCACGGGTCGCCGGCGGCGCTGGTCGCAGCCGTGGTGACGGCCTCCGAGACCGCCGACCACGGCCGCTCGCCGGCCTCGGTCCTGATCCGGTCGATGTCGGCGCGAACGAGCGCGGCGCCTCGATCACGCAGCAGCCGCGAGTCCTGCTGGGTGTAGCGGTACAGCGCGTCGACCTCGGGATTGCGGTAGTGGTACTTGACCGTGGCCTCGTCGACGAAGCGCCACGGTGCCCTCAGCAGGGGCGAGTCGAACTCCCTTGCGGCGCGGTTCATCTCGTGCTCGGTGAGCCGGCCCCGCTGGAAGGTGTAGCCGCCGGTCTTGGTCGGCAGGGTGGAACTACCCCGCACGTCGGCGAGGCCGTTCGGGTTGACCCTCAGCGAGTAGTCGTGATCGTTGAGCACGTGTGCCGGGATGGCGATGGCGCTCCGTCCGGGCGCCGGAAGGTCCGTCTTCCCGCCACCGCGCCGCCAGAGCGAGTAGCTGACCGGGTGCAGGTAGTAGTCGTTCTGGCCGGCCTGGAAGCCGTCCATCGTGGCGAACGCCGAGACGTAGTCGTCGTAGGCGAACTCCTCGTTGTACAGCGGCCACAGCCGCCGGGTCCGGTCGTCGATCAGCTCCCAGTCACCCTGCCGGTACGTGCCCGCCATGTGGTCGATGTCGGCCGCGGCCTGGAAGTAGGTGTAGATGCCGGCTTCGACCATCTGCGTGAAGCCGAAGCCGGCGAACCTGCGGTAGAGCTTGCGGGTGGCCTGCTTGATCACCTCGGAGAGCTGGTCGAGGGTGTCGACGAGGTCCCGGCGGCTGTCCATGCCGACCGGGATGTAGCGGTCGGTCAGGAAGTCGGAGGTGTAGAGACCGACGCCGATGATGCGGTCCCGGATGTCCTCGGGCGTGGTGTACACCGAGGCCCAGTCCGTGATCTCCATCGAGACCCCGTCGGTGATCACCGCGAGGGTGAGGTTGTTGAACGGGATGTCGGTCGCGACCCCGTCGAGCCAGGAGAAGTCGCACTCCGAGAGGTTCATGAAGTCGCGGGTGTGCAGCAGTCGGCGTCCGCCGAGGTTGTAGGGGCCGGAGGACTGCAGCCCGACCCGGCTCTCGCAGTGCGCCAGGAAGGCGTACTGGGTGCCCAGTGCCATGAACTGCGCCGCCGAGGCGCGCAGCGCGTCGTCGGCCTCGTAGGCGTCGGCCTCGAGGACCTGCAGCACGCGCTCGTCGTGCTCCTGGGCGATGTCGTGCGCGTCGAGGGTGTACCGGTGCCCGCCGTTGCGGTGGTAGGCGGCCGAGAACCGCTGCCACCAGTCGACCATGAACACCAGGTCCTCGAGGTTGTCCTCGGGACGCAGCAGGCCCTTCTTGATCAGCAGTTCGCGACCCTGGAGGTAGAAGTTGATCACTCCCCACCCGGTCAGCTTGGAGATGTTGCACGTCGCGTTGCGTGCGCGATGCCCGACGTCCTCCGGCGACACCGTGGCCGCCGAGCGGCGCAGCAGGTCCGGGTAGCGGTAGTACGCGTCGTACATGCTCATCACGAGGTACGGCATGATCGGGAAGAGCTTCGACTCCTGCGCCGTGCGCGTCAGGCAGTTCGTGATCACGACGTCGTCGGAGCGCTGCATGAATGCGTTGACGTCGAGCAACTGCTGCTCGGTGATGCGGAACTCGCTCATCGCCCCTCCTCCAGGATCTGTGCCCGGGGCCGCATGTCCTCGCCCAGGTAGGCATCGACGCTCTGGGCCGGGGTCGCGTAGCGGACCGTGATCCGCTCCCCCGTCCGGAGCCGACGGGATAGGCGAGCGCCCATCAGGGTCGGCACCCCGAACTCGCGGGCGATGATCGCCAGGTGACTGCGGACCGTGCCGGCGAGGCAGACGACCGCGTCGAAGTCGGGCAGGATCGGCGCGGTCATGGTTCCGCCCGCGTCGTCGATCACGCCGACGACGCCCTCCGGGACCCCGTCGTTGATCAGCTGCTCGACCAGGTCGACCTCGCTCACCACCAGGACCTCCCCGGTGACGTCGGAGGCCTCGAAGACGTTGTCCCCGTCGCCGACCACCCCCTCCGGGAACTCCGAGGCGTCGACGTAGACCTGCGCGGCACTACGCAGAACGTACCGGTCCGGCGACTCCTCGACCGCGACCTCACAGCCGGCGAAGTAGGGCCGTCCCGCCTCGGCCCGGAACCGCTCGAAGACCTGGTTCTCGAGCTCGGCGCAGTCCTCGGCGCTCAGCAGGTCCGCCCACCGGGTGGTGACCAGCTCCTCCCAGCTCACCGAGCCGTCGAGTCGGGCGAGGTTCTCGCACACCCTGCCCATCACCGACTCGCGGGCGAGCCGGGTCGTCGCACTGCCCTCGGGGAGGGTCCACTTCGGATTGGCCAACGGGTGCTCCATCGCATCCCTCTCTCACGGTCCTGGGCCCGGACGGACCACGGGCACCAGAGAATGTCACCGAGCGTAGCAACTTCGGCTGCCAGCGTCGGCGTCCTGGAAAGTGACGTCACTTTAACTTCCGACGCCTGTGGCGTCAACCACAGAAGCTCTCCACGCATCTGCCTGCAGAAGGTCTCCTACTCGAACCGTCTGCCGCTCTTGCGGCCCGAAGAGCACCCCGTCTAGCGTTCCGGGCAGTCGCCCGACGGGCGGATCGCTTGTTTCACTCTCAGTGATTGGAGCGCGAGCGGCCATGGAGATCTCCGTGTACTCCGACGCGCACGTCGGTATCGGTGACCATGCTCGCCGTCTCGAGGCCGCCGGTTTCACCCACCTCTGGATCTACGACAGCCCGCTGGTCTTCGGCGAGCCCTACCTGGCGGCGTTCGAGGCGCTGCGCGCAACCGATCGGCTCGCGGTCGGCCCGGGCGTCACCCACCCCGGCAGTCGGCCCGCGGTGGCGACCGCCCAGGCGCTCGGCACCCTCGCGAAGGCGGCACCCGGCCGGGTCGTGCTGGGCATCGGGACCGGGTCGTCGGCACGGCACACCCTCGGGTTGCCACCCGCGAGCCTCGAGCAGCTCGACGCCTACACCCGGGCAGTACAGAGCCTCCTGGCCGGAGGCGAGGCCGAATGCGACGAGCGTGTCGTGCAGTTCATCCACCCGACGGGGCGGTGGCTGGACCTCTCGCATCCGGTGCCCACGTGGGTATCGGCCTTCGGGCCACGAGGGAGGCGCAGGGCAGCGGCGTTCGCCGACGGGATCATGGTGCGCTGGGAGGGGGCGGAGACCCTGCGTGCGGTGCGGGCGGAGATCGACGAGGCAGCCCGCGCCGCCGGACGCAGGCCGCAGGACGTCTCCCTCGGCGTGATCTACGCGATGTACCCCGTCGAGGACCTCGACGAGCTCGACGGCGCGGAAGCCCGGGCTGCCCTCGGCCCCCTCGTCGTGAGCAGGCTGCGGTACCTCACCAACACCTTCGACGACCCGGAGCAGGTTCCCGAGCGCTTCCGTCGCGCATACCGGGCCTACCGGGCCTATCGGGCGACGCTGGACGAGCGGAGCCGACATTTCGACAACTACCTCGGCTATCTCACCTTCATGCCGCCGGAGCTGGAGCCCTTCGTCGATCGTGAGTCGATCGCGACGGTCTGCCTCGCCGCCGACCCCGCCCGCATCGCCACCGAGCTCCGTGCGATGGCGGCCGCGGGCGTCGACCACTGCAGCCTGCAGATCGCGGGCTCGCCGGTGACCTGGATCGATCGGATGGCGCGGATCGTGGCGGAGATCGAATACCCCACCCCGTCTTGCCTGACCGCCGGGGCGGCACTGCACCCGTGATCAACGCGAGCTGAGCACAGCTCGCACCACGCCGGCGAGGAAGCCGGATGTGGCGCTCACTGGTCAGTCCGTCCGCCCCTCGGCCGTCCATCCCGCCCCGGTGACCTGCTCGATCTCGCGGTCCGGGTCGAGGCCGGGCACGCCGACCCGGATCCGCCCGAGCTCGGTGAACGTCGTGAAGAAGATCGTGCGCAGGTCGGGGCCGCCGAAGCAGAAGTTGGTGACAGGCACCCGCGGCAGCTCCAGTGTCACCAGGTGCGTGCCGTCGGGGAGAACGCAAGCCCGTGAGGCATGGTGAAGTCCCGCGCCACGAGGTTGATGCGGCTCAGGTCGGGCGAGACGCGGTAGACGCCGGCGAAGTCCAGATCGGTGTCGACCTCGGAGGTGAGTGGGTCGGTGAACCAGATCGAGCCGGCGGAGCGCACGACGACGTCGTTGGGGCGATTCAGCCGCAACCCGCGGTAGTGGTCGGCGATCACCGTGATCGAGCCGTCCGGCTCCTCCCGCGTCACACGCCGCGTCGCGTGCTCGCAGGACACGAGCCGCCCCTGTCGGTCGCGAGTCGAACCGTTGGCGTCGTTCGTTGCCCGTCCGCGCGACGGTGATCCCCCCGGTTTCCGTCCACGAGTACCGGGTGTCGTTGCCGCTGTCGTTGAAGCTCAACGCCTGCTCGCCGGGCAACCAAACGGGACCCTCCGCGACGCCGAGCATCGCGCCCGCATCGGTGAAGGCCCCTTAGCCGGAGCCGAGCCACTCGACCTCCGCGCCGGTCTCCAGGAGCTCGTTCTCGACCGTGCTCGTCACTGAGCCAGTCCTTCCCGGGTCCTACAGACCCATCTCCTTGGCGATGATGCTGTGCTGGATCTCCGAGGTACCCCCGCCGACCATCGCGTGCTTGGCCTCGCGGAAGTAGCGCTCCATGTCGTACTCGGGCAGCTGCGCGTATCCGCCCAGCGCCTGCATGCCGTCGAAGGCGCACCGGTACGCGACGTCGGCTGCATAGACCTTCGCCATCGATACGTCCTTCAGCGCTCGCTCCCCGCGCGCAAGCTTGGTCGCCGCGCTGTAGACCAGCAGCCGGGCCGCATTGACCTCGGTCTCCCGCTCGGCCATTCGGTGCTTGAGCACCTGGAACTTCGAGAGCGGACGGCCGAACTGGGTACGGTTCTTCGTGTAGTCGACCGTGTCGTCCAGCGCGGTGCGGGCGTTGCCGACATAGGTCGCAGCGAGACTCAGCCGTTCCCATTCCAGGTGCTGCCCGACGTACGCCCAGCCCTGGCCGGGCTCCCCGATGATGTTGCTCCGGGGCACCCGCGCGTCGGTCAGGAAGATCTCGGTGGTGCCCAGGCTGCGCCGGACGATGGTGTTCAGCTTGCGGATGTCGACGCCCTCGGTGTCGTTGGGCACGAGGATCATGCTGATCCCGCGATGCTTGTCGGGGCTGGTCCGGGCCATCAGGTTGATCACGGTCCCCGGCAGGTGCGCCCCGGAGCAGAACACCTTGTTGCCGTTGAGCACCCACTCGTCGCCGTCGAGGACGGCCTTGGTGGCGAGGCCCGCTGCGTCCGAGCCGGCACCGGGCTCGGAGATCGAGATGCTGAACTTGATGTCGCCGGCGAGGAACCCGGGCAGGTAGGCCGCCTTCTGCTCCGCGGTTCCGTGGCTGGCGATGTTCGTTGCGGTGAACATCGACGTCATGATCGCGGCCGCGAAGTCCAGGCTGTACTTCGCGATCACCTCACAGAAGATCGCGTACATGACCGCGTCGGCGTCCAGGCCGCCCTCCGCCTCCGGGATCAGCAGCCCCAACCAGCCGCGCTCGGCGAACTTCTTGTAGGCCTCCTCCGGGAAGACGCGCGACTCGTCGTGCTCCCGGATGTACTCGCGACCGACCTCCTTCTCCATGAACGCGGTCAGCGTGTCGAACCACATCTGCTGTTCGTCGGTGAACCGGAAGTCCACGAACCCCACACCTCCATCGGACGGCTCGTCTCCCTCACGCTAGGCCCTCCAACGCCAACAAACAACTGATTGTTCATACCGGTTGAAGCGGCTGGGACGACGTCCGTGGGACGATGGAGTGCGTACGACGAGAAGGGGGACGCCGAGTGGCGACGACACGGGGCGAGCGGCGCGCTCGCGGCTCGGGGCCGGTGTCGGCGGAGCAGATCGAGCAGGAGGCTGTCCGCCTCTTCGCCGAGAAGACCTACCCGGTCATCGGGATGCGCGATATCGGCGACGCCGTCGGCCTTCTGCCGGGGAGCCTGTATGTGCACATCAGCGGCAAGGAGGACCTGCTGCTGCGCATCGTGGAGAAGGGCATCCAGAACTACGTCGAGGCGATCGGCGCCGCCGCCGACAGCGACGACCCTGCGCCGCAGCGTCTGCGAGCCGCGTTCCTGGCCCATTTCGACGTGCTCGGCCGCACCAAGGAACAGACGCGCGTCGCGTTCTTCCAGTGGACGTACCTCTCCCCGGAGAAGCAGGGTCGCATCATCGCCTTGCGCCAGCAGTACGAGGACCTGTTCGTGAGGATCGTCCGCGACGGCGTCCGCACCGGCGAGTTCCGAAAGCTTCGCAGCCCACGAGTGACCGTGCTGGCGTTCATCGGGATGCTCAACAACGCTTCGGAGTGGTTCTCCCCCACCGGCGCTCTCAGTGCCGAGGAGGTTGCGAACGAGCTCGCCGACAACGTCCTCGGCGGGATCCAGGCCAGGTAGTCGACCGTTGTGCCGGCGCGCGTCCCGTCTCCGGACGAAGACTTCGCTCGGAAGCGGCGATGGCGACGATCCAGGAGGCCCTGACGGACCAGCGGCAGCCGCGCGGCACCGGTCCGGACCTCGGCCCTCTCGCCCGGAGATACACACATCGGCGACCCCGTCGGCCTCCTTCCGGGAAGCCTGTACATGCACATCAGCCCCCGAAGAGGAGCTCCTCCGGCGGGGGTCCGACAATTGCCGACACCGTCCTGGACGGTCTGCAGCCCCGCTGGGCGCCCACCGGAGTAGCCTCCGAACAAATAGTTGTTCGGAGGTGACCGTGATGGAACGTCGGCTGCTGCGCGGGACCGGGCCCGACCTCGGCCCGTTGGCCACGCGGTTCCATGGCGAGGAGCGGACCGTCCTGCACGTCCTCGAGGCGCAGGCCGCGGACCGCCCCGACGCGGACTGGCTGGTGTTCGACGGGCGGGACCGGCTGACGTTCGCCGGAGCCCGGGACGCCGGTCTGCGGGTGGCCGCCGCCCTGGCCGCCCGCGGACTCGCCGGGAGCCGGGTCGCGCTCCTGCTGCGCAACCAGCTCGAGTTCATGCCGGTGTTCCTCGGCGCGCTCGCCTCGTGCGGGGTCGCGGCGCCGATGAACCCAGAGCTGCGCGGACAGCTGCTGGGGATCCTGCTCGGCCGGTGCGACCCCCAGGTCCTCGCCGTACGCGTGGACCTGCTGCCCCGGCTCGCCGAGCTTCGCGACCTGGGCGGTGTCCGGCTCGTGATCGCCTGTGGCGCGGGCGATCTGCCGGACACGATGCACGGCGTGCCGGTCCTCGGGCTGGACGCGCTGGTCGACGGGGTGCCCGCGGAGCGACCGCCCGTACGTCCGCGCCCGTCCGATCTCGCGGTGCTCATGTTCACCTCGGGCACCAGCGGCGGGTCGAAGGCCGCGATGTGGCCCCACCACTACCTCTACCTCGCCTCCGCGATGGCCTCCGACGCCCTCGGTCACACCCCGGACGACGTGCTGTCCACGCCCCTGCAGATGTGTCACATCGCCGGGCTGCAGGTCTTTGCGAACTCCGCGCTGCACGTCGGCTGCACGGCGCACCTCAAGAGCGCGTTCTCGGCGCGGAACTGGTGGACCGAGGTCGCCGAGGACGGCGCCACGTTCGCGATGCTGATGGGTCAGATGACCGCGATGATCCTCCACGCGGTGCCGGAAGCTCCCGAGCACCGGCTGCACACCCTCTACGTGCTGCCTCAGCCCGCGGACCGGTTCGAGTTCGAGCGCCGGTACGGCACCACCGTCGTCTGGCAGGGCTGGGGGATGACGGAGATCTTCCCGCACCTCCCCCGCCGCGAGCGGCTGGAGGGCGTCTCCGCGGACACCATCGGGCCCGCGCCCGCGTGGGTCGACCACGGCGTGGTCGACACGGACGACCGCATGCTCGGCCCGGGCGAGCTCGGCGAGCTCGTGTACCGCCCGCTGCTGCCGGACGCGATGGCCCGCGGCTACTTCGGCGACGCCGAGACCACCGCGGACGCTTTCCGCAACTTCATGTTCCACACCGGGGACCTCGGCTTCTACGACGAGCGGGGCCACGTCCACTTCGTCATGCGCAACCAGGACTCCATCCGGCGCCGCGGCGAGAACATCTCCGCCGTGGAGCTGGAGAACGTCACCCGCACCCACCCGGCCGTGGTCGACGCGGCGGCCTACGCCGTCTCCGCCGAGCTGGGCGAGCACGAGGTCAAGCTGGACGTGGTGCTACGCGGCGAACCCGACCTCGACGCCCTGCACGCATGGCTGCGCGAACAGCTCCCCCGCTACATGGTCCCCCGCTACCTCGAGGCCCGCCCCGACCTCCCCCGCACCCCCAGCCAGCGAGTGGAGAAGTACAAGCTCGCTGCGGACGGCCTGGACCGCCCGCAGGTGCGCGAGTTCGACCTGCGGCGGCGGTGAGCTCGGGTCCGCCTGCGCACCGCCAGGGCGAGGAGGACCACGGCTGCGGACACCACCGGGATCAGGGTGCCCAGGGCCGCGAGGGCCGGGTAGGTGCCGTTCTGGAACAGCCCCAGGATCACGAACCCGACGACGGGAAGCCTCGACGAGATCGGCCCCACCATCGCGAAGGCGGACTGCGCACTGGGCGTGGCCTGGGGCAGGTAGAGCACGAGGTAGGCGACCACCAGCAGCACCAGCGACCCGGCGAGCCCGAACGGCGGGCCGGCGAACGCCGCGACGAGGGCCACGGCGATCACGACGTGGGACAGCGAAGGGCAGCACGGCGGCGACCAGCAGGTAGAGGAGCATGCCGAGGCGGGCGAGCACCGAGCAGCCGTACCGCCTCGGCGGGCACCCCGACCCGCACCGTGGCCCCGACCTCGGGACCCGGGGTCCCGAGGGTGCGCACCCGCACGACGGCGCCGGCATCGAGCGCGACGATGTACTCGGAGAGGGGGCCGAGAATCACCGCAGTCTCCACCGCCCCCCGCCACCGGTCCGCGATCTCCGCACCAGGACCGAACCGCCAGTCCTCCGGCCGGCTGAGGACGAGGACCAGGGTGTCCGTCGACAGCCCGTGCTCCTGCGCCACGACCGGGCCCACCGCTGTCCGCACCCCGTCCGCGGCCACGGTCCCGACCAGCTCGTTGCCAGCTCCCATGAACCGGGCAACGCCCGTGTCCGCCGGGCGCAGGTAGACCTCCGCGGGCGGGGCGGACTGGGCGATCCGGCCCTCCCGCAGCACAACGAGGCGGGTGGCGAGGGTGAGGGCCTCCTCCTGGTCGTGCGTGAGGTAGACGGCGGTGAACCCCAGCTCGGCGTGCAGCCTGCGGATCTCGCCGCGCAGCTGGTCGCGCCACCTTGGCGCCCCCGCCGCCACGTCCAGCGTGACATCGTCGATCGCCCGGGCCTCGCCGCCGTCTCGCCGGGCGAAGGTCTTGCGGACTCCCTCGACCCCGATCCGGGGGGCCGACGCGCGTGGGGGTCGCGACCGCCGTCATCCGAGACCCAGCCGGTTGAGCAGGTCCGCCCGGACAGGAGGGAGCTCGCGGATCGCCGGGTCGACGTACCCGGCGGGCAGCGCGGCGGTCTCCCCGACGGCACCGATCGGGGAGGCGCCGGTCGAGGCGTTGAACGCCTGCTGGCCCGCGTCGGTGAACAGGAAGTCGTAGAGCAGCCGGGCCGCGTTCGGGCTCGCGGAGCCCGCGGAGATCATCGTGGCGAACTCGACCCCGGTCGTGGGCTCGGGCACGACGAAGTCGATCGGGGCGCCCTTGTCGGCCAACGGCTTCGTCACCGACAGCACGTCCGGAAGGGCCAGCGCCGCCTCGCCCGCTGCCAGCTGCTGGGTTCCGGGCACCATGCTGTCCACGACGGTGGGCTGTTGGGCCACGAGCCGCTCGAGGAAGTCCGGCGCCACCTACTCGTTCAGCATGCGGGCGAGCGCCACGTAGGAGGGGACATTGCGCGGGTCCCCGAGCAGGATCGTGCCCTTGTACTCGGGAGCGAGGCGTCCTCCCAGGTCCGCGGCGGGTCCTGCACCTCGGAGGTGTTGTCGCCGATGCCGAGCGTTGACCCCGGTCGTCGCGATGCCCTCGGCGAAGAAGCGGTCGGGCAGCCGGGCGAGGTCGGGCAGGGCCGTCTCGTCGAACCGCTCGAACCACCCCGCGGACAGGCCCTTGTCGACGAAGTTCGGGGCGGCGAGGGTCACCAGCCCCGCGGTGACGGCGCCTGCGGCCCGCTCCTGGGCGTAGCGCACGCCCAGCGGGCCGGTTGCGAGCCGCAGCGACCCCACCTTCACCCCCGGGTGCTGCCGGGTGAATGCCTCGACCACGGCGTCGTTGAGCGCGGGCTCCTGCGAGCTGTACCAGGTCAGGACGGGTTCGGACTTGGCCTGGTCGTACACGCCCTGCAGGGCTGGTGGGACAGGCACGGTCTCGGCGGGCGGTGCGGAGGTACCCCCGCACGCCGCGAGCAGGATGGCCGCCGCCAGCAACCCGACGACGTGCGACAGCCCCTCATCGCGGCCTCCTTCGTTCTCGGCGGGCGTCAGCCCGCGGTCAGGGTGAGGAGTCGGGCGATCTCCTCCTCGGCGAACCCGGCCTCGCGCAGCACGTCGACCGAGTGCTCGCCGAGGCGGGGCGGGCGGGTGTGCGCCGTCCCCGCGTCGTCGAGGGGGAGGCGGACCATGGGCAGGGCGGGCTCCTCCCCCGGTTCCGGGTCGGCCGCCACGACAGTCCCGCGGTCCACGGCGACCGGGTGCTCGACGGCGGCCCGCAGGTCGTTCACCGGCCCCACCGGGATCCCGGCCTCCCGCAGGATCGCGACGCACCGGTCGGTCGTGTGCCTGCCGACCTGCTCCTGGACGGCCGCGTGCAGCGCGACCCGGTTGCGCACGCGCGCGGCGGACCCGACGAAGCGCTCGTCGGACGCCAGCTCGGGCAACCCGAGCGCGGGGCACAACCGCGCGAACAGACCGTCGTTCCCCGCTGCGATCATGACCCAGCCGTCGCTGGTCTCGAAGCACTCGTAGGGCGCGGTGATCGGCGATGCCGATCCCAGCGGCCCGGGGGTGACCCCGGTGGCGTACATGCCGATGATCTGGTGGCAGAGCAGGGCGTACCCGCTGTCGACGAGGGTGGCCTCCACGTGCTCGCCCACCCCGGTGACGTCCCGCCTCCGCAGCGCGGCCATGATCGCCATCGCCGCCCACATCCCGGTGGTGAGGTCCGTGAGCGAGGGGGCGACGCGCACCGGGGCACCGCCCGGCTCGCCGGTCATGCTCATCATCCCGGTGAAGGCCTGGACCAGTGGGTCGTAGCCGGGCAGCCCGGCGGCGGCGCCGGAGGCGCCGAAGGCGGACACCGAGCAGTAGACCACTCGGGGGTTGCGGGCGTGGACATCTGGGAACCCGAGGCCGAGCTTGTCCGCCGCGCCGGGCCGGTAGCTCTGCACGACGACGTCCGCGGACTCGGCGAGCCGCAGGAACGCCTCCCGCCCTGCCGGGTCCTTGAGGTCCAGGACGACACTGCGCTTGTTCCGGTTCACGGCGTGGAATACCGCGCTCTCGGCACCGCGGTGCGGGGGCATGCTCCGCGCGTCGTCACCGCCCCCGGGTCGCTCGACCTTGACCACGTCCGCCCCGAGGTCGGCGAGAATCATGGCGCTGTAGGGGCCCGCGATGGTCGTCGTCAGCTCGAGGACCCGGATCCCCCGGAAGGTGTCGGCGCTGCTCACCCTCTCGACGCTACGACCGCCCCGACCGGGAAGCAAACATTTGTTTGCAGGGGTCGGCGATTCCTTGCTAGACCCTCCCCATGAACGAGCAACCCAGGGTGGCCGTCGTGACGGGGGCGGCGAACGGCATCGGACTGGCCACCGCGACCCTGCTCCACCACCGCGGATGGGCGGTGGTGATCGCCGACCTCGACGGCGTCGGGGCCGAAGGGCGGCGCGCCGCCCTCGACCCGGCGGGGGCGTCCACGCTCGCGGTGGCCGCAGACGTCACCGATACCGCGGCCGTCGGGCACCTGATGGCGGCGACCGGCGAGCGGTTCGGGCGGATCGACGCCCTCGTGAACAACGCCGGGCGGCCCGTCGCGACCCCCGTCGCCGAGCTCACCGACGCCGACTGGGCGGCGGCGCTCGACGTGAACCTGGGCAGCGCCTTGCGCTGCGCGCGCGCCGCACTCCCCCTCCTTCGTAGGTCGGAGTCAGCGGCGGTGGTCATGATGGCCTCGGCTGCCGCATTGATCGGCATGGCGGGCCGGGCGGGCTACGGCGCGGCCAAGGCGGGCGTCACGGGGCTGACCCGGGTCCTCGCCATCGAGTGGGCGGAGTACGGCATCCGGGTCAACGCCGTCGCGCCGGGCTATGTGCGGACCGCCGGGTTCGACGAGCGGATCGGCGTCGAGCGGGGCCGGGTCTACGCCGAGCGGGTGCCCCTCCGTCGCCTCTGCGCGCCGGAGGAGGTGGCCTCCGCGATCGCGTTCCTCTCCTCGCCCGAGTCCTCCTACGTCACCGGCCAGACCCTCGCCATCGACGGCGGCCTGACGGTCCGCGGCGAGGGATGACGGCCGTTGACACCCTCCCGGACCGACCATAGGGTCGGCTCAACAAACAGTTGTTTGGGTTGTCCCTGACGACGTCGACATGAGGAGCCACATGGGCAAGCTGGACGGCAAGGTCGCACTGATCACCGGCGCCGGCCGCGGCCAAGGCCGGGCACACGCGGTGAAGTTGGCCTCCGAGGGTGCGGACATCATCGCCCTGGACATCTGCGCACCGATCGCGAGCGTGCCCTACGAGCTCGCGAGCCAGGCCGACCTCGACGAGACCGCCAAGCTGGTCGAGCAGCTCGACCGCCGGATCGTCGCCCGCGCCGCGGACGTGCGGGACCGCGTCCAGGTTGCCGAGGCCGTCCAGGCGGGCGCGAGCGAGCTCGGCCGCCTGGACATCGTGGTGGCCAACGCGGGCATCTGGTCCGCCGCCCCGTTCGTCGACATGACCGACGAGATGTACCGGGACATGATCGACGTGCAGATGCACGGGCCCTACAACACCTGCAAGGCCGCAGTGCCGATCCTGCTCGAGCAGGACCAGGGCGGCTCGATCGTGATCATCAGCTCGACCGCCGGGATGCGCGGGTTCCCCAACCAGGTGCACTACAACATGGGCAAGCACGCGGTCGTGGGCCTCATGCGCACGCTGGCGAACGAGCTGGCGCCGAAGTTCATCCGCTGCAACACGATCCACCCGAGCTCCACCAACACGAAGATGATCCAGAACGAGGCCATCTGGAGCGCCTTCGCCCCGGGCGTCGAGAACCCCACGGTGGACGACTTCGGCGACACCTTCACCGCCATGAACTTGCTCCCGATCCCCTGGATGGAGCCGGGCGACATCTCCGACGCGGTGGCCTGGCTGGCGTCTGACGAGTCCAAGTACGTCACGGGCGTCACGCTGCCCGTGGACGCGGGGTATCTCGCCAAGTACAACTGATCCAGGGCGGGCCGGCCGCCCGGATCTCTCACGGGGGTCGACGACGATGAACCGCACGCCGACCCGCGCGTCCGTCGCCGAGCGGCGAGCCGCCCTCGCGCAGCGCCGTCCAGTGTGGATGCCGCGGACCACGGCGCAGCTGCTGGACGCGGCCGCCGCCGAGCACCCGGACCGGCCCCTCCTGCTCACTGACGGGGCCCCGGTCACCTACGAGGCGATGGCGGGATGGTCGGCCCGCCTCGCCGCCGGCCTGGTCGCTCGGGGCGTCTGCCCAGGCGACCACGTCGCGCTCGATCTGCCCAACGGCCCGGAGGCGGTCGCGCTGCGCTTTGCAGTCGCCCGGCTCGGGGCGGTCGCGCTGCCGCTCAACACCTCCCTGCGCCATGCCGAGCTGCGGTACGCACTGCACCAGTCGGACTCGGTCCTGCTCGTCACGGTCGCCCGGTTCCGGGACGTCGACCACCTGGCCGAGCTGGACCGGATCGTGCCGGGATGGGACACCCGCCCGGGGCTTGCGGGGGCGGACGTGCTGCCCCGGCTGCGCGAGGTGGTGGTCGTCGGCCCGACCCGCCGGGGGACCACGCTCGCCGCTCTGGAGGCCGCGGGTCGGGCCGTCCGCTCCGCCGAGGTCGCGCGCCGGACGGCCGTGGCTGACCCGTTCGGCACGTCCGACCTGATCTACACATCGGGCACCACCGGCGACGCCAAGGGGGTGCTCCTCACCCACGACGCCGTCCTGCGCACCGCCCACGCCAGCGCCTACTCCCGCGCGTTCGACGACGGGTGGCGGATGCTCTTCGCCGTGCCGCTGTTCCACGTGTTCGGCTACGTCGAGGGCCTGCTGGCCGTCATGGCTGTGGGCGGGGCGGTCAGGATGCAGGAGGTGTTCGATGCCGACCGCATGCTCGCCGACCTCGGCGAACACCGGATCGACGAGCTGATGTGCGTGCCCGCGATGACCACCGTCGTGCTCGAGCGCACCCGGCACGTCGACTACGACGCGACCTCGCTGCGCACCATCTTCAGCTCCGGTGGCGTCCACCCGCCCGGCATCTGGTCGGCACTGCGCGCCGCCTTCGGCGTCGAGGAGTGCTACACGGCCTACGGGCAGACCGAGACCACGGCGTCGACCGTCTGCACCCGCCCCGGTGACGACGAGGAGCGGCTGAGCGGGACCAACGGCGCGGCCAAGCCCGGCGGGGTGGCGGGTGAGCCCGGCCTCGGCGGCACCCTCGCAGAGTACTCCGTGATCGACCCGGACACCGGGGCCCACCTCGGCCGGGGGGTCGCGGGCGAGCTGGTGGTCCGGGGCCCGATCGTGACCCGCGGCTACTACCGCAAGCCCGCCGAGACGGCCGCGGCCTTCACCGCCGACGGCTGGTTCCGCACCGGCGACCTCGGCCTGCTCGACGAGCAGGGCTACCTCGTACTGACCGGCCGCCGGAAGGAGTCCTACCGGTGCGGCGGCGAGCTGGTGCTGCCCGGCGAGGTCGAGCGGACCCTCGCTGCACACCCAGGGGTCGCGGAGGCCCACGTGGTCGGGCTACCGGACGACCGGATGGGTGAGGTCGGCTGTGCGTGGATCGTGCCGCGCGACCCCACCGCCCCGCCCACCGCAGCCGAGATCGTCGACTTCTGCCGTGATCGCCTGGCCCGGTTCAAGGTCCCGCGCACGGTCCTGTTCTCCTGCGCCGAGGACCTGCCCCGGACGGCGACCGCCCGGGTACAGAAGTTCGTCCTCGTCGAGCGGGCGCTCAGCCGAACCGCTCGCGCAGCTCCCGCTTGAGCACCTTGCCGTAGGCGTTGCGCGGCAGGGCGTCCACCCAGACGACCCGCTTCGGCACCCGGTAGCCGGCGAGGGCCGCGCGCGCACCGGCGATGATCGCGACGTCGTCCCGCTCCGGTCCATCGGGGACGACCACCGCGGTCACGGCCTCGCCCCAGATCCGGTCCGGGAGACCGACGACCGCGACCTCCCGGACCTGCGGAAGGCGGACCAGCACGTCCTCGACCTCGCGGGCGTACACGTTGGACCCGCCGGTGACGATCATGTCCTTCACCCGGTCCACGATGTACAGGTAGGAGTCCTCGGTGAGGTAGCCGACGTCCCCGGTGTGCAGCCAACCTCCCGCGAGCGTCGCCGCCGTCGCGTCCGGCCGGTTCCAGTAGCCGGTCATGGTCTGCGGTGCGCGCGCCAGGATCTCCCCCGCCTCGCCCGCGGGCAGGTCGTGGTCGAACTCGTCCACCACCCGGAGCTCGACACCGGGCAGCACCCGGCCCGCGGACCGCACGAGGGAGGACTCGGGGTCGGCCAACGCCCGCCGGTGGTCCGCCTCGTCGAGCACCGTGAAGAACATCGGGGACTCCATCTGGGCGAACGACTGCACCAGCCGACCGGCGAACCGCTCGACGGCCTCCCGCAGGGTCGCGGGGTCGATCGGGGAGCCCGCGTAGTACAGCCGGCGCAGGGTGTCCGGCGGGGCCCAGCCCGCGGGCAGCGCGTCGAGAAGCATCCGGATCATCGAGGGCACCACGAACATCCCGGTGACGCCGTGCTCGTCGACCAGGGTGACGGTGCGGGCGGCGTCGTAGCTGCGGCACAACAGGTTCAGCCCGCCCCGGCGCAGCGTCGGCAGTAGCAGGAACCCGGCGCCGTGGGTCAGCGGCGCGACGTGCAGGGTGATCTCGTCGTCGCCGTAGGACAGGACCTCCTCGGTCCGGTCCGCCACCCGCTCCCACGACCGGTGGGTCAGCACGACGGCCTTCGGCGCCCCGGTCGTCCCGCTCGTGTACATGAGGCTGGCGGGCGCCTCCGGGTCGCACGGCACCGGCTCGCCGAGCGGGGTGCCGAGGCTGGCGAGGTCGTCGAGCCCGCCGGCGTCCGCCTCGAGCACCGACAGCCCCTCGACGTCCGGGACCCGGCCCCGGAACTCCCCCGCGGTGACCAGCACGCGGCTGCCGGAGTCGGTGAGCATGTGCAGGTAGTCCTCGCGCACCAGCCGCACGTTCAGCGGGACGACGACGAGCCCCGCCGCGATCGCGCCCAGGTAGGCCTCGACGTAGGCGAGCGAGTTGTTCAGCAGCAGCGCGACGCGGTCACCGGCCTCCAGCCCGCTCGCCCGGAAGCCGCCGCCGATTGCCGCGGCCCGGTCCCAGAGCCCGCCGTAGTCCAGCCGCTCGTCGGTGTCCAGGTCGTGCAGGCACGGCAACCGCGGGGACCGCAGAGCGGTGCCGCGCAGGATCTGGGCCGCGGTAGCGGCGGTGCGGGTCGGGGCGGCGGTGTCCGTCATGCCTGCGGACGCTAGGCGCGCCCCACCGGGGGATGGTAGGGAGAAACCGAAAAAACGAGTGCTTGTTCTTGGAGGATCTCCATGCCGGTGTCGACCGAGGAGTTGCTCACCGAGGTCGCGGGCCGCCTGACCGCCGATACCGACGAGCTCGTCGCCCGCCAGCTCGCGGCGTTGCGTCGCCATCCCGCGTACGACCCGGTCCCCCAGGACGACCTGCGCCGCTCTTGCCGGCGCAACGTGCAGCGGGTGGTCGCGACCCTGACCGACCGACCCGCCCTGTCCGGGATCGAGGAGGACGAGCGCGAGTCGGGGCAGCGCCGGGCGCGCCAGGGAGTGCCCGCCGACGCCGTGGTCGAGGCGTACCGCGCGGTGATGGCCGTACTCCGGGACGCGTTCGTCGACGCCGCCTCCGAGAGCGGGGCCGACCCCTGGGCCGTCCTCGCGGGCGCCACCCGCCTGTGGGACCTGACCGACCGCTACTCCGGGGTGCTCGTCTCCGCCCGCCAGCAGGTGGAGATCGACAGTGCCCGGCGGGACGAGCGGCGGCGCATCACGTTCGTGCAGCGCCTGCTGGGCGGCGGGATCGACTCCGCCGAGCTCGGCACGGTCGGGGCGGCACACGGGCTGCGCACCGGGGAGCGGTACCGCGTCGTGCGCGCCCGCGACCCGCTCGACCCCCACCGGATGGCCCGCCACCTCGAGCACCGGGACGCGCGGGCGCTGATCGCCCCGCTCGACGGGGACGTGGTGGGCCTGCTCACGACGCCACCAGAACCGTTGTCCGACAGCGTGATCGCGGTGGCGGGGCCGGTCCCGCTCGCCGAGGTCGACAGCGCCTTCGAGGAGGCGACCCGGGTGCTGACGGTGGCGGTGCGGTACGGGCGGACAGGAGTGGTGGACAGCTCGTCGCTGTCGGTGCGCGTCGCCGTGGAGCAGGAGCGCGAGCTCGGCGAGCAGCTGCACCGGCGCTACCTGGTGGACCTCCTGAGCGGGGGGCCCGGGTCCGTCGCGTTGGTCGAGACGGTCGCGCGGTGGCTGCGGGAGCAGCGCTCGGTGCAGGCCACGGCCCGCGCGCTCTCGGTGCACGAGAACACCGTGCGTTACCGGTTGAGCCGCTTCGCCGAGATCGTGGGCGCGAACCTCGCCGACACCGACGTCCTCGTCGAGGTGTGGTGGGCGTTGGAGTACACACACATCCGGTCCGAGTGATGCCTTCACCGGCGAACGAACAGTTGTTTATAGTCGGACCAGCACCTCCCGACGAGAAGAGCGCCCATGCCACCCTCACGCACCAGCTCGCGCGCGCCCACGGGCGCCACGCCGCGCGAGGCGATCCTGAGCGCCGCCACGGAGCTCTTCGGCGAACACGGGTACACCGGCACCTCGATGCGGGACATCGCGACCGCAGTCGGCGTGCTGCCGGGCAGCCTCTACGCCCACATCCAGAGCAAGGACGCGGTGCTCCTCGAGATCATCGAGGGCGGCGTAGACCGGTTCGTCGCCGCCGCGGACGAGATCGAGGCACAGCGCACCTCGGCCACCGAGGCCCTGCGGCTCGCCGTACGTGCGCACCTGCGCATCGTGGCGGACAACCCGGGCCGCACACTGATCGTCTTCCACCAGTGGCGCTTCCTGACCGAGCCGCATCGGACCCGACTGCGGGAGAAGCGCCGCAGCTACGAGAAGTTCTTCACCCGCGCGGTCGCGGCGGGCGTGGCGAGCGGCGAGTTCTCCGCCGACGTCGACGTGAAGGTGGCCGTCCTGGGCCTGCTCGGCGCCCTGAACTGGACCCCTGAGTGGTACTCGCCGGACGGTCCTGCGACCCCGGACGAGCTCGCGACAAAGCTGGCCGACGCCCTGCTCGGCGGGCTGCGCTCCCGCTCCTGAGCGCGGCCCCGATTGCAGTCCTTGTGGGCCATGGCCGACGGCTGATACGTTCGTAACAAACGATTGTTCAAGCAGAAGGGCGACTCCGATGGCGCTGATCGCTCCGTCGTTCGACGACTACGCGACGAAGTACGAGACCATCCGACTGGAGCGGGACGAGGCCGGCGTCCTGCAGATGACCCTGCACTCGGACGGCAAGAGCCTGGTGTGGACGCCGCAGGTGCACGACGAGCTCGCCTACTGCTTCACCGACATCGCCTGCGACGCCGAGAACCGGGTCCTGGTGCTGACCGGCGTCGGTGACTCGTTCTGCTCCGAGATCGACTTCTCCACGTTCAGCCTCGGCACCGCCAAGGACTGGTCGCAGATCATCTTCGAGGGCCAGCGGCTCCTGCAGAACCTGATGAACATCGAGGTCCCGGTCATCGCGGCCATCAACGGCCCGGCGACCGTGCACCCCGAGATCCCGGTGCTGTCGGACATCACCATCGCGTCGAACACCACGACATTCGCCGACTCTCCGCACTTCGCGAACGGAATCGTCCCCGGGGACGGCGCGCACATCTGCTGGACCCACGTGCTCGGCCCGCAGCGCGGCCGGTACTTCCTGCTCACGGAGCAGACCCTCGACGCCGAGCAGGCGCTCGCGTTCGGCGTGGTCAACGAGGTGGTCGCGCCCGAGCAGGTCCTCCCCCGCGCCCGCGAGATCGCGGCCCGGATCGCCGCCAAGCCGCCGCTGGGCGCCCGCTACACCCGCGTGATGCTCACCCGTGAGATCAAGCGGCTCATCCACGAGCAGCAGGGCATGGGTCTGACCCACGAGGCCCTGGCCGCGCTCTCCCTCTGACCCCCTCTGACCCAGGACGGCACGTTGAGCGAGCAGACCTTCAACCGGCTGCGGCACACCTTCGACGACTTCGCGCTGAACGACAGCGTGGAGACCGCGGGCCGGACCGTCGACATCGGCGACATCACCACGTTCGCCGGACTGACCGGCGACCACTATCCCTTGCACACCGACGAGGAGTTCTGTCGATCGACACCTTTCGGCGGAAGGATCGCGCACGGCCCGCTCACCTACGGGTTCGCCGTCGGCCTGGTGGCTCGGTCCGGGTTCCTCGGCGACGCGATCGTTGCGTTCCTGGAGTGTCAAGGCCTCACTGCCCTCGCACCGGTTCGGCCCGGGGACACCATTCGCGTCCGGGCGGCGGTTGCGCTCGCTGTGCCGAGCCAGGACCCGAGAAAACCATACGGGAAGTTGCACATCGACTATCTCGTGCTCAACCAGAAGGACGAGCAGGTCATGCGATTTCGCATGGTCCTCCTCGCTCGACGCGATATCCAGGAGGACAACGGTGAGTGACACCGAGCCGGTGTTCATCGGCATCGGCGAGCAGCCGTCGGGCCGCTACCCGAATCGCCCGTTCATGGGCGACCTCGTCCGGGTCGGCGTCGCTGCGGTGAAGGACGCCGGGCTGACGATGACCGACATCGACACCATCCTGCTCATCCCCTGCCTGCACTCACCCGCCGACCAGGCCGACCTGGTCTTCTCGCGGATCGTCGAGGAGCTGGGGCTGAACAAGAAGGTCAAGTGCCAGTACATGGTCCACTCCGGTGGGTCGACCAGTGACAACACGATCCGGACCGCGGCCGGCCTGATCGACAGCGGGCACGCGAAGAACGTCCTGGTGCTGCAGGCCGAGAAGTGGGGCTCCGCCCCGGTCACCGAGATGATCGACATGCTCACCGCGAACGGGATCCCCCGTGAGTGGGAGAAGCAGTCCGGGGTCAGCTTCAATGCCGTCGGCGCGCTCATCCAGCAGCGGTACATGTTCGAGAGCGGGTCCACGCCGGCCGAGATGGCGTCGGTCTGTGTGGCGCTGCGGGACTGGGCGAACCTCAACCCCAACGCCATGTACAGGGACAAGAAGCTCACCGTCGAGCAGGTCCTGGGCTCGAAGATGATCACCGACCCGATCCGGGCCTTCGAGTGCCCGATGCTGGCGGACGGGGCCTGTGCCCTCGTGCTCACCAGTCGGAGCAACGCCCGCGCGCTCGGCAAGGACCGGGTCGTGCGGATCGCGGGCGAGGGCGGCGTGGTGTCGCACTACAGCATCGGCCAGGAGCGCGAGGTCGGGAAGCTCGGCTGGGAGCTCGCGGGGCCCGCGGCCTACGAGATGGCGGGCTGGGGTCCGGAGGACGCGGACATCGCCGAGATCTACGACTCCTACGCCGCGGTCCTGACCAGCGGTCTGGAGGGTCTCGGGCTGGCGCCGAAGGGCGAGGCCGCACGGATGTTCGCACGCGGCGAGTTCTCCCCGGGCGGGCGGCTGCCCGTCAACACCAACGGCGGGCTGCTGTCCGCCGGGCACACCGGCGTCGGCGGGGGCACGGCGCTGCTCACCGAGGGCGTTCGACAGCTGCTCGGTCGCGCAGGCTCCGAACGCCAGGTCGAGGGCGCCACCCGCGCGGTTCTGGGCGGATCGGGCGGAACCTACATGGACTCGCAGGTCCTCCTGCTGGAAGGGGTTTCGGCGTGACGAGCTCGAACGAGGCCGGGATGGATGCGCTGACCGAGCCCTACCGCGAGGCCCTGCGCCGCGGCGAGCTCATGGTCCAGCACTGCAAGGCGTGCAACCGGAACATCATGTACCCGCGGCACCTGTGCCCGTTCTGCTACGAGGACCAGCTGGACTTCGTGCCCGGCCCGACCACCGGAGTCCTGCACAGCTTCGCCGTGCACCGCGTCGGCTCCCCGACCGGGTTCGAGGACCAGCTCCCCTACGCCGTCGGGATCGTCAAGCTGGAGGGCGACGTCCAGTTCCTGGCCCGCCTCTGGCCGGACGCCGAGGGCGACTGGGGCCGGTACACCCTCGACGGTGAGGTCGTCTTCCGCCCCGCTGACGCCGAGGAGATGACGGCTCGGCCGGTGCCCTGGTTCGGCCTGGCCTGACGCAGGACCCGGGGCCGCGCACCGCCCTCGGGCGGTGCGCGGCCCGTTCATGCTGGGAGAGAACGTGATCGGAGTAGGGATCGTCGGGCTGAGTGCGGCCCGCGGATGGGCGGCGCGGGCCCACCTGCCCGCGCTGCGGGCCCAGCCGGAGCGGTTCGCGGTCCGGGCATCGTGCGCGAGCAGCCCGGAGTCCGGGCGGGCGGGCGCCGAGGCCCACGGGGTGCCGGTGGCCTGCGCGGACGCCGCGGAGCTCGCCGCCCGCCCGGACGTCGACCTGGTCGTCGTCACGGTCAAGGTGCCGCACCACGAGGAGCTCGTCGGTGCCGCGCTCGCCGAGGGTAAGGCCGTACTGTGCGAGTGGCCGCTGGGCAACGGGACGGTCGAGGCCGAGCGGATGACCATTGCGGCGCAGGGGGTCCCGGCCTTCGTCGGGCTCCAGGCGCGGTCGGCGCCCGCGGTCGGGCAGGTCCGGGAGCTGGTGCTGAGCGGCGCGGTCGGCGAGATCCTGAGCACCACGGTGGTCGGCACCGGCGGGCGCTGGGGCGCGAGCGTCGACCGGGAGGGCCGCTACCTGGTCGACGCCGCGAACGGCGCCACCCTGCTGACCATCCCCTTCGGACACACGCTCGACGCCGTCTGCTCGGTCCTCGGCGAGCCCGACCGGATCGGCGCCGTTCTCGCCACCCGACGTCCGCAGGTCGTCCTCGAGGAGACCGGCGAGCGCATCCCGATGACCGCCGAGGACCAGGTCGCGGTCACCGCGACGTTCGGTGGTGCGGTCGCCACGTTCCACTACCGCGGCGGCACGGATGCCGGCACCGGGTTCCGGTGGGAGATCCACGGCACGGACGGCACGGTCGTCGTCCGCGGGGACACCGGCCACCTGCAGTACGGCGCCGTCGAGGTCCTCCTCGCGCGCGGCGGCGGCCCCCTGGAACCGATCGTCCCGGCGCCGCCCCGGGTGCCCACCGAGCACGGCTCCCCCGCCCACGTCGTCGCCCAGGCCTACGCCGCTCTGGCGGACGACCTGGCCGACGGGGGCCACCGCGTCCCCCTCTTCGCCGACGCCCTCGCCCGCCACCGCACCCTCGACCTCATCCGCAGCGCAGCGCACGAGTAGGAGCACCATGGACAGCATCCGACGGGTCATCACCGGCATCGACGAGACCGGGAAGTCGATCGTCGTGAGCGACGAGCAGGTCCCCGGCATCCGCCCGCCGATCCTCGGCGGCGCCACCCTGATCGACCTGTTCGGCGAGGACGCAGTCCCGACCGTGCCGAACGACGGCAGCCACGACGAGTCCCGCCGCTACTTCCCCGCGGGTCCCGCGGGGTACCGGTTCACCTTGTTCAGCTACCCACCGCAGGGCGAGATGACCGTGCCGGACGACCTCGAGGCCGCGGTCGCCGAGAGCGCGCGGCTCGCGCCGGGACTCGAGGACGCCGTGTCCTCGCCGGACGGCTGGCACTACACCCCGACCGTCGACCTGGAGTACGTGATCGAGGGCGAGTTCACCCTCTACCTGGACGAGGGCGCGAGCGTGACGCTGCGAAAGGGCGACTCGATCGTGCACTGCGGCGAGAAGCACTCGTGGGTCAACACCGGCACCACCCAGGCCACCATGCTGCTGGTCTTCATCGGCGCCCACCAGGACGAGGACCGGTTCGGGAAGTACCGGATCACGCACCCGTGAACCGGGGCGGGCGCCTCCCGGCGAAGGCCGCCCGCCCCTCCCGCGCGTCCTCGCTGGTCTGCAGCAGGGCCAGCATGACCGCCTCGGCGCGCAGGCCCTGGGCGAGGTCAAGGGACCGCGACCGGACCGCGAGCTCCTTGGTGGCCTGCGCGGCGAGCGGGGCGTTCGCCGCGATCACCTCGGCGCCGGACCTCGTCGAGCAGCTGCCCGCGCTGGGTCAGCATCGCCTCGCCCAGGCCGCCGCCCACCGTCCCGGGATCGTGCAGGTCCGCGCCGACGCAGAAGGACCGCTCCCCCACCCCCGTCAGCACGGCGACCCGCACCGCGGGGTCGTCCCGGACCCGCTGCCACACCGCGGACAGCTCGGCGTGGGCGGCGGTGTCCAGGGCGTTGAGCTTCTCCGGCCGGTCCAGCGTGACCAGCGCGACCCCGTCGGAGAGCTCGAACCCGATCGTCACGACCGCGGCTCGGAGATGCTCTCGTACCACCAGGTGCGCAGGTCCGGGTCCATCGCCGGGGACATGACGAGCTTGGGGGTGCGCCCCGCGGCGAGTGCCTCCGCGCGTTCGCGCCGCGCCAGCTCGAACAGCGCCGAGTCCGCCCGCTCCCGGTCCTCCGCCTCGTAGAACGCCAGGTAGCGGTACGGGGCGTCCGGCGTGTCCCGGGTCATCCGGGCGTCGTCGGCCAACCGGAAGCGCTGGGCGAGGACGAACCCGTCGATCGCCAGGATCTCGTCCAGGTGGTGCTCGGTGTACCAGGCGTTGTACTCCTCCTCCCGGCCGTCGACCGGGTTGGAGAAGACCAGCAGGATCCCGCGGCTCACGGGCGGGTCGCCTCGCGCTCGCGCTGCCACTGCTCCTTGGCCGCCGCCCGGGCGGCCGAGGTGGCGGCCCGGTTGTCGTCCGACTGGGACAGGACGTGCTCGTAGGACCCCAGGACGGGTTCCAGCGAGCCGTCGAACCGTGGGATCACCCGCTCGGCGAACAGCTCGTAGCTGCGCAGGGTGTCGCTCCAGTTCGCGAAGTCGATGCCCTGGAACAGGTAGGTGCCGAAGCCTCCGGTCCGGCCGAGCAGCCGCTGGATCTGCGCGGCGGCCATGTCCGCGGTCCCGATCGACGCGCGCCCGCTGGAGTTGAGCGTCTCCACCAGCTCGGCCGTGGTGTCCGGGACGGCGATGGCCGACGGCGAGATGTGCGAGAGGTATTCGTACTGCCAGCGCAGGCCGTGCTCGCACTGGCGCACGGCCTCGGCCTCGGTGTCCGCGACGTGCATCGGGCCCATGAGCCGCCAGTTCGACCGGTCGATCGTGTGACCGGTGCGGGCGGCCTCCTCGTTCATGATGTCCCAGTGCACCGGCAGCTGGTCGTTGCCGGTCGGGTCCGTCGCGGCGAGGGACAGCAGGCCGAGCCCGTGTCGGCCCGCCAGCTTCGGGCCCGACGGCGACACCGTGCCGACCACGGAGACGTCGAGACTCCCGTGGAAGGGCCGCAGCTGCAGCACCGCGTCCTGCAGCGTGACCCAGTCCGCCTTGTGGCTCACCGTCTCCCCCGCCAACAGGCGAAGGATGATGTCCAGCGACTCCTCCATGCGCGGCCGCAGGTCGGTGGCCTCCAGGCCGAACATCTTCGCGTCGGTGGGCAGCTGGCCGGGCCCCGCCCCGAACATCACCCGGCCGCGGGTCATGTGCGAGAGCTGCACGATCCGGTCCGCCACCTGGAAGGGGTGGTGGTAGGGCAGCGAGATCACGCCGGTGCCGAGCCGGATCCGCTGCGTCCGCTCGGCCGCGGCGGCGATCATCAGCTCGGGCGAGGCGACGATCTCGGCCCCGCCGGAGTGGTGCTCGCCGAACCAGATCTCGTCGAACCCGAGCTGGTCGAGGTGCACGGCGAGCTCGATCGCCCGGCGGATGGCGACCGTCGGGCTCAGCCCGATGACGTTCTGCGGCGGCACGAACACGCCGAACTTCAGGGGGGTCATGCGGCTCCTCCAGAGGTGGACAGGGTGCGCAGCAGACCGGTGCGCTCGCCTGCGGCGTGCACCTGGTCGATCAGCCGGAGATGGGCGTCGACGGTACGGACGCTGGGTTCGCAGAGCAGGACGTCGACGCCCGCGTCGGCGTAGTCGGCGAACACGCCCGCCAGCCGCGTCGAGGACTCGGTGTCCAGCCTGCGGTCGTCCGCGCCGGGCTGGTCGGGCGGGTTCATCAAGCGGGAGACGACGAACCGGAAGTGCGGCGAGGCGCCCAGCCGCTCCAGCTCGGTGCGGGTTGCCCGGGCCTGGGGCGACATGAGCTCGTGGCCGATCCAGCCGTCGCCGAGCGTCGCGGCCCGGCGCAGTGCGGGCTCGGAGTGCCCGCCCAGCAGGATCGGGACCGGCGCGGCGGGTCGGGGCACGAAGTGGACGGGCTCGGGGACGCTCACCACGTCGCCGTCGTAGGTGACCGGCGAGCCCGCCCAGGCCGCCCGCATCAGGGCCATCGTGTCCTCGGTCCGCGCGGCGCGGCGCGCCCACGGCACCCCGAGCGCGTCGAACTCCTCGCGGAGCCAGCCGATGCCGGCCCCGCACCACACCCGTCCGCCGGACAGCACGTCGAGCGTGGCGATCTGTTTGGCCAGGACCAGCGGGTTGCGCTGGGGCAACACGCACACGCCGACGGCGAGGACCAGGTCGGTGGTGACGGCGGCCGCCCAGGTCAGGGTGGTCCAGGCCTCGAGCGTGGTCTCGTCCATCGGACGGGGGTAGCGCCCGTCCCGCGTGGAGCCCGCGGTGGTGCTGCGGACCTCCCCCGCCGGGAAAACGACGTGGTCGGCCACCCAGCCCGAGTGCATCCCGGCCTGGTCGGCGGCCTTCGCGACGGCGGCCAGCTGCTCACCGGTCACCCCCGCGCAGTGGTAGGGCAGCCGCACTCCGAGCTTCATTGCGGCCTCCGGTTGTAGTCGGGCTCACGCTTCTCCAGGAAGGCGGCGACTCCCTCGCGGATGTCGTCGGTGTACTGCAGGGCGGTCACGGCCCAGTAGCCGGACGTGATCGCGGTTTGCAGGTCCTGGTTCCAGCCCGCCTTGAGCGCCTGCTTGGTGGCCTCCACCGCACGCCACGGGTTCCGGGCGATTCGCGCGGCCAGCGCCACGGCCTCGTCGATCAGCTCATCGGGCTCGACGACCCGGTTGACCAGACCGATCGCCTCGGCCCGGTCGGCGGTGATCACGTCCCCGGTGAGGAACAGCTCGGCCGCCATGCCGGACCCGACGAGCTTGGGCAGGAAGTAGGCGCCGCCGTTGCCGGGCGGCAGGCCCAGCTTGACGTAGGTCTCGCCGAGCTTGGCCCGCCGGGAGGCGATCCGGATGTCGCACGCCATCGCCAGGTCCAGCCCTCCGGCCGTGGCGCCGCCGTTGATCGCGGCGACCACCGGTAGCCTGCTGGCCGTGAGCCGTTGGGTGACGGGGTAGAGCGCGCGGGCGTTGAACGGCTCGTGGGTGCGCGGGAGCACCTCGGTGAGGTGGTGCTGCATCGCGTGCAGGTCCGCGCCGGCGCAGAACACCTTGCCGGCGCCGGTGAGGACCACCGCACGGATGCCCGGGTCGGACTCCAGGTCGTCGAAGGCCCGGGCCAGGTCCTGAGCCAGCTCGACGACGACGCCGTTGCCCTGTTCCGGCCGGTTCAGGGTCAGCAGCGCGACCCCTTCGGCCGGGAACTCGTAGAACAGCGTGTCCAGGTCGATGCGCTTCACGAGAGACGCTCCAGGACGGTCGCGACGGTGACCGCGTAGCCGCCGCCCATCCAGCCGCCGCAGTTCACGGCCAACCCGAGCCGGGCGCCCTCGACCTGGCGGGCTCCCGCCCTGCCGCGCAGCTGCGTGGTGAGCTCGGCGATCTGAGCCAGCCCGGTGGCCCCGAGCGCGTGCCCGCGGCTGATCAGCCCGCCGCTGGTGTTGACCGGCATCCGGCCGCCGAGGTCGGTCTCGCCCCGGCGGACGAGCAGGTGCTCCTCGCCCTTCTCGCACAGCCCGATCTCGCCGTACTGCAGGAGCTCGGCGGGGGCGGCAGCGTCGTGCAGCTCGATCAGGTCGACCTCCGCGACCGGCACCCCGGACACCTCGACGGCGGCCGTGCTCGCCTCGGTGACCGGCGGCGCAGTCCGCCCGCCCCGCAGGGCGCACGCGCGCACCAGCAGGGTCTCGGCGTCCGGCAGGTCGGCCCGGGCGTAGTCCGCGGAGCACACCAGGGCCGCCGCCGCGCCGTCGGTCAGCGGCGAGCACATCGCCAGCGTCAGCGGCGGGACGATCGTGCGGCTGGCGAGCACCGCCTCGATCGTCTGCGGGGTCTGGAACTGGGCGAGCGGGTTGTGCGAGGCGTTCGTGCGGTTCTTCACCGCCACCCGCGCGAAGTCCTCCGCCGTCGCGCCGTTGCGCGCCAGGAAGTCCCGGGCCTCGGCGGAGTAGAAGTCCATCAGGATGGACTTCGTCCAGTCCTCGTCCGGCCCGGCCTCGCCGATCTCGGAGATGTCCGTGGAGCCGCGCAGCGCCTTGAACGAACGGACCTTGTCCTCGCTGGTCAGCTGCTCCACGCCGACCGCGAGCACGACGTCGGCGAAGCCGCCCGACACCGCCTCGACGGCCATGTGCAGGGCTGAGCTGCCCGAGGCGCAGGCGTTCTCCACGTTGATCAGTGGCGCGCCGGCCAGCCCGTGGTGGCGGAACGCGACCTGGCCCTTGATCATGTCCTGCTGGGTCACGGTGGCGGCGACGGCGTTGCCCAGGTACACCCGGTCGACCAGCTCGGGCGCCACGCCCGCATCCTTGAGGGCCTCGTCGGCCGCTCCGGTCGCCATGGCCCGCAGGCCCCAGCCCGGCGCCCGCCGGAAGGGGGTCATCCCCGAGCCGGCGATCACGACGTCACGCATGTGCACCTCGGTCCCGTCCACAAACAAACAGTTGTTTCACGCTAACACCCCGGTTCCTCCGTCGGCAACGGCCCCGAGACGAGGCCGTTGTCCGCCCCCAGCGCGGTCCCGCTCAGATCACGCCTTCGGAACGGGTCGCGCAGCGAGCTCCACCATCGCCCCCAGGCACTCCTCGACCGTCCGCTCGCCGACCCACTCGGCGAGGAGGGCGTCGAGCCGGTCGCGACGCTCGTGCTGCTGCTCTCGCGTCGCGTAGTCCTCGGCCCGTTCACCCAGCAGCGCAGCGACCTTGCGCACCGCGCGCGGCGTGCCGGACGTGACGGTGAGCCAGCGGTCGTCCCCGGTCCGGTAGACGTTGATGACCGCGGCCGGGCCACGGCGAGCCGGTTGCCCGCGCGGGTGGCGTCCCCGCCGAGCTGGTCCTGCACGACGACCTGCCACTCGATCAGGCGGTACAGCGCGTCGTCGAGGGCGAGGTCGATCCGACCCCCGTCGAACCCGAGGTCGTGCGCCTTGCGGTAGCGCGCGGCCTGGACGGCGAACGCACCCATGAGGCCCGCCCACCGAGTCGCCGTGCGAGAAGCCCGTGTGCACGGGCGGGCCGTCCGGGAAGCCGGTCAGGTCCACCACACCGCTCATGGCTTCGGCGACCTTGCCGAAGCCCGGCTCGTCACGCGCCGGCCGCCTGCCCTCCTCGGTGCGGAGGTTCAGGGTGACCGACCTCTTGTTGCGGGCGGCGACCTTCCACCAGAGGTGGGTCCCGTCCATGGCGGGCCCGGCCGACCGGTGCGGGTCACCCTCCCCCGGGTCCTCGACGTGGATCACCTCGGCACCGAGGTCCGCCCTCAGCACTCCCGCGAGCGGACCGGCGATGATGTGCCCGAACTCGACGACCTTGAGGCCGTCCAGCGCGGGAGCGCCCCTCACGTCCGGGCCAGGAAGGGCTCGAGCGCGGCGAGGAACGCCGCCGGCTGCTCCTCCGGGATCCAGTGGCCCGCCTCCTCCACGAGGGCGAACGACACGTCCGGCCCCAGGTCGGGGCCCATGGCCTCGAGCAGCGGCGCACTGTTGCTGCTCGCGCCCGCCACGAGCAGCACCGGGATCGCGAGCGGGGTGCGCAGCAGGCCCTTGTTGACCTCGGCGTCCTGCGGGAGGGCCCGATAGGCCTCGAACGCGGCCCGCATGCCGCCGGGCGCAGCGTAGGTGCGCAGGTAGACGTCCAGCGCGGGCATCACGAGATGCGGATGGTGGGCGCGCAGCTCGTAGAACTGCGTGAGGTACGCCCGCTCCCGGCCCGCGACCAGCATCTCGGCGACGTCCCGCGCCCCGTGGAAGGCCACGTGCCACACGCGCGGGTTGCTGCGCAGCTCCTCCCACGCCGCGGTGCCCGGCACGGGTGCGTCGACCAGGCCGAGCGCCCGGACCCGGTCGCGGTGGTGGGCCGCGACCGAGTAGGCCACGAACGCGCCCATGTCGTGCCCGACCACGCGCAACCGCTCGCCGGGCGCCAGCACGTCGGCGAGCGCGACCACGTCGGCGGCCATGGTCGCCTTGTCGTAGCCGTCCACCGGACGGGCGCTGTCCCCCGCCCCGCGGTAGTCCGGCGCGATCACCCGGTAGCGCTCGGCGAGCCGAGGAATCACTTCGCGCCACTCGTACCAGGTCTGCGGGAAGCCGTGCAGGAGCAGGAGCGGCTCCCCCGTGCCTGTGGTGACGTAGTGCAGCCGGGTACCGTTGACGTCCGCCTTCCCGTGCACGATGTCGCTGCTCATCCTGTCCTGGCCCCCCCGTTGACGTTGAGGAACACCCCGGACACGTAGTCCGAGTCGGGCCCGGCGAGGTAGAGGGCGGCCCCCGCGACGTCGGCGGGCACACCGCGCGCGCCCGCCCTGCCGTGCGGCCGGAGCGGGACGTCCGCGGTGAACACGGCGAGCTGCTCGGCGGTGAAGGACTCGTGGATCTCGGTGGGGATCAGACCCGGGCAGATCGCGTTGACGCAGATCCCGTCCGCGCCGAGAGTGAAGGACAGCGTCGCGGTGAGCCCCAGCAGCCCCGCCTTCGACGCGGCGTAGGCGGGATGGGTCGAGGGCCGCCCGTTCAGCGCGGCGATCGACGCGACGTTGACGATCTTCCCCCGGCCCGCCGCCCGCATGTCCGGCAGGCAGGCGCGGATACACCAGAACGCCCCGTCGACGTTGATCCGCATGATGCGGGACCAGCTCTCGTCGGTGACCTCCCAGGGCGGGCACGGCTCGGCCACACCCGCGTTGTTGACCAGGATGTCGACCGGCCCGAGCCGCTCGCGCACGCCGGCCGCCGCCTTCTCGACGGCGACCGGGTCCGAGACGTCCACCCGGTCCTCCTCGACCTCCGCGGACAGGTCCCAGGCCGCGACCCGGGCGCCCTCCGCGGTGAACCGCTCGACGATCGCCCGGCCCAGGCCGCGCGCGCCACCGGTGACGACCGCGACGCGCCCCTCGAGCACGCCGGCCATCAGCCGATCAGACCCAGCTCGTACCGGCCGACGTAGTCGAAGAGCTGGTTGGTCGTGAACGAGTGCAGGTACCCGGCGCGAGCGTCCCGGTAGAGCCGCTCCAGCACGTGACCACGTCGGAACGACGAGCCACCGACCAGCCGGAACGCCTCGTCGGTGACGCTCATGGCCGCTTCCGTGGTGGCGACCTTCACGGTGTCCCAGCGCGGTTTGCGCTCGGCCGCCGCCCACTCCTCGAAGCCCCCGTCGACCGCGATCCGCCCGGTTGCGTCGACGACGCGGTCGGCCACCTCGATCTGCCACCACATCCGGCCGAGCGCGTGCTGGACGTACCCGACCTGCTTGACGTCGGTGTCCTGGCCCCCCATGGTGGCCCCGAGGTGCTTGTCCTTGAGGATGTCCTTCGCGACCCGGTAGGCCTTGTCGGCCAGGCCGAGGTAGACGCCGGCGAAGCCCATCGCCGCCCATTCGGCCTCGCCGATCAGGCCCTGCCGGAAGTTCCCGCCGTACATGGCGGGCGTGGCCGGGGTGCCGTCGAGGACGAGTGTGTGGCTGCCCGTGCCGCGCATGCCCATGGTGTCCCAGGTGTGGTCGACCGTGAGGTTCGGCGAGTCCGTGGGGATGATGAAGACGGCCTCGCGCTGCGCATGCTCCTTGAAGTCCGTGGGCAGCGACCCGTCCGCGTCGGTGACCGTGGCGTTGAGCGCAATCAGGTCCGAGCCCAGGACCAGGGTGGACCAGTTCTTCTTGCCGGTGATCCGCCAGCCGTCCCCCTCGGGTACGGCCACGGTGTCGGCGAGACCGGACAGCCCCGCACGGGCTTCGCTGAACGGCCCGCAGAGGATCTTCCGGTCCTCCCCGACCGCCCGCATGATCCACTCCCGGACGGACTCGTCCAGCGCGGGGCTGTTCCGGAAGATCCCGACCATCGCCTGGTGCATGTTGTAGGCCAGCGCGATCGACGGGTCGCCGTTCGCGAGGATGCGCGCGACCCTCGACGCCGTCAGGATGTCGGCCCCGAGACCGCCGTAGCGCTTCGGCACGGCCATCGCGGTGATCAGGCTCTGCTTGTACGGCTCGACGGTCTCGGTCGGGAAGCGGTTCTCGTCGTCGACCTCGCGGCCGAGGGCGTCCCACGTCTTGGCGAGCTGCTCGGCCTGGTCGAAGAGCTCCGCCTGCTCGTCGGGGGTGATCTCCGGGGTGTGCTTGTTCACGGGGTCCTCTCGGGGTCGGTGCGGGTCAGCGGAGAGTGCGGAAGAACTCGCGGAGCTCGGTCACCACGAGGTCGGGCTGTTCGGCGGGCGGGTAGTGCCCTCCCTTGGGCATCACGGTCCACCGCTGCAGGTTCACGGCGTCGGCTGCGACCCTGCGGGGCAGGAGCAGCAACTCCTTCGGGAACACCGCGAACGCGGTGGGCACCTCGATCGCGGGCCGCCGGTCGTGCCGGGGCGGCGGCGGGGCGCCGTTCGTGTAGTGCTCGTGGTAGATCCGCATCGACGATCCGATGGATCCGGTGAACCAGTAGATCGAGGCCGTCGTGCAGAGGAAGTCCCGGTCGAACAGGGCGAAGAAGTCGCCGTCGTCCTTCCAGTCCCCCCAGTCCCTGCGCCGACCGAGGATCCACGCGGCCAGACCGACCGGGGAGTCGGTCAGCGCGTAGGCGAGCGTCTGCGGCTCGTTGCGGTGCACCGTCGAGTGGCTCTGGATCGTCGGGCGGGCCAGCGCGGCCTGCTCGACCATCCACTTCTCGTCCGGGCCGAAGTCGTCCGCCGTGATCTCCCACAGCCGCACCCCGGGGATGTTCGGCAGGGTCAGCCAGGCCCCGATCACGTGGTCGGGGAACCCGTGCGCCACCTCGCCGCTGGTCGTGGAGCCCCAGTCCCCGCCGCCGACGGCGTACCGCTCGTAGCCGAGCACGTCGTGCATCAGGGTGTGCCAGTACTCGGCGATCTTGCGGGCCCCGAACCCCGTGTCGGTGAGCGGGGTGGAGAAGCCGAATCCCGGCATCGACGGCACCACGACGTCGAAGGAGTCCGCCGGGTCACCCCCGTGCGCCGCCGGGTCGGTGAGCGGCCCGATCACCTTGCGCCAGTCCCAGAAGGTCCACGGCCAGCCGTGCGAGAGGATGATCGGGACCGGGTTCGGCCCCTTGCCCCTGGCGTGCACGAAGTGGATCGGCGTGCCGTCGATCTCGACCTTGTAGTTGGGCAGGTCGTTGATCTGCTTCTCCTGGGCGCGCCAGTCGTAGTCCTCCGCCCAGTAGCGCACCAGGTCCTGCAGCCAGGGCAGCTCGACGCCGTAGCTCCCCGTGGGATTCCCCGCGTCACCGGGCCAGCGGGTGTGGCGCAGCCGCTGGCGCAGCGCGTCCACCTCCGCGTCCGGGATTGCGACGGTGAACGGCTCCGGCCGCGTGACGGACCGTGTCATCGAGGACTCCTTCGTCGAATGGGTGACGCCGACCACCCTGAAAACAACTATTTGTCTCGCCTAGGCCGAGCCGCGGACAGTGGCGAACGGGTCCTCCACGGTCGGCTGGCCCGCGTCGACCATCGTCGGCGAGGTGAAGGTCATGACGTGGAACTCCGCCTTGGGGAACCGGGCGAACGCGCCCTGCTGGCCCGCGAGGCTCGCCGGGGCGAACGTCGAGAGGCCGTAGAGGTCCATCGGCGCGGCCTCCTCCAGGGCGGTCTTCATGGTCGCGCGTGTGACGTCCCCGTCGATCGACTCCGCGACGGTCATCGCCGCGTGGGCGGACAGCCAGGCGTTCAGCCCCGCGTACCGGCGCGTCGCGGGCGAGTCCTCGGCGCCGGCGGCGTCGAGCTCCTCGTGGTACTTCGCGATCCCCGGCACTGCCTTGTCGTCTGTGGACGGGAACGGCGCGGCGACGAGCATTCGGTTCGCCAGCTCCCCGATGCCCGCGGCCTCGGACTGGCCGAACGTGAACGCGGTGCCGGTGATGCGGGCCTGCAGTCCGATGGCATCGGCGGCCTTGACGAAGGCCTGGAACCCGGCAGGGCCCAGAGCGACGGTGACGGACTCCGCGCCGGAGTCCTTGACCTGCTGGGCGTACGGCGCGTAGTCCGTGACCCCCTGTGCGGGGATCTTGATGATCGGCTTCACGTCGAGGCCGATATTGCGGCCCACCTCCGACGCCGTCTCGGCCTGCCGGATGCCGATGGGCAGGTCGATCGTGGCGAACACGTAGCTCGCCGCGCCGTCCGCCTTGGCGGCGTAGGGCAGCGTGGCGTACGCGCCGTACGTGCCGCCGTGCAGCGGGAACTCGAACGGGCTGGTGTAGTCGATCTCGGAGCCGGTCGAGACGAGCCCGATGTCCGGGATCTCCGCCTTCTCGATGACCGGCATCGACTGGGCGTTGTAGATGTCGACGCGCCCGACGATCGCGTCGACGCCCTCGGTGTCCGCCTGCCGCGCGCAGGCGACGGCCTGGTTGACCTCGCCTCGGGTGTTGCAGAAGAAGAACTCGACCGGCTTGCCGTTCACGCCGCCGGCCTTGTTGACGGCGTCGACGGCGGCCCGGGCCCCCGCCTCGACGTCCGGATAGTTCGTCAGGCTGGAGCCGACGGAGGTGATCACGCCGACCTTGAAGGCGTCACCTCCGGAGTTCTCGGACCCACCTCCCGCACAGCCCGCCGCCACCAGCGCGACGGTCGCGCCGAGCACCGCGACGGCACCCCCGCGGGAGCGCACAGAGAACCTCATCGTTCCTCCACAGTGGTCTTCCCCGACCTGGGCCCGCCCCGGCGGATGCCGGGGCGGGTCTCACTACTTCGCGTACCGGTTCGCCGGGTAGGTGAGCCCGAGGTTCTCCCGCAGCGTGGTGCCCGCGTAGTCGTCCCGGACGAGGCCGCGCCGGCGCAGGATCGGCACCACGTGCTCACAGAAGTCGGACACGCCCTCGGGCACGTCGGAGATCTGCAGGATGAACCCGTCGCAGGCTCCGGTCTCGTACCACTCCTGGAACTCGTCCGCCGCAGCCTCGGCGGACTTCGGGTAGATGTTGGTTCCGTTGAAGCCCTGGACCAGCTCCCGCATGGTCAGACCCTGGTCCCGGGCCCGGGTGAGCATGTACTCCTGGTGCGCGCGAGGCATGCCCCGGGCAACCTCGGGCAGCTCGATCTCGGGGACGAGCTCGTCCATGTCGTACTGGGCGAGGTCGATGCCGAAGTACATCTCGGCGAAGTGGCGGGAGACGCCGTCGTCGAGCAGGGCCTGCATGCGCTCGTACTTCTCGTTCGCCTCCTCCTCGGTCCGCCCGATGACCGGGTTGATCGAGGCGAGCACCTTGATGCTGTCCGGGTCGCGGCCCGCGGCGACGGCCCCGTCCTTGATCTTGGTGTAGTACTCCCGGGCCCGGTCGATGCTCGAGTTCACGGAGAAGAGCACCTCGCCGTTGCGCGCGGCGAAGGCGATGCCGTCCGCCGAGGCACCCGCCTGGCAGATCACCGGGTAGCCCTGCGGAGGCCGCTCCATGTTCAGCGGCCCCGCGACCTGGAAGTGCTCCCCCTTGTGGTCGAGCTTGTGGAACTTCTCGGCGTGGAAGAACTGCCCGGCGTACTTGTCCCGGATCACTGCGTCGTCCTCGAAGGTGTCCCACAGGCCCTTGACCACGTCCAGGAACTCCTGCGCGCGGGCGTACCGCTCCGGGCGGGGCGGGATGCGGTCGAGGCCGTAGTTCTGCGCCTGGTCGTCGGTGTAGCTGGTGACGACGTTCCACCCCGCGCGGCCGTGCGAGATGTGATCCAGCGAGCCGATCATCCGGGCCAGGTTGAACGGTTCGGAGAAGGTCGTCGACGCCGTCGCGACCAGGCCGATCCGCTCGGTGACGGCGGCGAGTGCGGCGATCGTCGTGATCGTCTCGAGCCGGGCGCCGCGAGCGGTCTTGGCCAGGTACTCGTTGGGCAGCGGCCAGGCGTCGAGCCGGTCACCGAGGAAGACGATGTCCAGCTTGGCGGCCTCGGCCTCCTGGGCCATCCGCTTGTAGTTGTCGAAGCTCATCAGGTCGTCGCCCGGGCTGTCCGGCAGCCGCCACGCGCCGTGGTGGTGCCCGCCGGGCCACAGGAACAGCGCCCAGACGGCGGGTCCTTCTCGTCGTGCCATGACTCTCTCCCGTTCAGCTGGACGCCGCGAGATACGACGCCTCGATCTCCTTGACCCGCCCTGCCAGCTCCGCGGCCGGACCGCCGAGCACCACCCGCCCGCGTTCCAGCACGAGGACCTGGTCCGCGATCCGCATCGCCTGGTCCACGTGCTGCTCGACCAACACGACCGCGACGCCGTCGTCGGCCGCCTTCCGCACCGCCTCCAGCAGCCGAGTGACCACCAACGGCGCCAGCCCCAGCGACAGCTCGTCGACCAGCAGCAACCGCGGCGACCGCGCCAGCGCGCGGCCGAGGGTGACCATCTGCTGCTCACCGCCGGAGAGCAGGCCTGCTCGTCGATCGAGCAGAGGCTCGACCTCGGGGAACAGTGCCACGACGGCCGCGGGGTCACAGCGGCCGACGCGCAGGTTCTCCGCGACGGTCAGCTCCATGAACACCGACCGCTCCTCGGTCACGAACGCGACCCCGGTGCGGGCCCGACGGTGCAGCCCCCGCGGGGCGGGCACCCCGAGCAGGTCGACCGACCCCGCCTGCGCCTCGAGCTCGCCCGCGAGGCCCAGCAGCGTGGTGGTCTTGCCCGCCCCGTTGGGCCCGAGGACGACGACCACCTCGCCCGCCCCGACCTCCAGGTCCAGCCCCTCGACGACCGGCCGCCCCGTGTAGCCCAGGCTCAGGTCGCGAGCGACCAGCACCGACCCGCTCATCGGCTCTCCTCCCCCGCGCCCACGGCCGCGTGCTCGCCGCCCAGGTAGGCCCGGACGACCTCCGGGTCGCGGCGGATCTCCTCCGGCGTGCCCCGCGCGATCTGGTGGCCGAAGTTCAGCACCACCAGCTCGTCGCACACACTCATGACGAACGACATGTCGTGCTCCACGACCAGCACCCCGATCCCCCAGCCCTCGACCAGCCTGCGGATCGCCCGGCCGAGCTCGGCGGTCTCGACGGAGTCCAGGCCGGCAGCGGGCTCGTCGAGCAGCAGGACCGACGGCTCGCCCGCGATCGCGCGGGCGATGGCGACGAGCCTGCGCCTGCCGTAGGGCAGCGCGGCGACCGTGGTGTCCAGGTCGGACTCCAGGCCCAGCTCGCGCACCGCGGCCAGCGCCGCGGGGGTCAGCGGACTGCGCCGCGGCCGGACGAGGTCGGTGAGATAGGTCAGCCCGCCCGCCGGATCGCCCGCGACGGCGAGGTTCTCCCGAACGGTGCTGCTCTCGAACAGCTCCAGCGACTGGAACGACCGGCTGACGCCGGCGCGGGTCCGGCGGTGGACCGGCCACCCCGTCACGTCCGCGCTGTCGAGCACGACGGTTCCCTCGGCGGGCGTGACGAACCCGGTGATCGCGTCGATCAGCGTCGTCTTGCCGGCGCCGTTCGGGCCGATCAGGCCGACGACCCGGCCCGGCTCGACCGCCAGGCTCGCTCCGGCGACCGCCGTGACACCGCCGAACCGCACGACCACGCCGTCGACCTCGAGCCGCCCGGGGCGCACCCGGTGGGACTCGACCTCCGTGTGCGGCTGCGGCGGCTCCTCGGGCTGCCGCTTCCGGAACCGGGCGGCGAGGTGCTGGAACTGGTGGATCTGCGCTCCCGCCATGCCGTCCGGGTGCAGCAGCGCGAAGAGCACCACGACCAGGCCGCCGATCGTCGAAAGCCAGGCGGGCGAGGCGTCCGGCGCGAACTGGTGGATCAGCCAGGTGCCGAAACCGCCGGTGACCAGGGTGCCGCCGAGCGGCGCGCCCCCGACGAACCCGATGCCGCCGATGAACCCGTAGCCCACCGCGAGGATGGACTGGAGCGGATCGAACTCGCTGTAGAGGATCGTCGCGTTGCGGAACGCGACGAGGATGCCGCCGATGCCGGCGATCACCGCCGCGAAGCCGAAGGCGAAGAGCTTGACCCGCAGCACGTCGATGCCCAGGGCCGCGGCGGCGCGCTCGTTGGTGCGCACCGCGATCATGCGTCTGCCGCTGGAGCCACGTCGGACGTTGGCCACGACGACGGCGCACACGGTGAACAGGACCAGGATCAACAGGGCCCAGCGCCGCGGGTAGAAGACGGTGTCGAGGTCGATCCCGAACAGCGTCTGCGCGCCGACCGGGGTGCCGTCGAAGCCGCCGGTGAAGGCGCCGTTGGTGAAGACCAGCGCGGCCACCGTCGCACCCAGCCCGAGCGTGACGATCGCGAGGTCGATCCCGCGCGTGCGCAGGGCGGGCAGCGCGAAGAGCAGCCCGACGACCAGGACCGCCGCCAGTGCCAGGACCGAGGCCAGCGGGAAGGGTAGGCCGAGGTCGGCGACGAGCCGGCCCGCGACGAGCGCCGCGACCCCGCCCAGCGCGAACTGCGCGAGGCTCAGCTGGCCGGTGTAGCCGAGCAGCGCGACCACCGACAGCAGCACGATCCCCCAGCTGAGCGTGACGCCGAGGGAGATGACCAGCTCCTCCTCCAGCCCCACGGCCAGCAGGAACCCGGCGACCACGACCAGCCCGGCGACCCAGGGCCAGCGGATCCGCCCGGTCCCGAGCGTCGGGAGCTTCTGCGTCCCGGCGCTGCGGGACGGCACCCCCTGCCCGCGCAGCACCAGCACGGCGAGGATCACCAGGAACGGCACCGCCTGCATCGCGCCGGGCACGAAGTCGACATACCGGGCCACCAGCGACTGCAGGATCCCGATCACCATGGCGCCGAGGAGGGTCAGCCAGAAGGACTGGAGCCGCCCGATCAGCGCCGCGGCGAGCACCGGGATGACCAGTAGCGGCATCGCGTCGACGGTGACCCCGACGAGCGGGGCGATGAGGATCCCGGCGACGGCCGCGAGCCCCCAGCCCAGACCCCAGGTCGTGCCGCCCAGCAGGTGCGGTGACCAGCCCAGCGTCGAGGCCGCGCGGGGGTTCTCGGCGTTGGCCCGGATGGCCAGCCCCACGGAGGTGTACCGCGACACGGCCCAGAGCGCGACCGTCAGGACCACCGCGATCAGCAGGAGCAGCAGCTTGTCCAGCCCGATCGCGACGCCCGCGACGTTCAGCAGCGTCGTCGGCAGGTCCGAGTCCAGCGTCCGCGGGAACGGTCCCCAGATCAGCAGCGCGACGCCCTGCAGCAGCATGAACAGGCCCAGGGTGCTGATCACCCTGGCGAGCGCGGACGCCCGGCCGAGCGGGCGCATGACAAGGTGGTACGTCGCGAGACCGAGGCCGATGCTGATCACCACGGCCAGCAGTGCGGCGGGCCCGAAGCCCCAACCCCAGCCCGCGCGGGCCTGCCAGTAGAGGTAGGCGGCGAGCATCGCGACCGCACCGTGGGCGAAGTTGACCACGCCCGAACCCCGGTAGATCAGCAGCAGGCCCTGCGCGAGCAGGGTGTACGCCGTGCCGATACCGAGGCCGAGCAACGCGAACTGGAGGACGGTCGTCATCGGATCGCCTCCAGGGGATCGGGCTTCGGGGCGCCGCCCGCGGGGACCATGCGGCCGCCCGAGAAGGTCAGGACCTCGAAGGGCGTCGGGGGGAAGCGGGGGAAGGCGCCGTCGGAGGCTGCGCCGAGGTCGGCCGGGTCCCAGGTCAGGACACCCTCGACGTCGACCGCCTTGGCCTGGCGCAGGGCCGCGATCATGCTCCCGGCGGTGATGTCGCCTTGGATGCTGCCGGCCACGTCCGCGGCGGCGTGCACGGCGAGCCACGCGTTCAGCCCGGCCGAGCGACGCAGGGCCAGGTCGTCCACGGCCACCCCCGCGGAGTCGAGGTCGGCGTTGAAGGTCGCGTTCTGCGACGGCGCGCCGTACGGGCTGATCACCCAGATGCCGTCCGAGGCCGGGCCGATGGCCTGGGCCTCGGACTCACCGAAGGAGAACACCGAGGCGGCCAACTGGGCGTCCACCCCGAGCGCGTCCGCCGCCTTGTAGACCGCCTGCAGGCCTTGCGGGCCGAGCAGCACCATGGCGCAGTCCGCGCCGCGGTCCTTGATCTGCTGGGCGTACGGGGCGTAGTCGGTCACGCCCTGGGCCGGGACGATGATCTGTCCGGCGGACGGCATCCCGGCCGCCGCGGCGACCTTCTCGATCATGTCCGCCTGGGCGGCCGTGGCCGCGAAGTCCAGCCGGACGATCGCCATCTTCTTCTTGCCCGCGGCCAGGAAGGCGTACGGGCCCGCGGCGTAGGCGCCGTAGTTGCCCGCGTGCAGGGGGAACGACACCGGGCTCTGCGAGTCGATCTCCGCGATCGGCACCGCCCCGACGTCCGGGATGCCGGCCTTCTCCAGGATCGGCGTGGTCTGGGTTGTGTAGATGTCGACGCGCCCGACGATCGCGTCGACCCCGTCGTCCGCGGCCTGCCGCGCGCAGGTCAGGGCCCCGTTCGCCTCGCCCTTGGTGTTGCAGAACGAGTACTCGATCTGCTTGCCGTTCACCCCGCCGGCGGCGTTGATCGCCTGCACCGCGGCCTTCGCCCCGGCGTCGACGTCCGGGTAGTTGGTCAGGCCCGTGCCCTCGGCCGCGATCGCGCGGATGGTCAAGGTGGCGGGGTCACCACTGTCGGTGGCTCCCCCTCCGCCGGCGCACGCCGTCAGGATCAGCGCGGCACCCACGACCGGCGCCAGCAGGCGCAGCCGGGTCCCGGTGAGCGTCATCGTTCCTCCACACTGAGCGAACAGAAGGTGATTCAGGACCGAGCAGTCGGCCCGTGGGTTCAGCGCCGGCAGCCAGCCCCGCTACCGACCCGGTAGGCGATTCGGATCCACCTCGAGAGGGCGCCGGTAGGAGACGTCGGAGCGGTCCCGGGCGGGTTGGGCACCGGATCGCATCCGAGCGATCGTGGCATCGTCGAGTCCCTTCACGACGGTCATCGCCGCCGCATCGAGCGTCTTCGGGACCTCGTCGAGGGGCGCCCAGTCCCGGATACAGACCCGAGTCGCGATGGCCCAACGACCCTCGCGCTTCTCGAGGCGGTCGACGTAGCGCCCCCCACTCACCGCGAGCGGGCTCCCCTCACGGTTCATGCCGACGAACATGTAGTAGGTCTCGGTATGGGCGACGTCGCCGTCGAGATCGACGGTGTAGTTCAGCACGCAGTGCTGATGCGAGAGGTGCGTCTTCGTGTGCATCGCGACTGCCCAGTCCACGAACTCCCCGGGCCCTCCCACGAACACGCCGTGGTCGTCGATCGCGTCCGGGTGGTAGACGGACAGCAGCAGGTCGCGGTCGAGCCGGTCGATACCGCGGGAGTAGGACATCAGGCAGTCGTGGATGGCCTGACGGTCCTGCAACTCGCGGATCGCCTGCTCGATCTCGTCCGGGGTCATGCTCACCACCTCGTCGGGTCGGCGCCGTCGGCGACGGCATACCCGGACGGCTTCGAACCGTCCGAACAAGTATTTGTTTCATCGTGGAGCCACTCACCCGGGAGTGTCAAGGGAGCGGCGCGCGAAGGCAGCCTCCCCCGTCCCGGCGGCCCGCGGCCGGAGCACCCGGCCCCATTGCCCCCGGGGCAGCCCACTGCTAGCTTCCGAACAAACAATTGTTCACGGAGGTGTGGACATGATGTCGAAATCTCTCCGGCAGCAGCGCCCGACCCCACCGCCGACTCCGCTCGGGAGTTCCGAGCTTCGGGTGGAGCACGCGCTGGCAGAACTCCGCCGGGGCCGGCTGGTCCTGATCGTCGACGACGAGGACCGCGAGAACGAGGGCGACCTCGTCGTGGCCGCCGAGCTGGCCACTCCGGAGCAGATGGCCTTCATGATCCGGCACACGAGCGGCTTGCTCTGCGTGGCGATCACCGAAGAGCGGGCCGAGGAGCTGCGGCTGCCCCTCATGGTGGCCGACGGCGACGACCCCAAGGGCACGGCCTTCACCGTCTCGGTCGACCTGCGGGCCGGCACGTCGACCGGGGTCTCGGCAACGGACCGGGCCCTGACCGTGCGGGCCCTCGCGGTTCCCGCGACCCGTCCCGCGGACCTGTGCCGGCCCGGGCACGTCTTCCCGCTGATCGCCCGGCCCGGGGGCGTCCTGCAACGCACCGGCCACACCGAGAGCACCGTCGACCTCTGCCGGCTCGCCGGCCTGGAGCCCGTCGGCGTCCTCGCCGAGGTCACCAACGACGACGGCACGATGGCCCGTCGCCCCGGGCTGCGCCGCTTCGCGGCCGAGCACGGCCTCGCGATGCTCTCGGTCGCCGACATCGTCAGCTACCGCCGCGAGCGTGGCGCACTGGTGACGCGCGAGGCCGCCGGACGTGTCCCCTCGGAGCACGGTGAGTTCACGGCCATCTCGTTCCGCTCCGCCACCGACGGCATCGAGCACGTCGCCCTGGTGCTGGGGGAGGTGGACCAGCACGGCGGGCAGGACGATCCCGTCCTCGTCCGTGTGCACTCCGAGTGCCTCACCGGCGATGTCTTCGGGTCGCGTCGCTGCGACTGCGGCGAGCAGCTCGACGCGGCCATGGCCAGGATCGGCGAGGCCGGCCGCGGTGTCGTCGTCTACCTGCGCGGACACGAGGGCCGCGGGGTCGGGCTGTCGCACAAGCTACGCGCCTACACGCTGCAGGACGCCGGGCTGGACACGGTGGACGCCAACCTCGCGCAGGGTCTGCCGGTCGACAGCCGCGAGTACGGCATCGGCGCACAGATCCTGCGCGAGCTCGGGGTGCACAGCGTCCGGCTGATGACCAACAACCCCGCCAAGTACCGGGGCCTTGCGGGGCACGGCGTACGGATCGTCGACCGGGAGCCGATCGTCATCGCACCCAATCCGGACAACCTGCACTATCTCGCGACCAAGCGCACCCGGATGGACCACCGGCTCGGCGAGAGCGAGGTCTCGTGAGCACCCAGGAGGACGTCGCACTGTTCAAGCAGGCCATGGCCTCCTTCCCCAGCGGCGTCATGATCGTGACCACGATCGACGCGAACGGGCGCTGGTGGGGCTTCACCGCCACGTCCTTCTGCTCGGTCTCCATGGACCCACCGCTCGTCCTCGTCTGCCTGGCCGACACTGCGGAGTGCCATCCCGTCTTCGCCGCGGCCGAGCGCTGGGTCGTACACGTCGTGCATCCCGAGCACGCCGATCTCGCCGTACGGTTCGCCACCCGCGGCGCAGACAAGTTCGCCGACGCAGGGTTCGTCACCGACGAGCACGGCCTGCCGGTCCTCGACCGCGCCTGCGTGACACTGAGCTGCACCCCGTACGCTCGGCACGCCGGCGGCGACCACACGATCCTGATCGGTCAGGTGGAGCGGTCACACGTCGGGGACGACCTCCCCGCCGTCTATTTCCGACGGGGCTTCCACGCGCTGCCCACACCTACCTGACGGAGGGGCCTGGTGGAGCGTGCCGTCCGCACAGTCGAATCCGGTGCACCCGCAGCACTTCTCGATCTTCCGCCCGGCTGCGCGCCATGACATCCTCATTGGACATCCGCAGCAGCGTCGCGAGGATCTCCTGCTTGCTCGGGTAATGGTGGTAGAGCCCCGGGACCGACAACCCCGCCTTGGCCGCGATCGACCGCACCGTCGTCCCGTGGTAGCCGAAGCGGA
>NZ_JBJZON010000026.1:0-95720 GCF_047200735.1 Pseudonocardia oceanicola
CGCGCGTTTCGCGGACTCTCTCACGCGTTATGGAACCATGATGCGGGGCATGAGTCGCGGAGTGCCGCCAGCTCCTCGGCATGCAGCCGCTCCGCCTCGTTCCCTCGGCGAGGCTGCAGCCCGGGAGCGGAGACGGGCGGTACCCGTCTGTCGAACGATCGTTAAGCGGGACCGTAGCCCTGGTCACAGCGACGGTCAGCTGCCCGGACCCGCGGTCTCGTCGGCAAACCGGACGTCCCCGCACGAACCGGTCGCACACGGCCCGAGACCCGCCGATCGGCGCAGCGGCCGGGACGGCTGCTCCGCTGGCACCCACTCCACGCCCGTCTGACACGGCGCGGCGGTCTGCTGTCAGCCGGATGGCAGCGCCGCCGCCGACAGTGGTCGCCATGAACGAACCGGCCATCCGCGTCGAGGGTCTCGTGAAGACCTTCGGCGCCACCACCGCCCTCGCCGGCGTCGACCTGGAGGTCCGGCGCGGCAGCGTGCTGGGCCTGCTCGGGCCGAACGGCTCCGGCAAGACCACCACCGTCCGCGTCCTGTCCACCCTGCTGCGTCCGGACGGCGGCCGGGCCACCGTGCTGGGTCGCGACGTCGTGGCCGAGGCCCCGGCCGTCCGGCTGCGGATCGGCCTGACCGGCCAGTACGCCGCGGTCGACGACGCCCTGTCCGGCGTCGAGAACCTGCGGCTGATCGGGCGCCTGCTGGACCTGTCGCGGCGCGACGCCCGCCGCCGCACGGACGAGCTGATCGAGCGGTTCGGGCTGGCCGAGGCCGCCGGCCGCCGGGTCAAGACCTACTCCGGCGGCATGCGCCGGCGGCTCGACCTCGCGGCCAGCCTCGTCGGCCGGCCCGACGTGCTGTTCCTCGACGAGCCGACCACGGGCCTGGACCCGCGGCACCGCAACGAGGTGTGGGAGCACGTCCGCGCCCTGGCCGGCGAGGGGACGACCGTCCTGCTCACCACCCAGTACCTGGAGGAGGCCGACCAGCTCGCCGAGGACCTCGTGGTCCTCGACCGCGGGCAGGTCATCGCGAGCGGCACCCCGGCGTCGCTCAAGGCCGAGGTCGGCGGGCAGCTGCTGCACGTGCGGCCGCTGCACCGCGCCGACGTCGGAGCCGTCGCCACGCTGCTCGGCGAGCTGATCGCGGAGACGCCCGCGATCGACCCGACCGGCGAGCTGACCCTGTCCGGCGATCCCGCCCTGCTGCACCGGCTCGGCGCCCGGCTCGAGCAGACCGGCGTCCCCGTCGCGGAGCTGGGGCTGCGGCTGCCCAGCCTCGACGACGTCTTCCTGACCCTCACCGGCCGCCCCGCCGAGGCCGGCCCCGCGACCGAGGGGGCCGCATGACCACGACCACCACCGCTCCCGTCCCCACGACCGTCCCGGAACCGGCGCCACGCACCGGGGCCCGGCACGGGCCGTCGACGCTGCGACACGGCGCCACGCTGGCCTGGCGCGGGCTGGTCAAGACGGTGCACTCGCCCGAGGCGCTGATCGACGTCACCCTGCAGCCGGTCATCTTCCTGCTGCTGTTCGTCTACGTCTTCGGCGGTGCGATCGCCGGCGACACCTCGGCCTACCTGCAGTTCGCGCTGCCCGGGGTGCTGGTGCAGACGGTCGTCTTCGCCTCGGCCGGCACCGGTACGGGCCTGGCCGACGACCTGCACACCGGGATCTTCGACCGGTTCCGGAGCCTGCCGATCTCCCGGGCCGCCCCGCTGCTCGGCGCGATCGGCGCGGACCTGGCGCGCTACGCGACCTCGGGCGTGATCATGTTGGTGTTCGGCGCGATCCTCGGCTTCCGCACCTCGGCGGGCCCGCTGGCGATCGTGGCGGCGCTGCTGCTGGTCATGGCCTTCGCCTTCGCCCTGTGCTGGGTGTTCACCGCGCTGGCGATGCTGGTCAAGGACCCGCGGTCGGTGCAGGGGCTCGGCGCGCTGATCTCGCTGCCGCTGACCTTCGGCAGCAACGTGTTCGTGCCGGCGTCGACCATGCCCGGCTGGCTGCAGGGCTGGGTCGGCGTGAACCCGGTGTCGAAGACCGCGGACGCCGTGCGTGGCCTGCTGCTGGGCGGACCGGTCGCGGGCCCGGCGGGCACGGCGCTGCTCTGGGCGGCGGGCATCACGCTGGTGTTCGCGCCGATCGCGGTGACGCTCTACCGCAAGCGGACCTGATCCCGGAGGACGTCGAGCCCGTCCTGCGGCGGGAGGTCCACGACCTCCCGCCGCAGCGCCCCCGGGCCGAGCGCGTCCAGCAGCGCGACGACGGCGGGATCACCCAGGTCGAGGACGCCACGGCGGGCCTCGGCGACGCCCAGTGCGCGGGCGGCCCCCTCTCGGTCGCGGCGGGCCATGGCCAGCTGCGCGACGGTCTCGGCGACCATCCCGACCACGGGTCCGTCCCGGCTCTCGTCGCCGGCCTCGACCGCGTCGGCGAGGTGCTCCGCCGTGCGCGCGAGGTCGCCCGCGGCCAGCTCGACCAGGGCGCGCTGCACGCTCAGGTGCGCGCGCCGCTGCGGGACGGCGATCCCGCCGCCCGTCGTCGGGTCGATGTCCGCGAGCCGGGCGCGCGCCGCGACCAGGTCGCCCTCCAGGCGGTCCAGCTCCGCGAGCGAGACGCGCACCATCTCCGGCGACGCGTACTCGGCGCCGTCGAGCATCTCGAGCGCCTCGGTGTAGAGCTTGCGGGCCAGCGCATGATCACCCACCCGGGCCGCGAGGCCGCCGCGGCGGACGAGGTACTGGGGCAGGTCGTCGTCGTTGGCCAGCTCGGTGGCCAGCGCGATGGCCTCCTCGAAGGCGGACGCGGCGGCCTCGGCGTTGCCCGCCCACGCCTCCAGCTCGCCGAGCGTGGTGAGCGTCATGCCGAGCCCGAAGCGGTCGCCGACCTGCGTGAACAGGGTGTGCGCCGCGCGCACCAGCTCGCGCTCGAGGTCGATCAGGCCGGCGTTCTCGGACAGCGTCGCGCGGATCTCCAGCGCGAACGCCCGCACCCACGGGTCCGGGTGCGTGGTGCTGATCGACGTCAGCGGTGCCTGGTCCTGGATCGCGAACGCCTCGCCCAGCGGCACCAGCAGGTCGAGCGCGGGGTGGCGGGGCTGCGGGACCGACTCGGCCTGCACGGTCGCCCGCGCGACGTGCCGCTGCGCCTCCGCCATCTCCCCGCGGCCGAGCGCCTCGATGGCCCGGAACGCCGTGAACCGGGCGAGCACGTCGAGCGGCGCGTCGCCCGTGGGCATCTCGCCGACGGCGCGCACCCAGCCCATCGACTCCCCGGTGGCGCCGCGGATCAGCCAGCCCCAGAACATGCCGGCGACCAGCCGGTACGCGGTCGGGACGTCCTGCTCGGCCACCGCCCGTCGCAGCGCCCCGGTGATGTTGCCGGCCTCGGCGCGCAGGACCCCGAGCCACCGAAGCTGGTCGCGGCCGCGCAGCTCGGGCTCGGCCCGCTCCACCAGGGCGACGGTCCAGGCCGCGTGCCGCGCGGCCGTCGCCGGTTCCTCGCCGGAGGCGGCCAGCCGCTCCCGGGCGTACTCGCGGATGGTCTCCAGCATCCGGTAGCGGGTCGGCGCCCCGGCCTGCGGGACCGCGACGACCAGCGACTTGTCGACGAGCGCGGCGAGCGTGGTGAAGGGGTCGTCCAGCCCGTCGCCGCAGACCTGGTCCGCGGCGTCGGCCGTGGCGCCGCCGGCGAACACGGCGAGCCGGCGGGCGAGGGTGCGTTCGGCCTCGTCGAGCAGGTCCCAGCTCCAGTCGACGACCGCCCGCAGGGTCTGGTGGCGGGGCAGCACGGTCCGGGCGCCGGTGGTGAGCAGCCGGAACCGGTCGTCGAGCCGGGTGAGGATCTCCTCGGGGCTGAGCGCCCGCAGCCGGGCCGCGGCGAGCTCGATCGGGAGCGGCTGGCCGTCCAGCCTGCGGCAGATCTCCGTGATCGCGGGGGCGTGCGCCTCGGCGTCGAACCCGGGGGCGACGGCCTCGGCGCGGTCGGCGAACAGCCGGACGGCTGCGCGGTCGTCGAGCGCCTCGACGGGGTGCAGCCGTTCCCCGGGCACCGCCAGCGGCTCGCGGCTGGTGGCGAGGATCCGCACCGCCGGGCAGCGGCCGAGCAGCGTGCCGGCCAGGACGGCGCAGGCACCGATCAGGTGCTCGCAGTTGTCCAGGATCACGACGAGCTCGCGGCGGCCGACCGCGGCCACCAGCCGCTCGACGGAGTCGGGGTGCTCCTCCTGACGGATCAGCAGCTCCGGGCTGCCGACCGCCGCGAGCACGGTCTCCGCGAGCTGGTCGGGACCCGTGAGCGGGGCGAGCTCGGCGACCGGGCCCTCGGGGCAGGCCTCCCGCGCGAGCCGGGTCTTGCCCGCGCCGCCGGGCCCCACCAGCGTGACGAGGCGCCCGGTCCCGAGGAGCTCGCGCAGCCGTCCGACGTCCGCCTCCCGGCCGACGAAGCTGGTCAGCGGCGGGGGCGGGGCGAGCCGCGACGGGCGCGGGACGGGTGCGGACGGCGCGGGCACCCCGCGCAGCACGTCGAGCCGGGCGCCCGCCAGCTCCGGCCCGGGATCCACGCCGAGCTCCTCGACCAACCGGTCGCGGGTGCGGTCGAGCACGGCGAGCGCGTCGGCCTGGCGGCCGGTGGCGTGCAGCGCCCGGGACAGCGCGGCGGCGGCGCTCTCCCGCAGCGGCTGGTCGGCGAGCAGCGCGGTCAGCGGCTCCACGCTGCCGGCGGCGCGCCCGAGCAACAGGTCCAGCCCGGCCGCGCGTTCGACGGCGGCGGCCCGCGCGCCGTCGAGCCGGTCGGCGGCGGGGCCGGCGAAGGGCAGCCGGCGGACGTCGGCCAGGGCCGGGCCGCGCCAGAGCGCGAGCGCCTGCCCGACCAGCTCGCGGGTGGTCTCCGGGTCGGCCTCCTGCTCGGCCTCGGCGATCCGCTGGGCGGCCCGGATGCAGTCGACGTCCCCGGCCGGCAGGTCGAGCCGGTACCCGCCGGGCACCGTCACGACCAGCTCGGGGCCGAGGGCGCGGCGCAGCCGGGAGACCAGCGCCTGCAGGGCGTTCGCCGAGGCCGGCTCGCTGCCCCACAGGTCGTCGACCAGCGTCTCGGCGGTGACGGTGCGGCCGGGGGCGAGCGCGAGCCGGGCGAGCAGCCCGCGCAGGCGGAGCCCGGCGGGTGCGACGTCCGTGCCGGACGCGGTCCACGCCGCCACCGGGCCCAGCACGCCGATCCGCATCGGCCCAGTCTGCCGGGAGCGCGGACCTGGCGCTAGCGATATATCGGAAGCTGTCGGTCAGCGACGGAGCTCGTCGAGCAGGAAGGCCTCGGCCCGCGCCCCGGTGGCGAACATCGACAGGGACAGCGACTCGTCGATCCCGTGCCAGCGCGACGCCGGGTCGCCCACACCGGTGACCAGCACGGCCGCGCCCGGGAAGGTGCGCGCGAACTCGGCGATGAAGGGGATCGAGCCGCCGATCCCCATCTCGACGGTCGCGGCGCCGTAGGCCTCGGAGAAGGCGCGCTTGGCCGCGTCGTACGCCCCGCCGTTCGCGTCGAGCGAGAAGGGCTCGGCCACGCCGGACCCGGGCTCGACCGTGACCTGCGCGCCCCATGGCACGTGCGCCCGCAGGTGCTCGGCGAGCTTCTCCCGCGCGGCCAGGGCGTCCTCACCGGGGGCGAGCCGCATGCTGACCATCGCGCGGGCGCGCGGGAGCAGCACGTTCGAGGCCTGCGCGACGGAGGGCGCGTCGATCCCGAGGATCGCGATCGCCGGCTTGTGGTAGATCCGCTCGGCCAGCGTGCCGGTGCCGAGCAGCTCGGCGCCCTCCACCAGACCCGCCTCGACACGCCACTCCGCCTCGGGAATATCGAGGGCGGCGGCGTCCGTGCCCGTGTTCGAGTGCAGGCCGGGGACGGCGACCTCGCCCTTCTCGTCGTGCAGGCTCGCGAGGGCGTGGGTCAGCGCGGTGAGGGCGTCGCCGACCGGCCCGCCGAAGACCCCGGAGTGCAGCGGCCGCTCCAGCAGCGACACGTCGACCACGACGTCGACCAGGCCCCGCAGGCTCGTGGTCAGCGCCGGGACGTCGACGGCCGGGTTGGCGGCGTCGGCGATCACGATGACGTCCGCGGCGAGCAGCTCGTGGTGCTCGCGCAGCAGCGCCGGCAGGGTGGGGGAGCCGGACTCCTCCTCGCCCTCGATGAACAGGGTGACGCCGACGGGCGGTTTCCCCTCGTACGCGCGCAGCACGGCGAGGTGGGTCATCACGCCGGCCTTGTCGTCGGCGGCGCCGCGGCCGTACAGCCGGCCGTCCCGCTCGGTGGGCTCGAAGGGCGGGCTGGTCCAGTGCTCGTCGCCGCCCGTCGGCTGGACGTCGTGGTGGGCGTAGAGCAGCACGGTCGGCTGCCCCGCGGGCGCCGGCCACTGCGCGACGACGGCGGGCGCGCCCCCGTCGGCGCGCAGGATCTGCAGGTTCGCGGGGTTCAGGGCGCCCGCGAGCTCCGCGACGGCCGCGGCGCTCGCCTCGGTGTCGGCGGCGTGCGCGGGATCGGCCCAGATGCTGGGAATGCGCACCAGCCGCTCGAGGTCGGCGCGGGCACCCGGGATGACGGCCTCGACGGCGGCGGCGATCGAGTCACGGGAGGAAGCCACGGGCCGACCCTACGCCCGCCTGCCTCGCCGCGTGATGGATCCATACTGCGCTCGGGTGGGCCGGTGGGTTGCGTTGTGGATCCATACCGCGCTGGGGTGGGCCGCGGGGCTGCGTTGTGGATCCATACCGCGCTCGGGTGGGCCGGTGGGCGCCGTGTCGATCCGTGCTGCGATCCCCGGTGCGGGCCTTAGGCTGCGGGACATGTCCCGGTTCCTCGCGACGATGCTGGAGTCCGCCGCCGACACCTCCCGCGGCATGACGACCGGTGAGCCCGCCGCCCCCGTCCGTCGATCGTGGAGTGAGGTGCACGAGGCCGCGCGCGGGATCATCGACGCCCTGCGGAGGCCCGAGAGGGACACCCCCGGCCTGACGCGGGGCGGCGCCGTCGGCGTGCTGGCCGGCGAGCCGGCCGCGATCGCCCCGCTCGCGCAGGCCGTGTGGCTCACGGGCGGCAGCGTCACGATGCTGCACCAGCCGACCGCACGCACCGACCTGGCGCACTGGGCCGAGGACACCGTCGCCGTGCTGCGGATGATCGACGCGAGCATGGTCGTGCTCGGCGCGCCCTTCGACGGCCTCGCCCCGGTCCTCGCCGAGCGCGGGATCCCCTTCCGGCTGCTCGAGTCGCTGAGGGGTGACCCCGCCGCCGTCACGCCCGACGCCGAGGTCGCCGGCGAGGACGACACCGCGCTGCTGCAGCTGACCAGCGGATCCACCGCGGAGCCGAAGGCCGTGCGGATCACCCACCGCAACCTGCACGCGAACATCAACGCCATGCGCGAGGCCGCGCGGCTCGACGTCGAGCGCGACGTGATGGTCTCCTGGCTGCCGCTCTTCCACGACATGGGCATGGTCGGGTTCCTGACCATCCCGATGGTCACCGCGCTCGAGCTCGTCACCGTCACACCGGTCGACTTCCTGTCCCGGCCGCTGCTGTGGGCCGAGCTGATCTCGAAGTACCGCGGCACCGTCACCGCCGCGCCGAACTTCGCCTACGCCGTCCTCGCCCGGCAGCTCGCCCGAGCCGACCAGGAGCTCGACCTGTCGTCGTTGCGCATCGCGCTCAACGGCGCCGAGCCCGTCGATCCGGCGGCCGTCGGGGCGTTCGTCGACGCGGGGGCGCGATTCGGGCTGCGCCCGGAATCGGTGCTGTGTGCCTACGGGATGGCCGAGACCGCGCTCGGGGTGGCGTTCGCGCCCGTCGAGACCGGGTTGGCCGTCGACGAGATCGACGCCGACGCGCTCGAGTCCGGGCGCCGGGCCGAGCCGGCCGGCGAGGCTCCGACCCGGACCTTCCCGCTGCTCGGACCGCCCCTGCCGGGGATCGAGGCGCGCGTGGTGGGGGAGCGCGGCGAGGTGCTCGGCACGCGCGGGGTCGGGGTGATCCAGCTGCGCGGCGAGTCGGTGACCCCGGGCTACCTGACAATGAACGGGCCCGTCGCCACCCAGGACGCGCAGGGCTGGTTCGACACCGGCGACGAGGGCTATCTCGTCGAGGACGGCCAGGTCGTCGTCTGCGGGCGGCGCAAGGACGTGATCATCATGGCCGGGCGCAACATCTACCCGACCGACATCGAGCGCGCCGCCGCGGAGGCCGACGGGGTGCGCGCGGGCAACGCCGTGGCCGTGCGGCTCTTCGCCGGGGAGGGGCAGCGGCGCGAGTCGTTCGCCGTGGCCGTCGAGGCCCGCAAGGCCGACGACGAGTCCGAAGCCGCGGTGATCCGCAAGGACGTCACCGCGCGGGTGGTGTCCGCCGTCGGCGTGCGACCGGCGCGGGTGGAGGTGCTGCCCCCCGGCACCCTGCCCAAGACGCCCTCGGGCAAGCTGCGCCGCGCGGCGACCGCCGACCTGCTCCAGACCCGCACCTGACCCGGTAGCGCCGCGCGTTCCCCGGCTCCGAATGCACGAACGGCACTTTTGTGCGGTAGGTCCGCACAAGAGTGCCGTTCGTGCAGGGCGGGGTCAGCCGGAGAGGGCGTGGAAGCGGTTCTGGGCCGGTTCGAGTCCCTGCTCGAGCAGGGCCTCGGCCGCGTCGGCGGCGAGGTCGACCGCGAAGTCCAGCTCCTTGCGCTCGGTGGCGGAGAACCGCTTGAGCACATAGTCCGCCGGGTCCTGACGGCCCGGTGGCCGCCCGATGCCGAACCGGACCCGCAGGTAGTCCTTCGTGCCCAGCGAGCGGCTGATCGAGCGCAGCCCGTTGTGCCCGCCCTCGCCGCCGCCCCGCTTCAGCCGGATCACCCCGAACCCGAGGTCCAGGTCGTCGTGCACCACGACGAGCTCCTCCGGCGGCACGGAGAAGTACCGGACCAGCCCGGTGACGGGCCCGCCGGACTCGTTCATGTACGTCCGCGGCTTGGCCAGCACGACCTTGCGGCCCGCGAGCCGGCCCTCGGCGACCTCGGCGTTCGACCGCTTGTGCAGCGAGAACCGGGCGCCGGCCCGCTCGGCCAGCAGCTCGACGACGCCGAAGCCGACGTTGTGCCGGGTGTCGGCGTAGCCGGGCCCGGGGTTCCCGAGCCCGACCACCAGAGCCGTGCCGGTGGACGGTGCCGGCGCCATCGCCTCAGCTCTCGGCGGAGCCGGACTCGCCGTCGCCGGACTCGGCCTCGACCGGGGCCTCGGGCTCGGCGGCCGGGGTCTCCGGGGCGACCTCGACGACACCGGCGCCCTCGAGGTCCTCGGTGGCCTCGAGGTCCTCGGCGGTCGGCGCGGCGACCACGTTGACGACCAGGGCCTCCGCGTCGGTGCGCAGCTCCGAACCCCGCGGCAGGGTGAGCGAGCCGGCGGTGAAGTGGGTGCCGACCTCGACGCCCTCGACCGAGATCTCGACGTTCTCGGGGATGTTCAGGGCGTCGGCCTCGACCTCGACGGTGTTCAGGTCCTGGGTGACCAGGGTCCCCGGCGCGGCCTCGCCGGTCACGATGACCGGGATCTCGACGACGACCTTCTCGCCCCGCTTCACGACCAGCAGGTCGACGTGCTCGATGTACGGGCGGATCGGGTGGAAGGTGACGGTCTTGGTCAGCGCCAGCTGGCTGGTGCCGGAGATGTCCAGCTCGAGCACGGCGTTACGACCCTGCTCGCGGACGACGGCGGCGAACTCGAGCGACGGCAGCGTCAGGTGCTGCGGGTCGGTGCCGTGCCCGTACAGGACGGCGGGGATCTTGCCCGCCTTGCGGGTGCGCCGCGCGGCGCCCTTGCCGAACTCGGTCCGGGTCTCGGCGGCGATCTTGGACTGGGCCACGGTGGGTCTCTCCTCGTACAGCTGATTTCGCGTGAGCGCGCGGCGAGGAGGCGGCGGGAATGCCAACCCACGTCGATGACGGCGGGCTCGTCGAACACCCGCCCTCGCCGCGGAACCGTCGATCAGGATACGCCCGGCCCGTGAGCGGCCCGTCGGAGGGTCCGTCGGCCCGATCCTGCGCGCGCCGTCGGCCGCGTCGGCGAGCCGCGGGAGGGCGGTCGAGCCGGGTCCGAGCTGGGGAAACGATACGGATGTCCGGCTGGTCCCGGTAACGCCGAAGGGGCGGGAGGCGCGAGCCCCCCGCCCCTGCGTACGTGTGGATCAGGCGTTGCGCACCTGTGGATCAGGCGTTGCCGTCGAACAGGCTGGTGACCGAACCGTCGTCGAACACCTGGTGGATCGCCTCGGCGAGCAGCGGGGCGATCGACAGGACGGTCATGCTCGGGAACCGCTTCTCGTCCGGGATCGGCAGCGTGTCGGTGAAGATCACCTCGCGGGCACCGCAGCTCGACAGCCGCTCCACGGCCGGGCCGGAGAGCACACCGTGGGTGGCGGCGATGACGACGTCCTTCGCCCCTTCCTTGAGCAGCACCTCGACCGTCTTCGCGACGGTGCCACCCGTGTCGATCATGTCGTCGATGACCACGCAGGTGCGGCCCTCGATCTCACCGACGACGCGGTTCGCCTTGGCCTCGTTGGGCTTGCGCGGGTCGCGGGTCTTGTGGATGAAGGCCAGGGGTGTGCCCCCCAGTGTCTCCGCCCAGCGCTCCGCCAGCCGCACGCGCCCCGAGTCGGGGGAGACGACGGCGAGGTCCTCGTCCGCATAGTGCTGCTTGATGTGCTCGGCGAGCACCGGCAGCGCGAACAGGTGGTCCACCGGGCCGTCGAAGAAGCCCTGGATCTGCGCGGTGTGCAGGTCGACCGTCATGATGCGGTCCGCACCCGCGGTCTTGAACATGTCCGCCACCAGCCGCGCCGAGATGGGCTCGCGGCCGCGGTGCTTCTTGTCCTGGCGTGCGTACCCCCAGAACGGCATGACCACGGTGATCCGCTTGGCCGAGGCGCGTTTGAGCGCGTCGACCATGATCAGCTGCTCCATGATGGCGTCGTTGATGGGGGCGCTGTGCGCCTGCAGCACGAACGCGTCGCTGCCGCGCACCGACTCCTCGAACCGGACGAAGATCTCGCCGTTCGCGAAGGAGTACGCCGACTGCGGCGTGACGGTGACGTCGAGCTCCTTGGCGACCTGCTCGGCCAGCTCCGGGTGCGCCCTCCCGGAGAAGAACATGAGGTTCTTCTTGGGCTGACCCGACATCGCACTCACTGCGCTGTGCCTCCTCGGCCGCTCTCGGCCGCATCCCGGGCGGCCGTGTCGCTGGCCCGCTCGGCGGCCTCGGCCGCCGGCGTGCCGGGTCGCTTCCGTACGACCCATCCGTCGATGGTGCGCTGTGGTCCGGACGACACCGCCAGCGCCCCCGGTGGAACGTCCTCGCGCACGACCGTGCCGGCGCCGGTGTACGCGCCGTCGCCGATCGTCACCGGGGCGATGAACATCGTGTCCGACCCCGTCCGGACGTGTGATCCGATCGTGGTGCGGTGCTTGCTCACGCCGTCGTAGTTGACGAAGACCGAGGAGGCGCCGATGTTGCTCTGCTCGCCGATCGTGGCGTCGCCCACGTAGGTGAGGTGCGGCACCTTGGAGCCGCGGCCGATCTCGGCGTTCTTCACCTCGACGAAGGTGCCGATCTTGCCCTCGGCCCCCAGGCGGGTGCCCGGGCGCAGGTAGGCGAAGGGACCCACCGAGGCGCCGGCGCCGATCCACGACGACGAACCGTGCGTGCGGACCACCGAGGCGCCCTCGCCGACCTCGACGTCCGTGAGGGTGGTGTCCGGGCCGACCACCGCGGCGTCGCCCACGGTGGTGTGCCCGCGCAGCTGCGTACCCGGCTCGACGACGACGTCCCGCCCCAGCCGGACCTGGACGTCCGCCCAGGTGGTCGAGGGGTCGACGACGGTGACGCCGGCGAGCATCCACCGCTCCAGGAGGCGCCGGTTGAGCTCGGCGCGGACCGCGGCGAGCTGCACGCGGTCGTTGACGCCGGCGACCAGCCAGGGATCGTCCACCCGTACCGACTCGACGCGCAGCCCCTCGGCGACCGCGAGTGCGACCAGGTCGGTGAGGTAGAGCTCGCCCTGGGCGTTCGCGGTGTCGAGCCGGCCGAGCCCGGCGGTGAGGAAGGCGGCATCGAAGGCGTAGACGCCGGAGTTGACCTCCGAGAGCGCCCGTTGCTCCTCCGTCGCGTCCTTCTGCTCGACGATCCGCAGCACCGATCCCGTCGGGTCGCGGACGATCCGGCCGTACCCGGTGGGCTCGTCGAGCTCGGTGGTCAGCAGCGTGACCGCGGCGCCCGCGCTCTCGTGGGTGCGCAGGACCTGGGTGAACGTGGTGGCGTCGAGCAGCGGCACGTCGCCGTAGGTGACGAGCACCGTGCCGGTGAGCCCGGCGGGCAGGGCGGCGAGACCGCAGCGGACGGCGTCGCCCGTGCCGTTCTGCTGCTCCTGGACGGCGGGCAGGACCCGGCGCGCCACCTCGTCGCCGATCCGGTCGAGTGCGGCGCTCACCTGCTCGCGGGCGTGTCCGACGACCACGGCGAGGTGCTCGGGCTCCAGCTCCGCCACGGCGTGCACGGCGTGCCCGAGCAGGCTCCGGCCGCCGATCTCGTGCAGCACCTTGGAGGTCGCGGACCGCATCCGGGTCCCTTCACCCGCGGCCAGCACCACGGCGGCGGCGGGGCGGGCGGAAGGGCGGTCGGGCATGGGCGCTCCTCGAGATGGTCGGTCCCCGATGCGGGGCGAATCCTACGCGGGCCTGTCGGGCCGGTCGTTCGCCTCGTTACCTCCCCCCGTCCCGGTCGTTGTGCTGCTGGTCGGGTCGAACGGGATGAAAGGCGCCGAGCGGACACATGGGAAGGCACAGCAGGGCTCGTTCGCCGCGGGTACGCGGCGCCGTCGCGGCCGGACTGGTCGGGGTGGGGACGCTCGCCGCCGGTCAGGGGCAGGCCCTCGCGGGACCGGGTCCCGCTGCCGTGGAGGGGACGCCGTGCACGGCCGAGGCGCGCGCGTGCGTGGACCTGGCCGGGAAGAAGGCCTGGTTGATCGAGGACGGGCGGGTGGTGCGCGGAGCCGTGGCGATGAGCCCGGGCGGCCCCGGCCACGAGACGCCGCGGGGCGACTTCGAGGTCGAGTGGAAGAACGACACGCACCGCAGCAAGGAGTTCAACGACGCCCCGATGCCGTTCGCGGTGTTCTTCGCCGAGGGCGGGATCGCCTTCCACGAGGGCAACCTGCAGACGCCCTCGGCGGGCTGCGTGCGCCTGGCCCACGAGGACGCCCGCGCGTTCTACGACTTCCTGCGGGTCGGCGACGCCGTCCAGGTGCGCTGAGCCCCCGTTCGTCGTGGCGGGGCGACCGGTCGTCGCGCCCGACCTCCAGATCGGTGTCGTCGGCGCCGACACCGGGTCCCCCTGTGGGAGGAATGCCGCTGTCGACGGGAGGTTCGGATGCCCACTCGCACCGCACGGACGGCCTGGAACGGGACCCTGGAACAGGGGTCCGGCCAGGTCGAGCTGACCAGCAGCAAGGTCGGCACCTACGACGTCAGCTTCCCCAAGCGTGCGGCCGACGAGGCCGGCGGCACCACCAGCCCGGAGGAGCTCATCGCGGCGGCACACTCGGCCTGCTACGCGATGCAGCTCTCCGCGCTGATCGGGCAGGAGGGGGCGACGCCGGAGTCGCTGGACGTGAAGGCGGACGTCTCGCTCGGGCCCGACCAGGGCGGGGGGTTCCGGATCACGGGCATCGCCCTGACCGTGCGGGGCGAGGTTCCCGGCATGGACGCCGCCGCGTTCGAGAAGGCGGCCCAGGCCGCCAAGGACGGCTGCCCGGTCAGCAAGGCGCTCACGGGCACCACGATCACACTCGACGCCGCGCTGGACTGAGCGCGCCCGCCGAGGGGGACGGACGAGGCATGCGCACGACCACGAGCCCGAAGTGCACGGGGAACGGACGGCCCGGGCCGCCGCCCTCGCCGAAGCCCACCGGCGGCCGCTGAGCGCCGTCCGGCGTTCCACGAGGCCGCGACCGACGCGAGGGGCGGCCCGCCGTGATCCGGCGGGCCGTCCCCCCGCGGCATGGGACCGACCCCGTCGACGGAGAGGCCGGTTCTGACGTTGTCCGGGGGCCGGTCCGTTCACCGGTTCCGCCGGCGTGCCTCGGGGGCTCCGGGCGCCCGCGGACCCAGCACGGGTTGGCCGCCGCGTGCCCCGCGCGCGGCCCGGAAGCCCGGATCCCAGGGCCAGTGCCCCCGCTCGTCGGCCCAGACCATCTGCAGGGCACGGATCTCGGGCCCGAGCAACGTGACGGCCACGTTCAGGTGCGCATCGGGATGGGGCAGCGCGACGAACTCGACGACCGGGCCCTCGTGCAGCGGGACGCGTTCCCCGGGTTCGGGCGGTGTCTCCGAGTGCAGCAGGTGCGCCGCGACCCCGTCCAGCAGCTCCGCGGCGTGCCGGGCCGGCAGCCCGGTCACGACCAGCTCCGGGCGTCCGCGCAGGTGCAGGCCGACGGTGTACGCCCACGGCGGGTGCACCCGGTCGCCCTCCACGGCCTGCACCGCCCAGCCGTACCGACCGATGGTGCAGAGCACCTGCTCCAGGGCCTGCTCCTGCGTCGCTCCCGCACACCTCACGCACATCCCGACCTCCCGATTCGAACGGATGGTCGAATGATGGCGCAGCCCACCGACAGAATTCGCCCGCGACGCGGGTCCGCTGCTCCGCCGCCAGGATTCGAACCTGGACCATCGGAACCAAAATCCGAGGTGCTGCCGTTACACCACGGCGGACAGGCCTCCATCCTGTCACGGCGGTGCGTCCGGTCGTGCCGGGTGGGCCGGTCGCGCGGTCGGCCGGCACCCGTCCGGTAACGGCGGCGGCGGACCGGGCGAACCCGGTCGTGTCGTGCAGGCCATCGCCCGGGGGGCAGGACGAACCGTGACCGATCTCCGTTGCCGGCTGTGCGGGTCGACGAGCCTGCGCAGCTTCGTCGACCTCGGGGCGACGCCCCCGTGCGAGCTCTTCCTGACCGCCGACGCGCTCGAGCTGCCCGAGCCGACGTACCCGCTGCACGTGCGGGTCTGCGAGGAGTGCCTGCTCGCCCAGCTCCCCCCGCTGATCACACCGGAGGAGACCTTCACCGAGTACGCCTACTACTCCTCCTACTCGACCTCGTGGGTCGAGCACGCCCGGCGGTACGTCGACGCGTCGGCCGAGCGGCTCGGGCTCGGCGCGGACTCGTTCGTGGTGGAGGTGGCCAGCAACGACGGCTACCTGCTGCACCACGTCGTCGAGCGGGGCGTCCGCTGCCTGGGGATCGAGCCCTCGCGCAACGTGGGTGAGGCTGCGCGCGAGCGGGGCGTGCCGACGTTGACCGCGTTCCTGACCCCGGAGACCGGGGCCCGGGTACGTGCGGAGCACGGGCCTGCCGATCTCGTCGCGCTCAACAACGTCTACGCGCACATCCCGGACGTCGTCGGGTTCACCGAGGGCCTGCGCGCCCTCGTCGCGGACGACGGGTGGGTGTCCGTCGAGGTCCAGCACCTGCTCACGCTCGTCGAGCGGACCCAGTTCGACACCGTCTACCACGAGCACTTCCAGTACTACACGCTGTTCACGGCCCAGCGCGCGCTCGCCACGGCCGGACTGGCGGTCGTCGACGTCGAACTCCTGGACACCCACGGCGGGTCCATCCGGGTCTGGGCCCGCCCCGCCGCGGTCTTCGGCGAGCCGTCGGAACGGGTCCGGGAGGTGCTGGCCGCGGAGGAGAAGGCGGGACTGCACACGGCCGACGGGCACGACGGGTTCGCCGAGGCGGTCTCGCGGGTCCGCGACGACCTGGTCGCGTTCCTGATCGAGGCCCGACGCGCCGGGCGGACGGTCGTGGGCTACGGGGCCCCCGGCAAGGGCAACACCCTGCTCAACTACTGCGGGATCCGGCCGGACCTGCTCGCCTACACCGTCGACCGCAACCCGTACAAGCACGGGAGGTTCACCCCGGGTACCCGGATCCCGATCCTGCCGCCCGAGCGCATCGAGGCCGACCGCCCGGACTACGTGCTGGTCCTGCCCTGGAACCTGCGCGACGAGCTCGTCGAACAACTCGCCTTCGCGCGGGAGTGGGGCGGCCGGCTGGTCTTCCCGATCCCGTCGCTCGAGGTCGTGTGAGCGTCCGGCAGTGATCGTTCGGCCCTGTCGGTGCGGGCCCCGACGGGGGATGCTGGTGTGCGCCACCGACCGCCCCGCGGCGCCGATCCGGTGCCGTCCCGTCCGCGAGGAGCGCTGAGCCCGACGATGCTGAGCCTGCTGCCCGAGCGACTGGACCGGATGGTCCTGCTCGGAGCCCACTGCGACGACATCGCGATCGGGGCCGGTGGGGCATTGCTCGAGCTCTGCCGTGCCCACCCGGGTGTCTCCGTCACCGCCATGGTCCTGACGGGTGGCGGGTCGCTGCGCGAGGAGGAGGAACGGGAGGCGCTCGCGGCGTTCTGTCCCGGCGCCAAGCTCGAGATCATCGTGCACGACCTGCCCGACGGCCGCGTCCCGGTGCGCTGGGAGCGGGCGAAGCAGGCGGTCGAGGAGGTCCGGAGGATGGGGGAGCCGGACCTGATCCTGGGCCCCGCGCCGCACGACGCGCACCAGGACCACCGGACCCTCGCCACGATCATCCCGACGGTGTTCCGCGACCATCTCGCCCTCGGCTACGAGATCCTGAAGTGGGAGAGCGACCTCGCGCAGCCGTCGGTCTACCTGCCGCTCGCCGAGCCCGTCCTCCGCGAGAAGATCACCAAGCTGTTGGAGCACTACGGCAGCCAGCGGGACCGGACCTGGTTCGACGCCGAGACCTTCGCCGGCCTCGCCCGGGTCCGGGGCGTGCAGTGCCATGCGCGGTACGCCGAGGCCTTCCACGCCCAGAAGCTGGTGCTGGGCGTCGCGCCGCTGACGGGGATCGATCCGGTCGACTAATGCTCCGCGCTCCGGGGGCGAGTCATCCCGTGCACCGTGGGACGGCGACGAGGAGACACCAGTGCGCGTACTGCTGACCGGCCACCAGGGCTACCTGGGCACCGTGGCGGCCCCGATCCTGGCGGCCGCCGGACACGACGTCCGGGGCCTGGACAGTGGGCTGTTCGCCGACTGCGTGCTCGGCTCGCTCGACACCCCGGACGTGCCGGGCCTCGCCGTCGATCTCCGCGAGGTGACGGCGGACCAGCTGACCGGCTTCGACGCCGTGGTGCACCTGGCGGCGCTCTCGAACGACCCGCTCGGCTCGCTGGCCCCGAAGATCACCTACGACATCAACCACCACGCGTCCAGCCGGCTCGCCCGGCTCGCGAAGGACGCCGGGGTCCGGCGCTTCGTCTACGCCTCCACCTGCTCGGTCTACGGCGCCCAGTCGGCCGACGACCTGGTCGACGAGGACGCGCCGCTCAAGCCGGTCACGCCCTACGCCGAGTCGAAGGTGCGGGTGGAGGACGACCTCGCCGATCTCGCGGACGCCGACTTCGTCCCCGTCTCGATGCGCAACGCCACCGCCTTCGGCTTCTCGCCGCGGTTGCGGGCCGACATCGTGCTCAACAACCTCACCGGGCACGCCGTCCTCTCGGGCGTGGTCAAGGTGCTCTCGGACGGCACCCCGTGGCGTCCGCTCGCCCATGCCGAGGACATCGCCGGCGCCGTCGTCGCGGCCCTGGCCGCGCCCGCCGACGTCGTCCGGGGGCGCGCGTACAACGTGGGGACCGAGCAGAACAACCGGACGGTCGCCGAGATCGCCCAGGCCGTCGTGGAGGCGGTCCCGGGTGCGGAGCTGGCGATCACCGGCGAGGCCGGCAACGATCCGCGCTCCTACCGCGTCGACTTCGCGCGGGCGCGCAAGGAGCTGGGCTTCGAGGCGGGATGGACGATCCCCGCCGGCGCCCGGCAGCTGGTGTCCGAGTACCGGGCGCGGGGGTTGACGCAGGAGGCGTTCGACCACCGCTTCACCCGGCTCGCGGTCTTGCGGTCCCGCCAGGCCGCGGGGACGCTCGACGCGGGCATGTACGTGGTCGGCTCGCCCTGAGCTGCTACAACGGCAGGAGTCGTCGTCGGATCCGGGAGAGCGCGCATGTGCCGCAACATCCGCACCTTGCACAACTTCGAGCCGCCCGCCACCACCGCGGAGGTGGAGGCGGCGGCGCTGCAGTACGTCCGCAAGATCAGCGGCGCGGCGAGGCCCTCGCAGGCCAACCGGGAGGCGTTCGACCGGGCGGTGGCGGAGATCGCGCACGTCACCCGGCACCTGCTCGACGAGCTCGTCACCACCGCGCCGCCGAAGGACCGGGCGGTGGAGGCGGCCAAGGCGCGGGCCCGCGCCCAGGAGCGCTACGCCCGTTGACCTGCGCGGACGCCGGTCAGCCCCGGAACGCCTCCGCCCAGCCGACCCGGGCGCCGGTGCGCAGGACCGAGTTGCGGTAGATCCGGGCCGCGACGGCCACCACCCCGACGATCGCGGCGACGGTGAGCCCGATCGCGACCAGCACCTCCCACCCGCTCGCGACGCCGAGTGCCTGCCGGGCGGGCATCAGCGTCGGCGCGAAGAAGGGGACGAACGACAGCACCGTCGCCAGGGTGTTCCGCGGGTCCCCCGGCAGCACCGAGACCGCGAAGACGAACGGCATCAGCAGCGGGAACATGATCGGCGCGACGAGCGACTGCAGCTCCTCCTGGCGCGACACCATAGATCCCGCCGCCGCGTAGACCGAGGCGTAGAGGAAGAAGCCCAGCAAGTACCACACCACCGCCGCGACGAGCGCCGGCGCCGCCGCCGTCGGGGCGCTGAGCAGCCCGGTCACGCTGCCCACCACGACCCCGATCGCACCCAGGATCAGCAGCTGCAGCAGCCCGACCGCGCCCAGCCCCAGCACCTTCCCGGCGAGCAGGTGGACCGGCTTGATCGTGGACAGCAGCAGCTCCACGACCCGGCTCGACTTCTCCTCCACCACGCCCTGGGCGACGGCCGACCCGTACCCGATCAGCGACATGAACAGCAGCACCGACGTGACGATCGCGAGCGCCAGCCGCTGCCCGCGCTCGGGGTCCGCGGGTTCGAGCGTCGTCACCGCGACCCGGCCCTGCGCCGCGACCGCGGCCGGGTCCTGACCCGCGGCCCGCAGCGCCTCGTCCAGGGTCGCCTGCCGGACCACCGTCGACACCAGGTTCTGCAGCTCGGTCCCGACGGTGTCGCGGCCGGTCAACGTCCACCCGGGGGCCCGGTCGAGCACGGCGTCGAGGTCTCCGGTCCGGACCTGGGCCTCGCCCTCCGCACCGCTCACCTCGGTGATCGTGAGGCTCCGGCCCGCGACCGTCGCGGCCTGGCGGAGGGACGGGACGAGGGGCTGCGCGGCCGGGGTCACGCCCAGGGAGTCCGACGACGTCTGGCTGCCCACGAACTGGAAGATCAGCGCGTAGATCCCGAAGATCACCAGCGAGATCACGATCCCGACGGCGAAGCTCCTGGACCGCACCTGCGTGCTGAACTCCCGGCGGGCCACCAGCCCCACGGCCTGCTGCGGGGACAGCCCGCCCCGTTCCGGCGACCGGCTCACGCCGCACCTCCCGACACCACGTCGCGGTAGAGCTCGGTCAGCGGCGGGCGGTAGGGCGCGAACTCGTGCACCGGTCCCGCCGCGAGGGCCGCGGCGAGCAGCTCCTGGTCCGAGACGCCGTCGAGCTGCACCCGGGTCCGCCGGCCCTCCCGCGCGACGACGGCGACCCCCGGGAGCCCGGACGCCCAGTCCCCCTCCGGCCCGACGACGTCGATCCGCTCCACCCCGCCCGACCGCAGCTCGGGCACGGTGCCGACCGCCACCATCCGGCCGGCCGCGATGATCCCGACCCGGTCGCAGAGCCGCTCCACGAGATCGAGCTGGTGGGAGGAGAACACGACCGGGACCCCCTCGTCGGCCTTGTCCCGCAGCACCTGGCTCATCACCTCGACCGCCGTGGGATCGAGCCCGGAGAAGGGCTCGTCGAGGACCAGGACCTCAGGGTCGTGCACCAGCGCCGCGCAGAGCTGCACGCGCTGCTGGTTGCCCAGCGAGAGCTTCTGGACCTCGTCGCCCACCCGCTCGGCGACGCCGAGCCGCTCGGTCCACCGCTGTACCGCCGAGGCCGCGTCCGCGGCGGGGACGGCGTGCAGCCGGGCCAGGTAGGCGAGCTGCTCGCCGACCCGCATCTTCGGGTAGAGCCCGCGCTCCTCGGGCATGTACCCGACCCGGCGGCGGGCCTCCGCGTCGATCGGGGCCCCCTTCCAGCGCACCTCACCGGCGTCGGCGGTGAGCACGCCGAGCACGATGCGCATGGTCGTCGTCTTGCCCGCGCCGTTGCTCCCGACGAACCCGAAGACCTCGCCGGGCCGCACGTCGAAGGTGACGTCCGCCAGAGCCGTCCGCCGGCCGAACCGCTTCTCGAGTCCCCCGATCTCCAACACGCGGCCGGACCCTAGCGGACCGCGCGATCACCGCGGCGCGCGCGAGCGGCGGTATCCGGCGGCCGCCCGCCGTGGCCCGGTCCTGTCGGACCCGGCGGTTACGGTGGCGCGGTGTCCCGCAGTTACCTCCGATTCCCCCATCTCGCCGGCGACGAGGTCGTGTTCGTCGCCGAGGACGACGTCTGGACCGCCCCGCTCGGCGGGGGCCGTGCCACCCGCCTGACCGCCGACGACGTCCCGGCCGCACGGCCGCGGTTCTCGCCGGACGGCACGCTGGTCGCCTGGACGTCCCGGAAGGACGGGGCTCCGGAGGTCCGGGTCGCCGACGCCGACGGTGGCGCCGCCCGCAGGATCACGTTCTGGGGCGACCTGCGGACCCGGCTGGCGGGCTGGTCGGGCGGCGGGGAGGTCCTCGCGGTCTCGGCGGTCGGCGAGCACACGGGGGCGAACACGTGGGCGTACGCGGTCCCCGCCGAGGGCGGGCGGCCGCGGCGACTGGACTACGGGCCGGTGTCGGCGGTCGCGCAGGGTGACCCGGGGGTGCTCGTCGGCCGGACGATGGCCCGCGACATGGCGTGGTGGAAGCGCTACCGCGGCGGCACCGCGGGGACGATCTGGTGGGACCCGGAGGGCGACGGCGGGTTCCGCCGCATCCTGGCGGAGCTCTCGGGCCAGCTCGACGCGCCGATGCTGGTCGGCGACCGCATCGCGTTCCTCTCCGACCACGAGGGGTGGGGCAACCTCTACTCGGTCGACCGCGGGACGCTCGCCGACCTGCGCCGGCACACCGACCACGGCGCCGAGGGGGCTCCCGCGTTCTACGCCCGGCACGCGAGCACGGACGGCAGCCGGGTGATCTACGAGTCCGCGGGCGAGCTGTACCTGCTCGAGTCCCTCGAGCCCGCCGACGCCGCCGGGCCGCGGCGCCTGCCCATCCGCCTCGGCGGGCCCCGGACCGACCGCGAGCCGCACCGCGTCACCACCGCCCGCTGGGTGAGCGGGGCGTACCCGGACCGCACGGGGCGGGCCAGCGTCGTCGGGGTCCGGGGCACGGTGCACCGCCTCACCCACCGGGACGGGCCGGCACGCACGCTGCTCGCCGAGCCGGGGGTCCGGGCGCGGCTGGCCCGGCCCCTCGGCGACGACCGCGCGATCTGGATCGACGACGCCACCGGCGAGGACGCCGTCGCGATCTCCCCCCTGGACCCGCACGCGGCCGGCGCTCCCGAGCCGGTCCGGTACGGGTCCGGCGAGCTCGGCCGGGTGCTGGAGCTGGCGCCCTCCCCGGACGGCGCGCTGGCGGCGCTGGCCACGCACGACGGGCGGCTCCTCCTGCTCGACACCGCCACCGGCGCGCTGCGCGAACCCGCCCGCGGTGCGGCGGGCGAGATCGCGGGGCTCGCCTTCTCGCCGGACAGCCGGTGGCTGGCCTACGAGGACCCGGTGGAGCCCGAGCTCAGCCGGATCATGTTGGTGCAGCTCGCGCACGACGGTCAGCCGGACACGCTCGTCGCGGTCACCGAGCCGCGGTTCGTCGACACCGACCCCGTCTTCACCGGCGACGGCAAGTACCTGGCCTTCCTGTCCCGGCGCAGCTTCGACCCGATCTACGACGAGCACTCCTTCGACCTCACCTTCCCGGCGTCGTGGCGCCCGTTCCTGGTGCCGCTGGCGGCCCGCACGCCCTCGCCCTTCGGCGCGGGCCCGGACGGACGCCCGGTGTCGGCGGTGGACGAGGAGCCGGACGATCTCCCCGCGCCCGGGAGCACCGAGGAGGCGGAGGCCGGGAAGGTCGCGGAGAAGGCGGCCGAGCTGGTGGCCGGCGTGCCGGACGAGGCGAACGGCACCAAGGACGGCCCGCCGCAGACGGTGGTCGACGTCGAGGGGCTGACGGCCCGCGTCGTGCCGATCCCGGTCCCGGAGGGCCGCTACCGCGCGCTCGGCGCCGCCACGGACTGCCTGCTCTGGCTGTGGGTCCCGGTCACCGGCGTGCTCGGCGAGGGCCGGCACGGCGGCGACGACCCGCGCCCGGTCCTCGAGCGCTACGACCTGAAGCGGCGCAAGGCCGACACCATCGCCGACCCGGCGGACGGCTATGCGGTCAGCGGCGACGGCAACCGGCTCGTCGTCCGGGACGGCCGCACGCTGCGGGTGCTGCGTCCGGACAGATCCGGGTCGTCGGCGCCGTCGGAGGGGGACGCGGACGAGTTCGAGATCGACGTCCACCGCATCTCGGTGACGGTCGACCCGGCGGCCGAGTGGCGCCAGATGTTCGACGAGGCGGGCCGGCTGATGCGGGACCACTTCTGGGTCGAGGACATGGCGGGGGTCGACTGGGCGGCCGAGCTGGCGCGGTACCGGCCGCTGGTCGAGGCCGTCGGCAGCGCGGACGACCTGGTCGACCTGCTCTACGAGGTGCAGGGCGAGCTGGGCTCGTCGCACGCCTACGTCGTGGGCCGCGGCGCGGGCGGGGACTGGACGGGTCGCCCCGGCCTGCTCGGTGCCGACCTCGAGCCGGACGGGACGGGCGGCTGGCGGATCGCCCGGGTGCTCCCGCCGGAGACCTCGGCGCCGAGCGCGCGCAGCCCGTTGTCGGACCCCGGCGTCGACGTCCGGCCCGGCGACGTGCTGCTCGAGGTCGGCGGCCGGCCCGTCGACCCCGAGCTCGGACCGGCCCCGCTGCTCGTCGGCACGGCCGGCACCCTCACCGAGCTCACGATCAGGACCACCTCCGGCGAGCTGCGCCGGGTGGTCGTCACCCCGCTGAGCAGCGAGCTCGACCTGCGCTACCACGACTGGGTCGCCGGCCGCCGGGCGTTCGTGGCCGACCGGTCCGAGGGCCGTCTCGGCTACCTGCACGTGCCGGACATGGTCGCGTCGGGCTGGGCGCAGCTGCACCGCGACTTCGCCCGCGAGGCCCGGCGGGACGGGCTGGTGCTCGACGTCCGCGGCAACTCGGGCGGGCACACCTCGCAGTTGGTGATCGAGAAGCTGGCACGCAAGGTGATCGGGTGGGACGTCGTGCGGCACCGCGCGCCCGCCACCTATCCCGAGGGTGCCCCGCGCGGGCCGATCGTGGCGGTCGTCGACGAGCACGCCGGCTCGGACGGCGACATCGTGACGGCCGCGTTCAAGCGGATGGGCCTGGGCCCGGTCGTCGGCGTCCGGACCTGGGGCGGCGTGATCGGCATCGACAGCCGGTACGCGCTGGTCGACGGCACCCGGGTGACCCAGCCGCGCTACTCGTTCTGGTTCGACGACCTGCACTGGTCGGTGGAGAACCACGGCGTGGACCCGGACGTGGAGGTCGTGGTGGCGCCCCAGGACTGGGTGGCGGGTCGGGACCCGCAGCTGGAGACGGCGGTGCGGATCGCCCTGGAGGCCCTGGAAGCCGACCCGCCGGTCACCCCGCCGGACCCGCTCACCCGCCCCAGCCGCGCCAGGCCCGCTCTACCACCCCGCCCCTGACCTCCGGCGCACGGTGGGTCAGGCGATCGCGGGTTCCGGGCTGGCCCGGTCCGGGGTGGGCCGAGTCGGGGTGAGCACGAACAGCACCAGACGCACCGCGATCCCGCTCACCATCGCCGCCCGGACCTCCACCGGACGCCGGTACTTCAGACGGTAGAAGTCGGGCAGGGAGAGCAGCCCCATCGCGTTCATCCGCTCGTCGAGGTCGGTCTCCGTAGACGTGCGAGACGGCCTTCGTGATCTGGTCGACACACTTCTCGATGGTGCCGGGAATGGTGAACACGTCTCCGAGGTCGGCGATCGTGATCGACTCCCGCAGGTCCACGCCCAGCTCGAACGAGTACGGGCCAGCGCGGAGATCTTGCGGATCCCCTGCGGCCCGAAACGGGTGCCGGATCGGTAGGTCGTGCCGCCGTCGAGCGGGACGCCCAGAACGGCGACGTCGTACCCCCGCAGCGGCGCGACGTCCTCCCGGTAGGGGGCCTCCAGGAAGGTGTTGATGCCCGCGAAGTGCGGAAGCTCTCCGCGGGAGAAGGTGGGATGGTGCGGTCCACGACGGAGCCCGCGCCCGGCAGGCCGAGCTCCAGCCCGCGGGCGATCTCCTGCTCGCGCCTCACCGTCGGTGAGTCGCCGATCAGTGCACGCCGCGGCTGTTGCCTGCGTGTCACCTGCCCGTGAAACCCGCGGGTCGCGCTGCGACGATTCTCGGGGCCCGACCCGGCGGCGCTCGGGCTCGGGCGGGCCCTGCTCCCGACTCGCGGGACGGGAACCGGGCGGGCGTATCGTCGGACCCGCCATCCCCCGTACGGGCACCCGACCCGGGCAGGGGTCTGTCCGCATGCGCTCTCGCGAGGAGTCCCGTGGTCGCACCACTGTCCGGTCTGCTCACCGCCGCCGTTGCCGACTCCGGGCTGCGTGCCGCGCTCGACGCCGCCTGCGCGCTCGACCCGCGCACGGCCGACACCCCCGCCGTCCGCGTGGAGGGGCCGGCCGCGCTGCGGCCGTTCCTGGCCACCGGGCTGGCCGAGGAGGGCACGGTCCTGGCCGTCACCGCCACCGACCGCGAGGCCGAGGAGCTGGCCGCGGCCGCCGCGGAGCTGATCGACCCGTCCTCGGTGGCGGTGCTGCCGAGCTGGGAGACCCTGCCGCACGAGCGGCTCTCGCCCCGTCCCGACACCGTCGGCCGCCGGCTCACGCTGTTCCGCGCGCTGGGCTCCGAGGCCCCGCCCCGGCTCGTCGCCACGGCAGCGCGCAGCCTGATCCAGCCGATCGCGCCCGGGCTGGGCACGCTCGACCCGATCACGCTGCGGGTCGGCACCGAGTACGAGTTCGAGCAGGTGCTGGAGCGGCTGGTCGAACTGGCCTACACCCGGGTCGAGATGGTCACCGCCCGCGGCGAGTTCGCCGTGCGCGGCGGCATCCTCGACCTCTTCGTGCCGACCGCCGACCACCCCGTCCGCATCGAGTTCTGGGGCGACGAGGTCTCGGAGCTGCGCGCCTTCTCGGTCGCCGACCAGCGGTCGATGGAGGAGCCGCAGGTCACCGAGGTCGTCGCCCCGGCCTGCCGCGAGCTGCTGCTCACCGGGCCGGTCCGGGAGCGGGCCGCCGCCCTGGCCCGTGAGCACGAGAACTTCGGGCGGGTGGGCGACAACCCGCTGCGCGAGCTGCTCGAGCACCTCGCCCAGGGCATCCCGTCCGAGGGCATGGAGTCGCTGATCCCGGCCCTGGTCGGCGGAGGGGGAGCTCGCGGGACCGACCAGCTGAGCGGGGAGCTGCAGCTGCTCACCGACCTGCTGCCGGCCGGCTCGCGGGTACTGATCGCCGACCCGGAGCGCGTCCGCACCCGCAGCCGCGACCTCGTCCGGACCGGGCAGGAGTTCCTGGAGGCCAGCTGGCTCGCGGCCGGCACCGGCGGCACGGCCCCGATCGACGTCGGCGCCTCCGCCTACCGGGACCTCACCGAGGTCCTCGAGCACGCCACTGCCACCGGCCGGCCCGTCGTGACCCTGTCCCCGCTGCTCTCCGGGGCCGACGACGCCGTGGTCGCGGGCATGCACGAGATCGAGTCCTACCGGGGCGACACCGACCGGGCCCTGGTCGACCTGCGCGGGCACACGGCGGCCGGCGGCGCGGCCGTGCTCGTCGTGGCCGGGCAGGGCACCGCGCAGCGCTCCCTGGAGCAGCTCGGCGAGGCCGAGGTGCCCGCGACGCTGCTCGAGGAGCTGACCGACGCCCCGGAGAAGGGCCTGGTCACGGTCACCTGCGGGCGGATCGCCGACGGGTTCACCGCGCCGGAGATCGGCCTGGTGCTGCTCTCCGAGGCGGACCTGACCGGCACCCGCGCCGGGCTGGACACGACGACGCGGAAGATGCCCGCCCGTCGTCGCAACGCCGTGGACCTCGCCGCGCTGCAGCCGGGCGACTTCGTGGTGCACAACCAGCACGGCATCGGCAGGTTCGTCGAGATGCGCGAGCGCACCGTGCAGGGCGCCACCCGCGAGTACCTGGTCCTGGAGTACGCCTCCAGCAAGCGCGGCCAGCCCGCGGACCGGCTCTTCGTGCCCACGGACGCGCTCGACGAGATCAGCCGGTACGTCGGCGGCGAGCAGCCCTCGCTGAACAAGCTCGGCGGCGCGGACTGGGCCAAGACCAAGGGCCGCGCGCGCAAGGCGGTCCGGGACATCGCGGCCGGCCTGGTCCAGCTCTACGCGGCGCGGCAGTCGTCGCCCGGGCACGCGTTCGGGGCGGACACGCCGTGGCAGCGCGAGCTGGAGGACGCCTTCCCGTACACCGAGACACCCGATCAGCTCGCCGCGATCGACGAGGTCAAGCGGGACATGGAGCGCCCGGTGCCGATGGACCGGGTGATCTCCGGGGACGTCGGGTTCGGCAAGACCGAGATCGCCGTCCGGGCGGCTTTCAAGGCGGTGCAGGACGGCAAGCAGGTCGCCGTGCTGGTGCCCACCACGCTGCTGGCCACCCAGCACCTGCAGACCTTCGCCGACCGGATGCGCGCCTTCCCCGTCACCGTGAAGGGGCTGTCCCGGTTCACCGACCCGGGCGAGGCCAAGGAGACGATCGAGGGGCTGGCCGCCGGGACCGTCGACGTCGTCGTCGGGACGCACCGGCTGTTGCAGACCGGGATCCGGTGGAAGGACCTCGGGCTCGTGATCGTCGACGAGGAGCAGCGCTTCGGCGTGGAGCACAAGGAGCACATCACCGCCCTGCGCACCCACGTCGACGTGCTCACCCTGTCCGCCACCCCGATCCCGCGGACGCTGGAGATGAGCCTCGCCGGGATTCGCGAGATGTCCACGATCACCACCCCGCCGGAGGACCGGCACCCCACGCTCACCTACGTCGGCGCCTACGACGACAAGCAGGCCGCCGCCGCGATCCGGCGCGAGCTGCTGCGCGACGGCCAGGTGTTCTACGTGCACAACCGGGTGTCGAGCATCGACAAGGCCGCGCGGCGGGTGCAGGAGCTGGTGCCCGAGGCGCGGGTCGGCGTCGCGCACGGGCAGATGAACGAGGACGTGCTGGAGCGCACGGTCAGCGCATTCTGGCACCGCGAGTTCGACGTTCTGGTGTGCACGACGATCGTCGAGAACGGCCTGGACATCTCCAACGCCAACACCTTGATCGTCGAGCGGTCGGACACGCTGGGCCTCTCCCAGCTGCACCAGCTGCGCGGGCGCGTCGGCCGCGGTCGCGAGCGCGGGTACGCGTACTTCCTGTTCCCGCCGGAGCACCCGCTCACCGAGACCGCGCACGACCGGCTCGCGACGATCGCGCAGCACTCGGAGCTGGGCTCGGGCGCGGCGGTCGCGATGAAGGACCTGGAGATCCGCGGCGCGGGCAACATCCTCGGCGCGGAGCAGTCCGGCCACATCGCGGGCGTCGGCTTCGACCTCTACATCCGCCTGGTCGGCGAGGCCGTCGCGGCCTTCCGCCAGCAGGCGGGCGGCGACGGCGGCGGCGAGGAGCCGGAGCCGCTGGCCGAGGTGCGGGTGGACCTGCCGGTCGACGCGCACGTGCCGCACGACTACGTCGACGGCGAGCGGCTGCGGCTGGAGGCCTACCGCAAGATCGCCGAGGCGGCGGACGAGGCGGCCCTGGAGGCGATCGTCGACGAGCTGCGGGACCGGTACGGCGAACCGCCCACCCCGGTGCTGAACCTGCTCGCGGTCGCGCGGTTCCGCCAGCTCTGCCGCACGCTCGGCATCGGCGAGGTCGCCGTGGCGGGCACGCAGATCCGGATCGGTCCGGTCGAGCTGCCCGAGTCGAGGCAGATGCGGTTCAAGCGGCTGCACCCCAAGGGGCTGTACAAGGCGGCGGCGCGGCTCGTCACCGTGCCGAAGCCGGCCGCGGGCAACCGGATCGGCGGGGCGCCGCTGCGCGACACCGAGCTGCTCGACTGGCTGACGGCGCTGGTCAAGGAGCTCGCGGCGCCGGTGGCGGTGGGCGCCTCAGCAGGAGCTGGACAGTCGTCCAGTCCCTGAACAGCAGGATGTAACGGCGTGGTCGCGCCCTGCGACCAGCCTCCCGACGACGGCGCGTCCCCCGGCCGCGGCCATCCGCTCCGTGGCCGTGGCTGCCCGAGCAGGTGGCGCGGGACGTCGCCGCACTGGACGTTCTCCAGGGCCGTCCGACCCGGGCGTGCAGCAGGCGGCGGCCCGGCTGCGGCGGATGATCGCCGAGGACGGCGACGCCGGCGACGCGCTGGCGGCCGAGCTGGCCGCACTGATCGACATCGCCGAGCAGCGCGGCGTGGTGGTGCGGTACTCCGAGCGGGGTCCGCGGAGGGTGCCCCCGCCGGAACCGGCGGGCGCGCTCCTCACCGTGGCGGGCGCCGCGCTCCACGCGGCGCGCTCGTCCGCCCGGGTGACGCTGGCCGGTGTCGGCGGGGCGGTGGTGGTCGGGGTGGTGACGGACGGCGCCGTGCAGGTTCCGGAGGTCGCGGACGTGGGTACCAGCGCCGTCCGGGCAGGGGGTGCGACATGGGTGGAGGCGAAATGGGACCCTCGGTCGTGATCGTCGACGATCTCCGGGGGCGCCGGCCTTCGGCGACCTGACCCGGCTCGTCGACGGCGGACGCCGCGTCGTCGTCTGCTCCCAGCACACGGACGGTGAGACCGCCCTGCGGTGCCTGGAGCTGGGCGCGGCCACCTACCAACTCGACGCAGCTGGTGGCCCAGCGCTTCCACCTGTCGGTGAAGACCGTGGACACCTACATCGGCCGGGTCCGGATCGAGTACGCCGACGCCGGCCGCCCGGCCACCACCAAGGCCGCGCTGGTCGCCCGCGCCCTGCAGGACGGGTTGATCGACCTGACGGAGCCCTGAGGAGCCGGTCCCCCGAGCCGGTGGGTGGGCCCCGCCGGGCTCGTGGCCGTCGCACCGTCCGGGCCGGCCCCACCACCGCGCAGGACCGACGCGGGGCCCGGCACCTGTGGGGCGGTGGACGACAGGCACCGGGCTCCCCGACGGTAGGCCAGGTGCCGACGGACCCGGGTCGGGTGATCGCCCGACATCCGGCCGGAGCCACGCCCCGGCGGTAACACCGTGCGGGCGCCGGTCGAGTGCGCACCGCCGAGCCGCACACCCGACCCGGAGGACCCGTGACCGTCACCCCGCCGCCGTCCCACACGCCGTACCCGGGGCACCCGCACCCGCCGCGGTACGGCGGGCCGTATGCCGCGCTTCAGTACCCCCAGCAGCACTCCCAGCCATACCCCTCGCAGTGCGCGCCCGGCCAGCCGCCGCACTACGCCGTGCCCTCCGGTGCGTACCCGCCCCCGCCCGCCCTTCCGCGGCCCGACTACGCCTCCTGGGGTGCACGCGTGGGCTCGGCGCTCGTCGACGGGCTGATCCCCGGTGTCGTCGCCCTGCTCGGCCTGGTCGGTCCGGCGTTCTCCGGCGACCCCTGGGTGGTTGCCGGCATCAGCGTGGCCTTCTCCCTGGCCGCCTTCGTCGTCGCGCTGTGGAACAGCTGCTACCGGCAGGGGCGGACCGGGCAGAGCCTGGGCAAGCAGCTGATCGGCACCCGGCTCATCCGGGCCCGCGACGGCGGCACGCTCGGCTTCTGGGCGACCCTCGCCCGCCAGCTCGCGCACGTCCTCGACTCGGCGCCGCTGTACCTCGGCTACCTGTGGCTGCTGTGGGACGAGCGGCGGCAGACCTTCGCCGACAAGGTGTGCGAGACGGTGGTCGTCCGGGCGGGGTGAACGGGGAGGGGTGATCTGCCGCACGTCCGGAGCGTGAGAAGGTGGCGGTCGTGCGGAGCATCGGACGCCCGGGCCGGATCGGCCGAGTGATCGTCGGCGTGTGTGCGGTCGCGGCCGTGGCCGCGGGGTGCGGCAGCGGTCCGAGCCAGGTCGGGTCGGCGCTGATCGTCGAGGACCGGTCGGTGGCGCTCGCCGAGGTCCAGAACCGGATCGACACGGCGTTGGCGCACAAGGCCGAGCTGTCCGCGCAGAGCGCCGGCGAGATCGCCGACGAGGACGTCGCACGGTACGTCGTCAGTACGCAGGTCACCCACGAGCTCGTCACCGCCGCGGCCGTGCGCGAGGGGATCACGGTCGGGGAAGACCGGGTCGACGCCGCGCTCGCCGACCCCTCGGCGCTGCAGCTCGACCGCGCCCTGTTCGAGGGCGCCGCCCTGCGCGAGCGGGCCCGGGACCGGCTCCTCGCGATCGCGCTGGCCGAGAAGTACGTCGACGGGCTGGCCGTGACCGCCGACCTCGTCGCCGCGACCTCGCAGGTCGACGCCGAGGAGAAGGCCCGGGCTCTCGCCGCCGGCGGCGAGCGGGCCCGCGAGGTGCTGGCGGACCCGCGCACCGCGCAGGCCGGGCAGACCTACCGCGCGGCCACGGACCCCGACACCGCCACCACCGTGCTGTTCGGCACCCCCGCCGGGCAGACCGTGGCCTTCCAGCCCGCACCGGGCCAGGGCGTCTGGCTCGTGCTGCACGTCACCGATCGGGTCACGGACGCGCCCGCCGAGGGCCCGCCCGCCGCGGCGACCATCGACCAGGACACGCTGGCGGCGATCGGGGAACGGCTGACCCAGCCCGACGCCGGGAACGTGCAGGTCAACCCCCGGTACGGGGTGTGGGACCCGGTGCGGATGCGGGTGGTCGCCGAGGGGCAGCAGGCGGGCACGGTCTACGGCCCGGGCGGGGCCTGAGTCCGGGCGTCGGCGGCGGGGGAGACTGGGTGCGTGGCTCCCACGGTGATCGTCCTGTCCCGGCGGCTCGGCGCCGTCCTGCCGGCCGAAGCCCTGCCCGCGCTGCGCGCCGCCACGGGCGTGTACGCGGACCCCTCCGTACCCGGGGAGATCGCGTCGGCGGCCGGGGCGGAGCCGGTGCCGGGCGCCGGGCCGGCCGGGCTTCCCGCCGACGCCGTGCTGCTGACCTGCCAGCCGACCGACGGTGCCGTCGCGACACCCGAGCCCGAGGGTGCCGCGCTGCTCGACGCGGTGGCCGTCATGGACCGGTTGCGCTCGCCGGGGGGTTGCCCGTGGGACGCCGAGCAGACCCACGAGACGCTGCTGCAGTACCTCGTCGAGGAGTGCTACGAGCTCTACCAGGCGATCGAGGACGGGGACCGCGCCGATATGCGCGAGGAGCTCGGCGACGTCCTCCTCCAGGTGCTGTTCCACGCGCGGGTGGCCCAGGAGGCGGCCGAGGGCGCCTTCGACATCGACGCGGTCGCCGACGGGCTGGTGGCCAAGCTGGTCGGGCGGCATCCGCACGTGTTCGCCGGGTCCGAGCGGGTCGAGACCGTGACCGCGCAGGAGGGGCGGTGGGAGGAGCTCAAGCGCGCCGAGAAGCAGCGCAGCTCCGCCGTCGACGGGGTCCCGCTGGGGCAGCCCGCCGTCGCGCTCGCCGCGAAGCTGGTCTCCCGCACCGCCCGCGCGGGACTGCCCGCGGACCTGCTGCCGCTCGGGAGTGGAGTGGGGGAGGAGCTCTTCCGCCGGGTCGCCGAGGCCAAGCTTTCCGGCGCCGACCCCGAGGCCGAGCTGCGCACGGCCGCCCGCGCCTTCGCCGACCGCGTCCGGGCCGCGGAGCGCTCCGCCGCGGCGGAGGGCGCCGACCCCCACGCTCTCGACCCCGACACCTGGCGCCGCGCCTGGCCCGCGTAGTCCGCCCCGCGAGTCGCGCTGTGGGCTCCCGCGAGTCGCGCTGTGGGCTCCCGCGAGTCGCGCTGTGGGCTTCCGCGAGTCGCGCTGTGGGCTTCCGCGAGTCGCGCTCTGAGCTTCGGCGTCGGGCTGTGTCAGGGTGACCGAGCGGCAGATCCCGTGTGGTCGGGCTCAGACCGCTCTCAGTTCCCGTCCGTAGCGTCGGAGTCGTGCGACCGTTCGTGATCCTCCTCGGGGTGCTCGGTGTCGTGGGGCTGCTTGTGCTCGGCGTCGCGACGTTCGGGCAGTCCGACCGCGGGCACGACCGGCCCGGCGTCGTCGCGCGCGGTACTCCTGTGACGCCCGCGCCGGCCGTGCCCTCGGACGCGGACCCTGTGGCGTGGGCGGGCGAGCGTGCGCGAGCCACGGGTATCCCGGCCCGGGCGCTGCAGGCGTACGCGGCGGCCGAACAGATCCAGCGGGAGCGGACGCCCGACTGTCGGCTGAGGTGGAACACGCTCGCCGGGATCGGGCGGGTCGAGTCGAACCACGGCCGGATCCACGGCTCGCGGCTCGTCGACGGCGTCGCCACGCCCCCGATCGTCGGGATCCGGTTGGACGGATCGAACGGCACCCGCGCGGTCCCGGACACGGACGGCGGGCGGCTGGACGGCGACCGGGTGCAGGACCGTGCCGTGGGACCGATGCAGTTCCTGCCGGAGACCTGGGCCCGCTACGGGGAGGGCGATCCGCAGGACGTCGACGCCGCCGCCCGTGCCGCCGCCGCATACCTCTGTTCCGCGGACCGGGACACCGCGGCCGGCGACGGCTGGTGGGAGGGCGTGCTCGCCTACAACCGGTCCGTCGACTACGCGCAGGACGTGTGGGCAGCCGCGGACCGCTACGCCACGTCGGCCTGATTCTCACGACGCCCTGCAGCTCACAGCGCGACTCGCGGCAGCTCACAGCGCGACTCGCGGCAGCTCACGCGCGACTCGCGGAAGCCCAGGCCGCGACTCGCGGGAGCTCACGGCGCGACTCGCGGGAGCTCACGGCGCGACTCGCGGGAGCTCACAGCGCGACTCGCGGGAGCTCACGGCGCGACTCGCGGGGGCTCAGGACGCGACTCGCGGGGGGACTAGGCGAACAGGCCCTGGCCCCAGTACTGGCCGTCGCGCAGGCCGGGGGGGACGGCGAAGACCGCGGAGCCGTCGTGCTCCAGGTACTCCATCATCCGGTCCTTGTTCGCCAGTGCCCGCTGGATCGGCACGAACTGGGTGTGCGGATCGCGGACGAAGGCGAGGAAGAACAGGCCGGCGTCGAGGTGGCCGGAGCCGTCCGTGCCGTCGACGAAGTTGTAGCCGCGGCGCAGCATCTTGGCGCCGTTCTGCGTCTCGGCCGAGGCCAGCCGGATGTGCGCGTCCATCGGGATCGCCGGCTTCCCGTCCGCGCCCCGGGCCGAGTAGTCGGCGAGGTCGAACTCCCGCCGGCCGCTGAGCGGGTTGCCCTCGCCCTTGCTGCGCCCGACGATCTGTTCCTGCTCGTCGAGCGACGTGCGGTCCCAGATCTCGATGTGCATCCGGATGCGCCGGGCGACCAGGTACGACCCGCCCGTCATCCACTCCGGCCCGTCGCCCGGCTGTACCCAGACGTGGGCGTCGAGCTCCGCCGGCTCCTCGGCCTTGAGGTTGTGGGTGCCGTCCTTGAAGCCGAACAGGTTGCGCGGGGTGTCCTGCGCCGTCGAGGTCGACGACGTGCGACCGAAGCCGAGCTGCGACCACTTCACCGACGTCGTGCCGAAGCCGATCCGGACGAGGTTGCGGATCGCGTGCACGGCGACCTGCGGGTCGTCGGCGCAGGCCTGCAGGCAGATGTCGCCGCCGGACCGGGCCGGGTTCAGGTTGTCCCCGGTGAACGAGGGCAGCGGGGCCAACGCGGCCGGCATCCGGTCCTGCATCCCCAGTTTCTCGAAGAACGACGCGCCGAACCCGATCGTCAGGGTCAGTGACGCGGCCGGTAGCCCCAGGGCCTCGCCGGTGTCGGTCGGCGGGGCGTACTTGTTCAGCCCGACCGCACCGTTGTCGGTGACCTCCTGCCCCGCCGCCATCCGCTCGGCCGCGGCGGTCCACTTCTGCAGCAGGCGCTGCACCTCGGCGCGGTCGGTGCTGGTCAGGTCCAGCGCGACGAAGTGCAGCCGGTCCTGCGCGGGCGTGACGATCCCGGCCTGGTGCGTGTCCCGGAAGGGAACGACGCCCGGCCGGTCCGGCCCGCCGCCGGAGGACCCGGCGGCGTAGCCGACGGCCGCGCCCGCGCCGGCCAGCGCGACGCCGGCCCCCGCGTAGCCGAACAGCCGGCGCCGGGACAGCCCCCCGCCGCCGCTCCCGCCGGCGGGCGGGTCGGTGTGCGGCGGCTCGACGGGCGGGCTCTCCGGGGCCGAGGACGGGGACCGGCTGGCACTCACGACGTGACGACCCCCGCGACCTGGGAGACCGGCTCACCGAGGGCGTCGATCGCGTCGGCCATCTTCTTCGTGTCCTCCGGCGTCAGCTGCGTGTACAGCACGAACCCGCCGTCCGCGGTGCGGTACTGCTCGAGCAGCGCCTCGACGTCGGCGAAGCGCTGGTCCAGCGTCGGCCCCAGGTTCGGGTCCTTCTCGTCGATCACCGGGCGCAGCGCGGCGACGGAGGCCTGGCTGCCCTCGACGTTGGCCTTGAAGTCCCAGAGGTCCGTGTGCGAGTACCGGTCCTCCTCACCGGTGATCTTGCCCGTGGCGACCTCGTCGAGCAGTTCCTTGGCGCCGTTGGCGAGCTGGACGGGGGTGAGCTCGAGAGCCGCGACCCGGTTCTGCAGGTCGAGGATGTCCGCGTCGAGCTGGTCCGCGATCTGCCCGGAGTCGGGCTGCAGCCCGTCGACCCACAGGTCCTTCTCGAGGCGGTGGTAGCCGGTGAACGCGACGCCGGGCTCGCGCTCGTCGTCCTCGCGGCCGTCCATCTTCGGGTCGAGGTCGCCGAAGGACTCCGCGACCGGCTCGATCCGCTCCCAGTAGGTCCGCGAGACGGGGTAGAGCGCCTTGGCCTCGTCGACCTGCCCCGCCTTGACGGCGTCGGTGAACTCCTTGTTCTTGGCGACCAGCGCCTCGATCTGGGAGGTGACGTAGCGGGTGTAGCCGCTGGTGGCCTCGGCCAGCTCGGCGTTCGTGTCCGTGGAGCGCTGCGCGGCGCCGGTGACCGTGAACGGGGCACGGATGCCGTCGCCGACCATGCCGGGCTTGCAGGCGGTGGTGTAGCTGCCGCCGTCGGGCACCTCGACGATCAGGTCCCGGGACAGGCCGGGCCCGATGTTCTCGACCTCGCCCATGATCCGGTCGCCGGTGCCGTAGAGGTAGAACTCGGTGACCGTCGTCCCCGTGTTCTTGACGGTGAAGGAGATGTTGCCGGCGGGCGCCTCGGTGGCCGAGACGTCGCAGGTGGTGTCGCCGGCCGTGACGGCGATCGGCCCGTTCCCGCCCTGGGCGGCGGGGGGCTGGGCCGTGCTGGTGCAGCCGGCGAGCAGCAGGGCGGTGCCGGCCGCGAGCACGGCGGCGCCTGCTCTGCGGTGATCCGGGGTCCTGCGGGGCATGGGCGTTCTCCTCGGTGATGTCACGCGGCGGCGGTGGTGGTGGACCGCGTGCGCTGGGGCAACAGGAACAGCGTCAGGACGACGGCGACGTAGAGACTCCAGACGACGGCCTCGAGCACCGTGGTCCGCGGGGAGAAGTTGAGGACGCCCTTGAGCAGCGTCCCGTACCACGAGTCCGGCGGGATCGCGGCGCTCACGTCGAAGGCGAGGGTGGTGAGGCCGGGCAGGATGCCGGCCTCCTGGAGGTCGTGCACGCCGTAGGCGAGGATGCCGGCGGCGACGAAGACCAGGAAGAACCCGGTGACCGTGAAGAACTTCGCCAGGTCGATGCGCATCGCGCCGCGGTAGATCGCGTACGCGATCAGGACCGCGATCGCGATGCCGACGAGGAAGCCGATCAGCGGCTGCGCCGTCTCGCCGGCGGCCTGTGCCGCGGCGAAGAAGAACACGGCCGTCTCCAGTCCCTCGCGGCCGACGGCGAGCGTGGCCATGACGACGACGGCGGCCGGGCCCATGTCGATCGCCGCCTCGAGCTTGCCCTCGAGGTCGGCCTTCATCGCCCGCGCGTTCGAGCGCATCCAGAAGATCATCCACGTGACGAAGGCGACCGCGACGATGGAGAGCGTCCCGCCGAGCGCCTCGGAGGCCTCGAAGGTCAGGGCCTGCTCGGCCAGGGTGAGCCCGAGGGTGACCCCGACGCTGACCAGGATCGCGAACGCGACCCCGGCCCAGACCTTCGGCAGCTCCCGCCGACGGTCGGTGCGGACGAGGAAGGCCACGAGGATGCTGACGACGAGCGAGGCCTCGAGGCCCTCGCGCAGGCCGATCAGCGCGTTGCCCAGCACCGTTCCGCTCTCCTCTGCTTCGCCGTGCCTCCCCTGAGGTGAGCCTCAGCGGAGCGAGGTGAGGCTAGCTTCTCGAACGGGGGACGCGAAAGGGGCGAACGACCCGCTGAGCAGGAGATACGTCCGTTTTGCGCGAGATGTTCGCTCGCGACGCCCCACCGTGACGGACGCAACGCCGCAGCCCCTCGCGGAGCGCGACGGACGCCGCGCACGGCCCGTCCGCGAGCGGATTCCCCGGCGCGGCGGGACTACCCGGAGATGCGGGCGATGCGCGCGCGCACCTCGCCCAGCGCCTCCTGGTACTCCGGGCGCGGGTCCATCACGGTGGCCATCTGCAGCTGGCCCTTCGCCTCGCCCAGCCGGCCCTGCCGCTGCAGCGCCTTGCCGAGGGCGAACCGCGCGTAGTGGTCGGCCGGGTCGAGCTCGAGCACCCGGCAGAACGCCTCCTCGGCCTTCTCGAGCTGGGCCGAGTCGAGGTAGGCGCGGCCGGCGAGCAGATGGACCGACGCGTCGTTGGGCTGGCTCTCCAGTGCCGGGAGCAGGGCCTGCAGCGCGTCGAGCGGGCGCCGGTCGGCCAGCAGCAGCTCCGCCCGGCGGAATCCCTCGAAGACGCGGTTGCGGGCGCGCGAACCGGGTCCCGGTGCAGGCTGACTCGTCATGGTCATTCCCACGGTAGGCCGCGCGCGGGAGATCCGCGAGGTCTTGACATGCCGCGACCGAACGGCACCGGGGCGTGACGTCGACGGTGCGGGAGCGGTGCTGCGGCGGTTCGCCGTCCTCGGCACCCGGCCCGGTGGTTACCCTGACCCGCGAGTTCCGGCGAGCCGGACAGAACGAGCCGGAGAGAACAGGAGCTATTGGGTGGCTGTCATCGAGCAGGTCGGCGCGCGGGAGATCCTCGACTCGCGGGGCAACCCCACGGTCGAGGTCGAGGTCGCGCTGGACGACGGGACGCTGGAGCGCGCCGCGGTCCCCTCCGGGGCCTCGACGGGCGAGCACGAGGCCGTCGAGCTCCGCGACGGGGACCCGAAGCGGTACGGCGGGAAGGGTGTCGAGAAGGCCGTCTCGGCGGTCCTCGACGAGATCGGCCCGGAGCTGACCGGGATGGACGCGGTGGACCAGCGCCTGGTCGACCAGCGCCTCGTCGACCTCGACGGCACCCCGGACAAGTCGCGCCTGGGCGCGAACGCGCTGCTCGGCGTCTCGCTGGCGGTGGCCAAGGCCGCCGCCGAGTCGTCCGGGCTCGAGCTCTACCGGTACGTCGGCGGACCGAACGCGCACGTGCTGCCCGTGCCGATGATGAACATCCTCAACGGCGGTGCGCACGCGGACACCTCGGTCGACGTGCAGGAGTTCATGGTCGCGCCGATCGGCGCGGAGTCCTTCCGCGAGTCGCTGCGCTGGGGCGCGGAGGTCTACCACGCGCTCAAGTCGGTGCTCAAGGAGAAGGGCCTGTCGACGGGGCTCGGCGACGAGGGCGGCTTCGCGCCGGACGTCGCCGGCGGCACCCGGGGTGCGCTGGAGCTGATCTCGACCGCCATCGGCAAGGCGGGCTTCACCCTGGGCACGGACGTCGTGCTGGCCCTCGACGTGGCCGCGACCGAGTTCTTCGCCGACGGCGTCTACCGCTACGAGGGCAAGGAGCTCTCCGCGTCGGACCTGGCCACGGTGTGGGCCGAGCTCGTCGACGCCTTCCCGCTGGTCTCGATCGAGGACCCGCTGGCCGAGGACGACTGGGACGGCTGGGTCTCGTTGACCGAGTCGCTCGGCGACAGGGTCCAGCTCGTGGGCGACGACCTGTTCGTCACCAACCCGGAGCGGCTCGAGGACGGCATCGACCGCGGCGCGGCGAACGCCCTGCTGGTCAAGGTCAACCAGATCGGCACGCTGTCCGAGACCCTCGACGCGGTCACGCTCGCGCACAACAACGGCTACCGCTGCATGATGAGCCACCGCTCGGGCGAGACCGAGGACGTGACCATCGCCGATCTCGCGGTCGCCACCGGCTGTGGCCAGATCAAGACGGGCGCGCCCGCCCGGTCCGAGCGGGTCGCCAAGTACAACCAGCTGCTCCGCATCGAGGAGAGCCTGGGCGACGCCGCGCGCTTCGCCGGCGAGCTGGCCTTCCCGCGGTTCACGCCGGGGGCCTGAGGCGTATGGCGGGTGAGGCGCGGGTCCGCGAGCGGGCCGCCGCCCGGGCGGACCGCGGCGGCGCCCGGCAGGCACGCCCCGCGCCCGGGGGCCGGCGGGTGCGCGAACCGCGGCTCACCCGCACCCGGACCCGGGCCGGGACGGTGGTCGCCCGCACGAGCGGGCTGCTCGGGCTGTCCTCGACCCGGCGGGCGGCGATCCTCGCGATCGTCGTGTGCGCGCTGGCGCTGACCGTGGCCGTGCCGCTGCGCAACTACGTGGCGCAGCGGCAGGAGCTGGCGGCGGTCCAGGAACAGCAGCGGGCGCTCGCGGCCGACGTCGCCCAGCTGGAGGAGCGGAAGGCGCGGCTGTCGAACCCGGACGAGGTCGCGGCCGAGGCACGGTCGCGGCTCGGGTACGTCCGGCCCGGCGAGGTGCCCTACGTGGTGCAGCTGCCGAACACGCCCTCGCCGGCCGACGTCGAGGCCGCGCGCCAGGCCGCCCCGTGGTACCGGACCCTGTGGAGCGACGTGACGGAGGGCGCCCCCTGATGACCGAGACCCTCTCCGAGGTCGACCTCGAGACCGTCGCGGCGCAGCTCGGGCGTGCCCCGCGGGGCATGCGGCTGGTCGCGGCGCGCTGCCCGTCGGGCCACCCGAACGTGGTGCAGACCGCGCCGCGCCTGCCCGACGGCACCCCGTTCCCCACGCTCTACTACCTCACCTGCCCGCGGCTTGCCTCCCGCATCGGGACGCTCGAGGCCTCCGGGTTGATGAAGGAGATGACCGCGCGGCTCGAGGAGGACCCCGAGCTGGCGGCGCGCTACCGCCGGGCCCACGAGGCCTACCTCGCCGAGCGGGATGCGATCGAGCCGCTGGGCACGGACGTCAGCGCGGGCGGGATGCCCGCCCGCGTGAAGTGCCTGCACGTCCACGTGGCGCACAGCCTCGCCAAGGGCCCGGGCGTCAACCCGTTCGGCGACGAGGTGCTGGAGCTCCTCGGCGACTGGTGGACCGGCACCGACTGCGCCCGACGACGGACGCATGACCGATCCCTGAAGCGCTGACGAGCGCGTCGCTCGCACCACGGATCCGTCCCTGCGTCGGCGAGCCCTCCGGAAACGCAGTACGGATCCACGCCAGGTCAGGGTCGGGGGGCGGGGTCGGGGGTCAGGGTCGGGGGTCAGGGTCGGGGGGTGACGCGCTCCAGCAGGGGCTGCGCCGGGATGCCGTCGGGCAGCGTGCCGGCGGTGCGCCAGGGGCCGTCGGGCTGCAGGCGGCCGGCCAGGAAGGCGTCGGAGACCTCGGCCGGGGCGGTGCGCAGCAGCAGCGAGCCCTGCAGGCAGAGCGCCAGCAGCTCGGCGAGGCGGCGGGCGCGGCGCGGCTCGGGGTCCCGCAGCTCCGTCCGCAGCTGGGCGGCGGCCCGGTCGAGCCGCGCGTCCGTGCCCTGGGCGAGGGCGATCTCGTCGAGCACCGCCTCGACGGACTCCGGCGAGCGGGACAGCGCGCGGAGCAGGTCGAGCGCGGTGACGTTGCCCGAGCCCTCCCAGAGGGAGTTGAGCGGGCTCTCCCGGTAGAGCCGCGGCATCGGCGACTCCTCGACGTACCCGTTGCCGCCGAGACACTCCAGGGCCTCTGCGACGACCGCCGGAGTGCGCTTGCAGACCAGGTACTTCGCGGCCGGCAGCGCCAGCCGCAGGAACGCCGTCTCGCCCCGCTCGACGGCCCCGGCGAGCCGGACGGCCAGAGTGGTCGCCGCCTCGGACTCCACGGCCAGCTCGCCGACCACCGCCTGCATCAGGGGCTGGTCCGCGAGCCGGGCGCCGAACGCCGACCGGTGGGCCACGTGGTGCGCGGCCTCGGACAGCGCGGCGCGGACCGTCCCGGCCGCCCCGAGCACGCAGTCCAGGCGGGTCATCGAGACCATCTCGATGATCGTCGCGACGCCGCGGCCCTCGTCGCCCACCCGCCAGCCGACGGCGTCGACGTACTCCAGCTCCGCGGAGGCGTTCGAGCGGTTGCCGAGCTTGTCCTTCAGGCGCTGGATGCGCAGCCCGTTGCGGGTGCCGTCCGGCAGCACGCGGGGGAGGACGAAGCAGGTCAGCCCGCCCGGCGCCCGGGCGAGGGTCAGGAACAGGTCGTTCATCGGGGCCGAGGTGAACCACTTGTGCCCGACGAGGGAGTAGGTGCCGTGCGCGTCGGGGGTCGCGCGGGTGGTGCCGCTGCGGACGTCCGAGCCGCCCTGCTTCTCGGTCATCGACATACCGGCGAGCAACCCCGGCTTGGCCTGCGGGGTCTCCAGTCCGGGCGCGTACACCCGCGAACCCAGCTTCTCCTCGAACCGCAGCTCCCCGTGCCGTAGCGCCGGGACGGCGGCGTACGTCATCGAGATGGGGCAGCAGTGCCCCTGCTCCACCGTGCTGACCAGGTAGAACCCGGCCGCCCGGGCGAGGTGCGCACCGTCGAGCCACGGGGCGGCGTGCAGCCCGTGTTCGACCGACAGCCGCATCAGCGCGTGCCAGGACGGATGGAACTCCACCTCGTCGATCCGGTGGCCGTAGCGGTCGTGCGTGCGCAGCACCGGCTCGTGCTCGTTGGCCAGCCGCGCGTGCTCGCGGTACTCGGCCGAGCCGACCGCCTGGGCGAGCGCCTTCAGGTCCGGCGCCGCCCCCTCCCGGCGCAGCGCCTCGGCCAGGCCGGGGTCGCACCCGAGCGGGTCGAACCCGTCGAGCGGCGGAACCTGGTTCACGACGGTGTGCGTGCCCAGCTGGGTGCCCGGTGCCACGGTCATTACCGGAGGGTAACCCCGCGGCCGGTCGTGGCGGGAGCTCGTGGCCCCCGGACGGCCGCGCCTGCCGATACGGTGAGCGGGAACGACCCCGACAGACTGGAGCACGTATGTCCCGGGTGGCCGCCATCGACTGCGGGACCAACTCGATCCGCCTGCTGATCGCCGACGTCGCCGAGTCCTTCGACGGCACGAAGGACCTGCGCGACCTGCACCGGGAGATGCGGATCGTGCGGCTCGGCAAGGGCGTGGACGCGACCCGCCGGCTCGACCCCGAGGCCCTCGAGCGCACCCGTGTCGCGCTCGTCGACTACGCCGCCGCGATCCGCCGCAAGGGTGTCGAGCGCGTGCGCATGGTCGCCACCTCCGCCACCCGGGACGCCACCAACCCGGAGGACTTCTTCGGCATGGTCCGCGAGGTCCTCGGGACCGACGCCGAGGTGATCAGCGGGGACGAGGAGGCGCGGCTGTCCTTCCAGGGCGCGGTCGGCGACCTCGACCCGGACGACGGTCCGTTCGTCGTCGCCGACGTCGGTGGCGGCTCGACCGAGCTGGTGGTCGGCACCGCGGCCGACGGCGTCACGGCCGCCCGGTCCGTCGACGTCGGCAGCGTGCGGCTCACCGAGCGCTGCCTGCCCGGCGACCCGCCCGCGGAGGCGGAGGTCGCCGACGCCCGCAAGGTCGCCCGGGAGATTCTCGACGAGGCGTTCGACGCGGTGCCGGTCGAGGGCGTGAAGACCTGGGTGGGCGTGGCCGGCACGATCACCACGCTGTCCGGCATCGCGCAGGATCTGCCGGAGTACGACCCCGAGGCCGTGCACCTGTCCACGATGACCCGTGACGACGTCCACCGCGTCGCGCAGATGCTGATCACCTCGCCGCGCGAGGAGCGCGCGAAGCTGGGCGCGCTGCACCCGGGCCGGATCGACGTCATCGGCGCGGGTGCCCTCGTCGTCGAGGCGCTGGCGGACGAGCTGCACGCCCGCGCCGGCATCGAGAAGCTCATCGTCTCCGAGCACGACATCCTCGACGGGATCGCTCGATCGATCGCGTGAGCGACCCCGCCGGCGACCCGTCCGCGCCGACCGGGGCGCGGGCGCGCAGCGCCCCGACCCTCGCCGAGCTCGACGCCCGGGTCACGGAGTGCCGGGCGTGTCCCCGGCTGGTCGAGTGGCGGGAGAAGGTGGCGCGGGAGAAGCGCGCGGCGTTCCGCGACTGGGAGTACTGGGGCCGGCCCGTGCCCGGCCTCGGTCCGGCCGACGCCCGGCTGCTGATCGTCGGGCTGGCCCCCGCCGCGCACGGCGGCAACCGGACCGGGCGGATCTTCACCGGCGACCGTTCCGGCGACGTCCTGTACGCGGCGATGCACGCCGTCGGGCTGGCCAACCAGCCGACCGCTGTGCACCGCGACGACGGGCTGCGGCTGCTCGGCACCCGGATCACCGCCCCGGTGAAGTGCGCGCCGCCGGCGAACAAGCCGACCCCGGTCGAACGCGACACCTGCCGGCCCTGGCTCGACGCCGAGATCGAGCTGCTGCGCCCGACCCTGCGCGCGGTCGTCGTCCTCGGGGGGTTCGGCTGGCAGGCGCTCCTGCCGGTGCTCGCCGACCACGGCTGGACCGTGCCGCGGCCCCGGCCGCGGTTCGGCCACGGCGCGCACGTCGAGCTGGCCTCCGTGCGCCCGGCGGCGTCACTGCACCTGTTCGGCAGCTACCACGTGAGCCAGCAGAACACCTTCACCGGCCGGCTCACCCCGGCGATGCTGGAGGAGGTCCTCGCCACCGCGGGGCGTGCCGCCGGGCTGTAAGGGATCGGGCCATGGGTGGTCCGGGCTGTCGGTGATCTCACACCGGCTCGGACGCAGATCACGCCCGGGACGGCGGTCGGGCTTACGTCTCCGGGGTACGAATGTGGGTATGGCGCACGCGCAACGAATCGTCGTGGTCGGTGGCGGCTACGTCGGCATGTACACCGCTCTGCGGCTGCAGAAGAAGCTGCGCCGCGGGAAGGCCGACATCACGGTCGTCGACCCCCAGTCCCACATGACCTACCAGCCGTTCCTCCCGGAGGCGTCGGCCGGCTCGATCGAGCCGCGGCACGTCGTGGTCCCGCTGCACAAGGTGCTGCGCGGCTGCCGCGTGCTGACCGGCCGGGTCACCGCGATCTCCGACGCGCAGAAGCAGGTCACGGTCCAGACCGCGGCCGGCCACACGACCCAGCTCGGCTACGACGTCCTCGTCGTCGCCCCCGGGTCGGTCGCCCGCACCCTGCCCGTCCCCGGCCTGCCGGAGCAGGGCATCGCCTTCAAGACCGTCGGTGAGGCGATCTACCTGCGCAACCACGTGCTGTCCCGGCTCGACGCGGCCTCGACCACCGCGGATCCCGAGCTGCGCAGCCGGCTGCTGACCTTCGTGGTGGTCGGTGGCGGGTACGCCGGTGTCGAGGCACTCGCCGAGCTCGCCGACATGGCCCGCTACGCGACCCGCTACTACGAGGGCATCGAGCCGGGCGACCTGCGCTGGGTCCTCGTCGAGGCGATGGACCGGATCATGCCCGAGGTCGGCCCGAAGATGGGCGCGTACACGGTGCGTCGCCTGCTCGACGCCGGCATCGAGGTGCTGCTCGAGACCCGCGTCGAGTCGATGGTCGGCGGGCACGTCGTGCTGTCCGACGGGCAGGAGTTCGACGCCGACACCATCGTCTGGACCGCCGGCGTCAAGCCGAACCCGATGCTGGAGCAGACCGACCTGCCCCGCGGCCCCCGCGGGCACGTCGAGTGCGCGGCCGACCTCACGGTCGACGGTCTGAAGGGCGTGTTCAGCGCGGGCGACTGCGCGTCCGTCCCGGACCTGACCAAGGACGACCCGAACGCGCGCACCAGCCCGTCGGCGCAGCACGCCGTCCGGCAGGCGAAGGTCCTGGCGGACAACATCGTCGCGTACCTGCGCGGGTACGAGACGAAGCAGTACAAGCACAGCTACGCCGGCTCGGTCGCGAGCCTCGGCCTGTACAAGGGCGTCGCCCAGGTCTACGGGATCAAGCTCAAGGGCTTCCCGGCGTGGTTCATGCACCGCACCTACCACGTGAGCCGCATGCCCACGTGGAACCGCCGCTTCCGGATCGTCATGGACTGGACCACCGCGCTGCTCATGGGCCGCGAGGTCGTGGCGCTGGGCCAGATCCACGAGCCGAAGGCGGAGTTCAGCCGGATCGCCGGCGGCACGGTCACCCCGCTGCCCCCGACGGTCGCGCAGGAGGCCGACGCCAAGGCCAGCTGACGCGGCTCCGGTCGACAGGCGCTCGACGGCGCCCGCCCTTCACCGGGGGCGGGCGCCGCCGGCGTTCTCGCCCCGCGCCGTCGTTAGGCTTCGACCGGGCCCCCGTAGCCCAACGGCAGAGGCAGGCCCCTTAAAAGGGTCACAGTGTGGGTTCGAGTCCCACCGGGGGCACCCAACGCACAAGGCTCGAACCTTGGCCCACAGAATCAATGGCCGAGGTTCGGGCCTTGTCGGCGTCTGCGGCCCAGGTGAGGGCGTTGGCGTTGACCTCGGGGTCTAGCAGCACCTCGAAGGGGCGGTTGTTCTCGACGCGCAGCTCGTCGTCCTCCTCGATGTAGACCTTGGTGAAGAGCGCCTGGTTGCACAGGCGGCGGTTGGCGTCGTCGCAGCGGGCGTAGATGTCGGCGCAGTTCTCCAGCAGGTTCAGGGCGTCGTCCAGGTGCGCGCGGGCGTCGGTGTATTCGCCGTGGTGGGCGTCGAGTCGGCGGTTCACCTGTTCGAGCTCGCCGAGGATGCGGTCCTGCTCTCGTTTGAGGACGGCGAGGGGGATCGCGTCGGCGTAGTGGGCTTGCATGAGCCGGTCCTGCTCGTGCTCCAGCCGGTCGCGGTTGGCGGTGAGCTGGGCGAGCTCGTCGGCCTCGGCGGACATGAGCCGGTCGAACTCGTGGTGCAGCATCCCGGCCAGCGCCTCACGGCGGGCCGGCGCGATCTGCACGCGCTGGTAGTAGTCCTCGATCAGGTGCTCGACGTCCTCGATGAGGACGGCTTGACGGGTGCAGTCGGTGCGCTTGGAGTGCCGGCCGGAGCACACGAAGTAGGGGTAGACGTTGCCGTGCCGGTTCTTCGCGTTGGACACGATCAGCCGCGACTCGCAGGCGCCGCAGTAGACGGTGCCTTTCAGGTAGTGGTCGTGCACCTGCGTGGCTTCGGCCGCCGTCTTGTGCGACGTGAGGACGGACTGCACCTGATACCAGACCTCGGCTGGGACGAGCGGGTCGTGCGCGCCTTTGTAGGCGACGCCGCGGTAGATCACGTCGCCCTTGTAGTACGGGTTCGTCAGGAGCCGGTGCACCGAGGACACCGCGAGCGGCTTGGAGGGATGCTTCGGCGTCGGCAGGCTCATCAGGCCGCGCGAGGTCAGCTCGTCGTGGAGCTGGCTGACCGTCCAGCTCCCGGAGGCGTAGGCCTTGTAGGCCCACTCGATCAGCGGCGCCCGGTCGGGGTCGAGCTGCACGGTGCGTACCTCGCGGCCGAGCTCGTCGCGGACGCGGACGTTGAGATAGCCGATGGGCGCCTTGGTCGGGGTGCCGCCGTTGGCGACCTTCTGCGTCATACCCTTGATTACCTCGGTGGCGAGGTTGCGGGAGTAGAACTCCGCGATGGTGGACATGATGCCGTGCAGCAGCATCCCACTCGGGGTCTCGTCAATGTTCTCCGTGGCCGAGACGAGCATGACCCCGGCCTCTTGGAGTGCGAGGTGAATGGTCACGTCGTCGGCGCGGTTGCGGGCGAGCCGGTCGACCTTGTGGACGATGCAGTAGGCGACGCGGTTCTGCTTGACGTACTGGATCATCCGCATCAGCTCGGGCCGGTCGGCCTTACGGGCGGACTCGCCCGCGTCGATGAACTCCGCCACGATCACCGCGCCGAGTGCTTCGGCCTTGCGGCGGTTGGCCTCCCGCTGGGCGGGGATCGAGAACCCCTCGTCGGTGCCGCCCTTCTCCGCCTGCTCCTTGGTGGAGACACGCAGGTAGGACACCGCGAGGGCGGTGCCCTGGGGTGGGTCGATGAGACTGCGCACCGGATCGGCGGTGCGCGTGAACGCGGAAGTCACTTGGGGGCCTTCTCTCACACGGAATCGGCCCTCGCGCTCGGGCTGTACGCCCGAGGGGTGCTGACTGTGAGAGAAGCCCGGAGGCTTTGGACTAGGCCGGATCGGCCACGTTCGCTTGCCCGCCAGAGCGACGGGGTTAGGACTGCAACACCCCGCATCGCGAGGTTTGCTGGTCCTGATTCTACCCTGCGCCCTCCGACACGGCCAGGATCGGGACAGCGGCCGGGTCCGGTCGGTAGGTCTCGGGGGCCTCAGCCGCTCGGCGGTCTGCGCGGGCGCGGCCGGTCTCCTGCAAGGTGAGCCGGATCAGCGCCTCCGCGAGCTTGTGCAGGTCCGGTGGGTCTCGGTGCACCGCGCGCACCGAGAACGACCGCTCCTCGTAGGGCCGGCGGGCCGTCTTCTTGACGTAGGCGCCCATCAGTCCCGCAGCTCCCCGGTGCTCGGGTCGAGGCTGGCGTAGAACTCGTTCTCCCACGCCCGCCGCAACGCCGACATGGCCGTGGTCTTGCCGGCGCCGGCCGGCCCCACGAGCACGTCGACCACACGACCGGAGACGGCGACCGAGGCGAGCGCGCCGGCCTGGTCGTCGCCGAGGACCCGGCCCTCGCGGTCGGGCTTGGCCGTGATCCTCTCGACGGCCACCAACGGCACGGTCGGGCCGGTGGTGGTGCGGGCGCGCTCGAGGAGGCGGTCTTCGGCCGCCAGCAAGACCTCGGAGGAGAACACCGTCGAATGCTTCGGTCGGAACACGCTGGTCCCGTCCCACCGCTGGAACGCGGCCGGGGAGGACGCGAGCTCGGGCGGCGTGAGGCGCAGCGACCCGGCCTCGGCGGCATCCACGACGAGCCCGACGACCGCCTCGCGGTCGTGGATGGTGGCGAACCTGTAGCCCATCGTCTGCCGAGCCGCCTCGGCGGTCAGGTTCCAGCGCCGCCAGGTGGACCGCTTCTCCCCGACCGCCTCCACGACGCTCTGCCCGAGACTGGAGATGACGTCCAGCGGCACGTCGTCGGCGCGCAGCAGCAGCGGTGCGTCGTTCGCGGTGACGGTGCGCGCCCACGCGGTCGCATCGGCCCCGAGCAGCCCGCCCGCGCGCCGCCGCCAGTCGGCGGTGAGGTCGGCAAGCGAGCGGACCTCCTTCTCCGGCCGCGTGGTCAAAGTGGCTTGGGCGCGGAGCTTGATGATCGTCGCCGTCGAGGGCTGCCGGCCATGCCGAGCCGCGTACTCGGCGATGAGCCGGTTCTTCTCCGCGTCGATGTGCCGCGAGCGGGAGGAGAACTCGGCCACCAGCTCCTCCGGCACCGAGGCGATCGCCCACGCCGGGTTCCGGTCCCGGCCCATATCGCGGGACTCCCACTCGACCCCGAACGCGCGGGTCAGGTGGTCGGCGAACACGGCCTCGTGCAACTCGGACAGCGCGACCGTCGCGGCGTGCATCGGCCGACCGTCGAGGGATCGCCACTTGCCGTCGAGGACGGTCTGCGTCTTGTTCGACACGACGACGTGCGTGTGCAGGTGAGGGTCGCCCGCGCGGGAGTCGTAGTGGTCGAACGCGGTGGCGATGAGCCCGCGAACGCCGACCTGCGCAACCGCGCCGTTGCGTCCGGTTACGCCGGTGCGGGTGGCTGCAACCTCCCGTTCCATGAACGCAACCACCTCCGCAACCGCCGCATGGTGCGCGTCCGCGATGAGAGCCTGCGTCCCGGCATCCGCGACCGCCCAGAGCACCGACGCGGACTTCGGGATCGAGAAGGTGAAGTCGTAGCCCGCAACCGCCCGGCGCGTGCCGCGCTCGGTCTCCTCGGCCTCGATCCCGGCGACCGCCTCGGCCTTCGCCGCCGGCCCCATGTCGGGGTCGAGGTCGGCGACGCGGGCGGCGACCCTCTCCGCGACGCTGCGGTACTCCGGGTAAGCGCGCCCCAGCGGGGCGCCGGTGATCGGGTCGCGGCCCATGCCGACGAGGAGCTGGAGCTGGGCTTCGGAGACCTGATCGCCCGCCGCGATCCGCCCGCTGCCGAGCGCGGCGACGCCGGAGCCGAGCCAGCGACCGGGCGGGCTTCCCTCCTCCGCGTAGTAGCGCGTCAACGGCGTCGAAAGCGACCGGTCACCGTCGCTGGCCGCGACCGTGCGCAGCAGGTACTTGTACCCATCGCCCGCGCTCATCACGCGCATCGAAACCGTCACCCGACCCACCGCCTCCGCTCACCGGGCAGGTGAGCGGAGGCGGTCTGTCGCATCGGATGCGACACAACGAATCTCGCGGCGCCCTCGATCTGCAAGACGCGTGGCATCTCGAAGACGAGGCCGGGACGGAGGCGCCGGTGCGCCGTCATCGGAGCTCGGTCGACGCGGACGCGGGAGGCGCGGCGAGTACCTGCCAGGTGACCAGCCCGGCATCGAGTTCACGAATGAGATTCGACCGGGGATCACCGATCTGCCGGAGTCCTCATGCGCCAGCCGAACGACGAGCACAGCGGTCGCCGTCTACGGATCGGGTCGCTGTTCTCCGGCTACGGCGGGCTCGACCTCGCTGTGGAGGACGTGTTCGACGGCGAGACCGTGTGGTTCTCCGAGTTCAGCCCGGCACCGGCACGCGTGTTCGCCCATCACTGGCCGGGCGTGCCGAACCTGGGCGACATCACCACGATCGACTGGCACAAGGTCGAGCCCGTCGATGTGATCTGCGGCGGGTTCCCCTGCCAGGACGTGTCCACGGTCGGCAAGCGCGCCGGCCTCGGCCCCGGCACTCGCTCGGGCCTGTGGGCGCGTATGGCGGAGGCGATCGAGGTGCTGCAACCGGAGTGGGTCGTCGCCGAGAACGTGCGCGGGCTACTTTCGGCTGCCGCGACCCGCCCGACCCCGGAAGGAGACGAGACCGATGGACGCAACCCCGCCCCCGCAACCCCCGACCTCGCAACCGCAATCGAGGGCGCTGCCGTTCGCGGTGTGGAATCCGACCCGTGGCATTTGGGAGACGAGTCAGCTCGACCTTTACGGGCTCTTGGCGCCGTACTCGGCGATCTGGCCGACCTCGGGTATGACGCGCGCTGGCTCGGCCTACCCGCTTCCGACATCGGAGCACCTCACACCCGCTTTCGCATCTTCATCCTCGCCCGCGGCGCTGTTCCGCACGCCGCTGGCCTCCGACGCGGCCCGCGGCGGGGAGAGCCTGGACCGAGTGCGCGCCCGGCGCGGCACGATCGCCCTGTCCCATCAGGTCGTCGACCTGGCGCTGAACGGGCCGGCCGGCTCGCGGCGGCATCGGGAGGAGGAGCTGCTGTGGCCGCTGATCGGGCAGCTCTTCGACGCTGGGGACGCTACGCACTGGCAATCCGACGATGGGAACACCTCACCGGACGAGAAGCCCCCTCACCAACCCTCCTGAACGACGACGGGCAGTACCGCCCGGCGCCTCGCTTCGTGGAATGGCTCATGGGCCTACCGGACGGATGGGTCACCGATACCGACCTCGGGCTCACCCCGCCAGAACAGCTCACCGCCCTCGGCAACGGCGTCGTACCGGCCCAAGCCGCCCATGCGCTAAGGACCCTCCGCCGCGCGAGCGATGGCGAAGCCTCCGGTGCTGCACTCGGTCCGTCGGGGCCGCAGGTCGTTTAGGGCCAGGTTGACGGCGGGAATCCTGTCCAACGGAGTTCGGTGGGGAGATGACTCATTTCGTTGAACATGGTGATGCCAGGAGGCAAACCGGGCCGACACTCGATCACGGTCAGAGCTGCATTTGCGCTGTTGAGCGAGAGCCATCGTGCCGGCGGTGCGTCGAGGGCGTCACGGACGAGCCAGGCGATCGGGTAGGAGTGCGTGATGAGCACTTCGTGGATGTCATCGCCCTGCTCGGGTGGCGCAGCGAATCGGGCGGTGAGGCTGTGCGCGATCCGATTGCCGGCAGCGGCTTCGGCGGGGTCGTATCCGTCGAAGAACGGCACCCAGGCGTGAGGTGTTTCCTCGCGCGTCGGCACGTAGGGAACATGGTCTATGAGTTCCGCGGATTCGACTGCCGGCGTCCCAGGTCGGAGTTGTGCTGCCAGTTCCTGAGCGCTCCCCACGGCGCGGGGCAGCGGCGAGTGCCATACCGCGTCGATAGGCAGGTGTGCGAGGCGCTGGCCGAGAAGCCTGGCCTGCTTACGGCCGGTGTCGGTGAGTTCGCCGAACGCGTCGGCGTCGCCGTGTCGTGCGATGTAGAGATGTCTTGTTGCCATGAGTTCCCGGGACCCTCGGCGCGACGCGCCAGCGCCCGCTCCTTCCTGTTGGGTGCGCGGTCGGTTTCAGTCCTGTGCTGCGGTGACGGTTCCCTCCGTGCCGTTGACGGTGATCCGCGTGCCGTCCTGGATGCGCGTGGTGGCGTGCGGGATGCCGAGGACGGCGGGGATTCCGTATTCGCGGGCGACGATCGCGGCGTGGGAGAGCGCGCCGCCTGTCTCGGTGACGACAGCGGCGGCGATGCGGAACAGCGGTGTCCATGCCGGGTCGGTGTATGGGCAGACCGCGATGTCTCCTGGTTGGACGCGAGGGAAGTCGGCGGGACCGTGCAGGATGCGGGCTATCCCGGTGACGGTGCCATGGGCTCCCGGTGTGCCGATCAGCGATGGGTCCCCGGCTGGAGCCGTCGCTGGCAGCGGAGGAAGGGTCGCGGTGATCGGGCGGGCTTGGAGAATCCAGACCTTCCCGTCTGCGATCGCCCATTCGATGTCTTGCGGCCGGCCGAACACGGCGGCGATCCGGTGTCCGAGTCCTGCGAGGGTCGCGGCAGTGGCATCGTCAAGCGCCGGGAGCGTCTGCTGCTCCTCCGGCACGTTGCGGGCGACCACACCGAGCCCGTCACGGTCCAGGCGGGTTGTCTTGGCGGCGATGGTGTGCCGGATGCCTCCGTTTGACGCGACCTCATACGTGTCCGGGGTGACAGTTCCTCCGACCACACTGAGCCCGAGACCCCAGGACGCCTCGATCCGGGTGTCATCGTGCGGCTGCGCCGGGGTGAACATCACCCCTGACGCATCGGCGTCGATGAGACGCTGGACGAGCACGGCCATGTCCGGCTCACCGTCCGCGGCGTTGCCGTTCAGATGGTTCCAATAGTCGGCGGCGCGCGCCGACAACGAGGACACCCAGCAGACCCGGACCGCCTCGGCGACGGCTGGCGCTCCGCTCACAGCCAGCACGCTCTCGTACTGACCGGCCGCGGACCCTCCTGCCGCGTCCTCGCTCGCTGCCGACGAGCGGACGGCCACCGCCGGGTCCCCCATCCGCGCGAGGTGCCAGGCGAGCGCATCACGCAGTCCTTGCGACACCGACAGCCCGGGGTCCGCTCGCGCGGTGCGGCGCGCAGCAAAGGGAACCACGAAGCCGTCCGGCACCGGCAGGCCCTCCTGCAACAGCACGGCAAGGGTCGCCGCCTTCCCGCCGCCTGTGTCCGCGTTCGCATCCCGCAGAGTTGTGATCATCTCTCCATCCATCAACATTCTGTTGACAACGTTACGTTGATTGTCGAGTATTGGAGCATGGAACGCAAGCAAGACCTCCACCGCTCAGAGGGGACGGATCACGCCCAGGCTCGCCGGGAGCACGAAGCGCAGGACCGGCTACTCGCGCTCGGTGCCGAGAGGCTGGCCGATCGCCCGTGGCGACCCGCGCCGATCCCGCCCACAGCTGTTGAGTTGACGCAGTTCGCGCTCTGGCGTCACGCAGACCTCGCCCCCGACGATCTGCTCAGCGCGCTCGCGCTGCTACCTGCAGCACGAGCAGAGGTCGAGAGCGTGGAAACCGCCCTCCTGTTCACGGCGCGTACGGCGGGACTGACATGGGCCCAGATTGCCGAGGCGATGGGATTCCGGTCGCCTCAGGCCTGCCAACAGCATTTCACCCGACTCACCACCAGGCAGGGCGATTCGCAATGACCTACCTCTCATCGCCGTCGCTGCTGGTGCTGCACGCGGTGCGCCTCCTCGGCTTCACCGACCCCGCCGCGATCGCCGACCGTGCCGGGGTCAGCCACGACGACGCCATCACTGTCCTGCGCCACGCTGAACAGCGCGGATGGGTTCAATACATCGCGTTCGCAGGTCTAGAAGGATGGTCCCTGACCGAAGAAGGCAGAGTCGAGAACGAGCGCCAGCTCGCCGACGAGCGCGCCAGCGCCGACCCTGACAACGTCGTAGAAGCCGTCTACCGCGAATTCCTCCCGCTCAATGCGCGCCTCGTGCGCGCGTGCACCGACTGGCAGGTCAAGCCCACCAGCGAAGACCGACTCGCTCCCAACGACCACACCGATCTCGCCTGGGATGTCCGAATCCTTGACGAACTCGGCGCCCTCAGCATCGCTCTCGCCCGACTTATCGCCCGTCTGTCTAGCGTGCTTGCGAGATTCGACGGGAGCGATACGCGCTTCAGCGCGGCGCTCAAACGCGCCGAGGCTGGCAAAAGCGAATGGGTCGACAGAACCGACATCGACTCCTGCCACCGCGTCTGGTTCCAACTCCACGAAGACCTCGTAGCCACCCTCGGTATTGACCGCAGGACCGAGTACTGAGCCGAGCATTGGTGACCGACCCGATGCCCGCACTCGTACGCAAATCGGTCAGGACACAAGCCAGCTCCGTGGACGTGTGAGACGGGTGTGCGATGTCGGTGTCCGTTGCGCGTGCCGAACAGCAATCGACGGACGCCGACCGGTCGTTCGTTCCGATCTTCGCGCGAACGACGACGATCCATCGACCCGTAGAACCAGTCGCGTATGACTGTGTGGCGCTGATCTTCGTCAGGTCCGGGTCGGCGTTCCTGCTCAGCGAGTTCGGTGAATGTCCGGTGGCGGTCGGCGATGTGGCTGCTCTGGGCGTGAGCACTCTTTGTGCTAGCGAACCTGAGGGCTGGATCACGACTACCACGATCTACCTCGACCGTGACTACCTAGTCGATCAGGTGTTCTGGCAGCACGCGGCGTTGCTCACGGACCGGCTTGACGCGCAGGACTTCATGGACAAGGTGTACGCCGAGCCCGCGCAGGTACTCCGTCTCGGAGAGGATCGGGTCGGGATGCTAATGCCGTGGCTAGACGAGTTAGTCGCGCTCAGCGTCGCTGGACCCGACCCCGAGCACTTCTACCGGATGCAGGCCCTGTTGTTCGCCGTTCTGGATGTCCTGGTCCCCTTCGTAAACATCACGTCGGCGCCTGCCTCGGCCAGCCAACGAGCCTGGACTGTTCCCGCCCCGCCCCGTCACCGGAGGTTTCGGCCTTTGCGCGTCGAGGCGGCCGTGGCCCGCGATCTGCTGCACGGTTCCCCTGCCGAGCCGTGGACACTCGGGGTGTTGGCGGAACGAGTGCATCTGTCTCCCAAGCAACTGATGAGGGTGTTCGTTGAGGCATACGGCAAGACGCCGCTGGCGTACCTGACGATGCTCCGGGTCGAGCACATGGCGAGGCTTCTCCGCGAGGGTGAGCTGAGCATTTCCGCAGCGGGAAGGGCGGCTGGCTGGTCCAGCCGCAGCCGCGCGGCCGAAGCATTCCGTCAATGCGTCGGCGTGACCCCACAGCGGTATCGCGCCCGCGTACTGGCTGCGACAAGCGGATGACCGGGATCGGGACATCCCTGTAGCCCATCGGGACACCATCCCGTCCTCCTCGTTCACAGCGGTTCGCGGGCTGGTAGTCCGGTAGGGACTCGTCGGGTTCGGCCGAGTCGGTCGAGGTCAGCGACGACGACCGCGGATGCCTCACATTCGCGGAGGTTGGCCACCACGCGCTCCAACAGGCCGATGTCGGCGACGTCCGGCCCGAACTCCGGGCCGAGCACCATCGCCCGGACGACCGTGGCGGGCGCGTCGGTCACCGCCCGATCGCCGCGAGCAGGCAGGCAATGGCAAGGAAGATCTGAAAGGTCACGGTCAGCCCCAAGTCCTCGTTCGTGCGGGAGATGACCTGCTCCCAGATCACGGAGTCCGCGGCCTGCTCGGGCGCCGCCACCTGGGCGTCGGCCGCGTTGGACAAGACCGTCTCCTCCGGCGGACAGATCATCCTCAGCGGCCACACACCGCACGGATCGTGACGGATCCGGCGCGGCTCCGGTATTCGGTGTTGCCGAGTAGCGGTACTCGGTGTAGCTTCATACCGGTAATCAGCGTCACCGAGTAGAGGAGGTGGGCGATGGCCAACCAGCTGACGGAGATGCTGAAGGGGACGCTCGAGGGCGTCGTCCTCACCGTCCTGTCCGTGCGCCCCGCCTACGGGTACGAGATCACCGCGCAGCTGCGCGAACAGGGATTCACCGATGTCGTCGAGGGGACCGTGTACGCGCTGCTGATACGGATCGAGCAGCGCGGGTTCGTCGACGTCGAGAAGGTCCCGTCGGAGAAGGGACCGCCGCGCAAGGTCTACACCCTCAACGCGGACGGACATACCCAGCTCGCGGAGTTCTGGAGGACCTGGAGCCACCTCTCAGACCTCATCACCCGGCTCCGGACCGAACACACCGAGAGGACGACCTGACATGGCCGCCAAGTGGATCGAGGCCCTCACCGGGCCGCTGGCGCAGAAGAAGCAGTACCGCCAGGACAAGGCCCGGATCGACGCCCTGCCCGCCCCCTACGGCGAGGCCGCGAAGGCGATGCACCGCTACCTGAACTACGCAGGCGGCATCGTGGACGGGGACACGATCATCCGGATGCACACCGACCTGGCCGACCTGTGGGAGCGCGCCGCCACCGACGGCACACCGGTCCGGGCCATCGTCGGAGCGGACCCGGTGGAGTTCGCCGAAGAGTTCGCCCGCGCCTACGAGTCCGAGCACTGGATCGACACGGAGCGCGCGCGGTTCGTCGAGTCGATCGCCGCGGCGGAGCGGGAGCAGGCATGAACGCGATCGAGATCAGGGGGCTGGAGAAGTCCTTCGGCGAGGTCGAGGTGCTGCGCGGGGTCGACCTGGACGTCGCCCCCGGCACCATCCATGCCCTGCTCGGGTCCAACGGCGCGGGCAAGACCACCCTGGTCAAGATCCTCTCGACGCTGCTGCGCCCCGACACCGGCACCGCCACCGTCCAGGGCCACGACGTGACCCGGGATCCGGCGGCCGTGCGCGAGGCGATCAGCCTGACCGGGCAGTTCGCGGCGGTGGACGAGGTGCTCACCGGGCGGGAGAACCTGGTGCTCATCGCGAAGCTGCGGCATCTGAAGCGCCCCGGCGCGATCGCGGACGAGCTGCTGGCCCGGTTCTCCCTCACCGACGCGGGCGGTCGCCGGGCTGGGACCTACTCCGGTGGGATGCGTCGGCGGCTCGACATCGCGATGAGCCTCATCGGCGACCCGCCGGTGATCTTCCTCGACGAGCCCACCACGGGTCTCGACCCGCAGGCACGGATCGAGGTGTGGCAGACGATCGAGCAGCTCGCGCAGGGCGGCACCACGGTCCTGCTCACCACCCAGTACCTCGACGAGGCCGAACGCCTCGCCGACCGGATCGCGATCCTGCACCGGGGCGTGATCGCCCAGAACGGGACCCTCGCCGACCTCACGGCACTTCTGCCCCCGGCCGAGGTCACCTACGTCGAGAAACAGCCCACCCTCGAGGACGTGTTCCTCGCCATGACCGCGGGAGACGCCCGATGACCAGCCTCCTCGTCACCGACACCGGCACGTTGACCGGGCGCTCGCTGCGGCACATCCTGCGCAGCCCGGACACGATCGTCACCACCGCGGTCACCCCGATCGCCCTGATGCTGCTGTTCGTCTACGTCCTCGGCGGCGCGATCGACACCGGCGGAGGCGGGGCCTACGTGGACTACCTGCTGCCCGGGATCCTGCTGATCACGATCGCCTCCGGCATCGCCTACACCGCCTACCGACTCTTCCTCGACCTGCAGAGCGGGATCACGGAGCGGTTCCAGTCGATGCCGATCGCGCGGTCGAGCGTGCTCTGGGCGCACGTGCTCACCTCACTCGTCGCCAATCTCGTGTCGGTCGCGATCGTGGTGCTGGTCGCCCTGGCCATGGGGTTCCGGACGGGGGCGTCGGTCGGGGCGTGGCTCGCGGTCGTCGGGATCCTGGCGCTGTTCACCCTGGCCCTGACCTGGCTCGCGGTGATCGCCGGGCTGTCGGCGAAGACGGTCGACGGGGCCAGCGCCTTCAGCTACCCGCTGATCTTCCTGCCCTTCATCAGCTCCGCGTTCGTCCCCACCGCCACCATGCCCGGCCCCGTCGCCTGGTTCGCCGAACACCAGCCCGTCACCTCCGTGGTGAACACGATCCGCGCATTCTTCGCCGAGGAGCCGGTCGGCGACGAGATCTGGGTCGCCCTGGCCTGGCTGGTTGGGCTGCTCGTCCTGGCCTACGTCCTGGCGGTGTCGAGCTACCACCGCCGGACTCGGGGCTAGCGATCCGGCGCGGTGTGCCGAGAAGCCTGGCCGGCGTCGTCGTCATCGTGCGTTCCAGGAGGTCACCCGTGACACCGGCCGACCACACCCAGGGCCTGACCAAACGCTACCGGCGCAGGCCACCGGCACTCGACACGGTTGAACCTGACCGTCGAGTCCGGTCAGGTCTTCGGGTTCCACGGCCCGAACGGGGCGGGCAAGTCCACCACGATCCAGCTGCGCCTCGGCATGGCCAGGCCCAGGCCGGATCGGCGACGGTGCGCGGGGTCCCGAGCCGGGATGTCGCGCAGGCGCACTGGAACCTCGCCTATGTGCCCGCTGAGTCGCCCGGTGGCCGCGGCTGACCGGCCGCGAGACTCGACCCTACTGGGCGCCGTGTGGGCTTGAGGTGGATCTCCCGTACCGGGCCGAGCTCGTCGAGCGGTTCGCTCTGGACCTCGACAAGCCCTCACGGACGTACTCGTCGGGCGACCGGCAGAAGGTCGCGCTGGTCGCGGCGTTCGCGACCCGCGCCCCGCTCCTGGTCCGCCCAGGCCCGCTTGACCAGGCCAGGATGCCTGGCGGCGCGCTGGTCGCGGATCGTCGTGGCCGTGTGGTGCACCCCGCGGCGCACGCCCTGGATCCCTGCGACACGCATCAGCCGGCCCATTTGGTCACGGCCGATCCGCAGCCCTTCCCGCCGCGCCGCACGCCACATCTCCCGCACCCCGTACACGCACCTGTCGCACCGATAAATGTCGACGACCCGGTTCACCAGATCTGCTTCATCCAGCTGACGATCGGTCACCGGGCGGGCCGGCCCGCCAGCGGTAATACGTTTGCGGGGCGACCTGTACGCCGTGTTCGGACAACACGGCACAGATCGGATCGACCCCGAAACGGCTTCGATGTTCGTGAACGAACAGAAGTCTTACTTGAGTCGACGGTCCAGCTCCGCCTGCGCGAAAACGCCGAGGACGCAGTCTTGAGGATCTCATTCGCCCGCCGCAACTCGGCATTCTCGGCACGCAGCCGCCGTAGCTTCGGCCGCCGCGTCTTCGTCATTTGCGGCCGAGCCGGCCCCGGAACCGGAATCACGCTCCTCGGCTTCGAACCAGTTCCGGATCGTCGCCGGGTTGACGTCGAGCAGCTCGCCGACGTGCCGGCGGGCGGCCAGCTTCGACTCGCCGTGATCACGCAGACGGTCCAGGTAGAGGCGGACCGCGCGGGCACGGGTCTCCTCATCGAACTTCCGAGGTGCTCCCACAGCTCCAGTCTCTAGATCAGGAGCCTCTCCACCACCCAGGACGGTTCATCCCGACTGCTGGTGCTTGGTAGACCGGGGTTACCCGCGGGTTACCCGCGGCGCCGGCTCATGCGGCGTTTGTCCAGGTTCTCCCGTCCGGGTGCTGCTGTGGAGCGGTCCCCGGGGCACACGGACGGAAGGGGAAGCTTGTCGGCGACCTCAAGAGCATCGGGCAGGGGGCTTCTCTGCAGTGTCAGCCGCTCAGGCCAGGTGCTCGTAGCGGATGGCCACCTCGTCTGGGATGCGCCCGCGCGCAGCGATCTGCAGGCCCTGGCCGCGGGCCCACTCCCGAATCGCGCGGTTGCGCTCCTGGTTGGCGCTGCGTGCGGCGCGACGCGGCGACTTTCGTGCGGTCTTCTGTGGCCGCCCGGCAGTCACATAGGGAGCCAGCGTGGCCCGCAGGGCCTTGGACTTCGCGCCGGCCAGGTCGATCTCGTAGTGGCGGCCGTCGAGGCTGAAGCAGACCGTCTCGTCGGCCGGGCCGCCGTCGATGTCATCGATGAGAGTCGTCTGGAGCTGCCGTGCCATCTCTCCTCTTCCCGCCGGGGACCTCGGCTCCGGGTTGTACGACAGCTCGAGCCGGCGTCAACGGAGGCGCGCCGGAGCGGTGAGGTTCGCCACCACGCGGTAAGTGGGCCTCGACCTCGGCCTGCGTTCCCGTCGCCATGTCGTGCACAGGGAAAGGCGGACCTTCGAGCTGGCTAGACTCGCGGGGTATGAGCGCGGAGCAGGAACGCGAGGAGCTGGCTCGCCTGGTGCAGCAGCTGCCCGACGAGGAAGTTCCTGCGGCGCTCGAGCAGCTGCGCAGTCGGGTTGGTGCGGTGCGGGCATGGCCGCCCGCGTGGTTCGGGATCGAGCCCGGCGACGGCACCCGTGTCGGCGCCAACAGCGAGGACATCCTCGCTGAGGGGTTCGGCAAGTAGGTGCTGGTCTGCGACACCGGCCCCCTGGCCGCCGCTGGACTGTCCCGGGATCCTGACCATCATGCCTGCGTGGAGTTGTTCACCGCCATGCATCTGGCGGGCCGGCCGATGGTGCTGCCAGCTCCCGTGGTCGCCGAGGTCGGATATCTGCTGCACCGAAGGGGAAGCGCGCGGGCCGAGTCAGCCTTCCTGCGCTCTCTTGCCGCCGGAGACTTCCGAACCGTCGAGCTGACCGGCGAGGACTACGCGCGCATGGCAGATCTCGTCGACACCTACGCGGATCTCCCACTAGGTACCAGCGATGCGGCGGTGATCGCGCTCGCCGACCGGCTCCGCGTTGCTGAGGTTGCCACCCTGGACCACCGGCATTTCGGGTCGTTCGGCCCGGCATGTCGGGGCCCTCACGATTCTTCCCTGAGCTGGGCTCTTTTCTGCGCACGCCCACCGTCCCGACAGCCCAGGAACCCGACCCGAGCAGTGGAAACCGGCTCTTCCGGATTCGGAGCGCAGGTGAGGGCGTGATCGTCCCGGCGGCAGAGGTCGTGTCGCTGCGATCGTCCGTATCGTCGGGCTCGCGGTGTGCAGATCACCGTCGCGCCCCCTCGAGCAGGGCGAAGACCTCGACGAGGGCGTGCAGGGCCTGTGCTGGGAGGGCCTCGATCGCGGCTTGAGCCTCGGGGCGGACCTCGCTCGTGTAGATCACGGAAAGACGGTCAGTCCGAGATCCCGAGCTCGGCCTTGAGCCGGCTCCACGAGACCGTTCCCTCCGACTCGCGGCAGGCCGCCAGGACCGGGTCGTGACGATGCCGCGTCAGCTGCTGCCATGCTTCAATCGTCTCACTATTAGGGTGGAGGGTGACGGCCGCTCGCTCGGGTCAGCGATCGTATTCCGCGGCAGCTCGGGACGAGAGCAGGGCCGCCAGCGGCTTGGCCTCGTCACGGCCGAGCGCGTGGAGTACCGCCTGCGCAAAACCGCGCGGCCCCCGGGGACGTGACATCACCCCTGAGATCGACTTCCGGCTCGACGACCTCGACGGCTCCCGTACCCGCGTGCACCTGGACTTCCGCGCCACCGTCCCCCTCCCGCTCGGAGCCCGACAGCTCGCGGAGCTGGTCCTCGCGCGCCGCGTCCGTCGACTCCACGTCAAGGACCTCCGGCAGCTCAAGAAGGGCCTCCGGCAGCTCAAGGCCCACGTCGAGAAGACCCCCGCGCTGTGAACCGCGGCCCTCACTGCGGAACGCAGCCATATCCTCGACATGCTCGACGGCTACGCCGATCCCGACGGCACTCTCGCCCTGCGGACCATCGTCGACGCCGCCCAAGACCGCTACGCGACCCACGCCCTGTTCCCCCGCGGCCGCGTCCGCAACTACTGCACCTACACGAAGGTCGACCTCGAAGCCCGTTGCGAGATCGAACGCGTACCCGGCAGCAGCCCCCAACGTCCGACGAACCAACTCCGAACCGGCATGGGGCACCGACCGGAACCTGCCTGATCACGCTCCGCCGCCGATGAGTTCGTGACTTGCGACAAGTCGTACCGGCATGAGCGATACGGACGCCGCCCCGGGCAAGGTCGTGGTGAACAGGGCGATGTCGCTGGACGGCTTCATCGCCGGCCCCGACAACGCGATGGACTGGGTCATCGAGCACGGGGTCGAGTACTCGTTTCCCGAGGTCGTGCAGGCCACCGGTGCCATGCTCGCCGGCCGGGTCACCTATGAGGTCGGCAAGCGGATGTCCGGCGGGGACACCGACTACGACGGGGGGCCGCTGTTCGTCCTGACGCACCGGCCGCCGGACGAGCCGGAGCACGGGGTCACCTTCCTCACCTGCGACCTCGCGGAGGCCGTCGCCACGGCGCGCGGCGCCGCGGGCGGGAAGAACCTGGAGATCCTCGGTGCCGACCTGGCCGGTCAGTGCCTGCAGCGAGGGTTCGTCGACGAGGTCCTGGTGTATGTCCTGCCGGTGCTGCTCGGCGACGGCGTGCGCTTCTCGACCTCGGGCCTCGGCCGGATCAACCTGGAACCGCTCAGCAACACGCAGTCAGGACCTGTGACAATGCTCCGCTTCCGAGTGCGGAAGTAGGCGCTTCCACCGGGTGCACGCCGACCTCAGGCACCGGACCCGACCCAGGCCCGGGAGCTCGTCGTCGGCACGTGGTGCACGGTCGTTCAGAGCTCTCCCGTCCGCCCTCCCACGGCAGACCCTCTCAGCGCCGGAAGTCCACCTCCGCCAGGCGGGTCTGCACGGTCCGGCCGCTCTCCCAGGGGTTCGCGCCCGGCAGCACCGTCGGCTCCGGGATGTCGGCCCGGTGCTGCCGCTTGTGCGACGCCGAGACGCCGAGCCTGCGGTCCCGGTCGTGGATCTGCGCCTCGTCGGCCTGCCCGTCCCCGGTGAAGGCCATCATCAGCTGCGGGATCCCGTACGGGAAGTCGTCCCGGTCGTACTGCCAGGTGTGGAAGGTCTTGCCGTACGTCGTCACGAGATCCTCGAAATAGGCGTGCTCCGCCAGATCGGGGATACCCGGGGCGACCAGGACGCCGGACTTCACCTCGTAGTGGTGGCTGTGCCAGAGCCGCTTCTCGTCGTCGGGGAGGCCGCGGAAACGCTCCTCGCTGATGATGTACTCGATGCCGATCAGCCGTGCGTCGGGTTCGTTGCGGTCGAAGATCACGCACTGGTGCAGGTCGTGCTGCAGGTGGATGCAGAAGTGCGACGCCTCGACCTGCCGTCCCATGTCGTCGGCGTACATGTGGAAGCCGTTGAGGTAGGTGCTCATGGCGGCCAGCGGGTACTTCGGCTGCATCGCGCCGGCGGCCACGTCGAGGACGCGGTGCGTGAGGGGGTGTCCCTTGCCGATCCTGACGGTCGTCGCCGCCTTGCGGCCGATCGTCAGGCCCACCGCGGCCGCCACCCCTGCGGCGACCCCGGCGCCGACGGACCCGCCCCGGCCTCCGCCGGACCGGGACGAGCGGGACTTGTCGCGTCGAGACAGCATGCGCACCGAGGTACCCGGATACCGGCGTCCGAACCTCGTCTCCGGTGCGCCCGTGGCGGGTAGCAGCGTCCTGCCCGGCCAGCCCTGTCGGCCGGCCGTCCGTCTGCTCAGGCGGGGAGCCGGGCCCAGGGCGCGGTGGGCACGGAGAGCAGTTCGGCCCCGCCCGGCGCCATGGTCAGGGCGACGAGGGCGGGAGCGATCCGCTCGACCGGCAGCACGAAGTCGACACATCCGGTGCCGATCGCCTGGGAGGGCATGCCGGGGGCTCGGGCGGTCGCGGGATCCTGGACGAGGACCCGGCCGCCGTACCGCTTGACCATCCGCACCCCGGCGGCACCGTCGTCGAGCATGCCGGTGAGCACGATCCCGATGAGCCCGCCGCGGAAGGCCCGGGCGGCGCTCGTCATCAGGGCGTCCCCGCCGCGGGGCGTCGGGTCCTCGACCAGGCCCAGCCGGCCGGCCTCGTCGAACACACCGTGGTAGCCGCCGGGTACGACCGTGATCCCGGCCTCGGGCGGAGCCGGCGGACCCGGCACGGCGGTGCGGACCGGCAGGGCCGACTCCCGGCGCAGCAGCGTGGCCAGCCGGTCTTCGTCGGGGGAGCGGCGGCCGTGCTGCACCACGACCACCGGAGCCGGGAAGTCGCCGGGGAGTCCCCTCAGCAGCACCGTCAGTGCACCCAGGCCGCCGAGTGACGCGGCTGCCGTCACGGCGTCGAACCGTCGCGAGGTCCTCCGTCCGGTGGCCGACACAGCGGCAACGGTACGCGGAACGTGCGGCGGCCGACATACAGCGGCCGGAGGCGGGTACCCGGCGCGCCCCGGGAGGTGCGCCATGTCCGACGAACTGGGCGGCAACACACTGTTGGCCAGGCTGCCCGCCACCGAGCTGGAGGTCCTGCGTCCCCGACTGGAGGTGGTCGACGTGCGGGTGCGCGACGTGGTCCACCGGCCCCGCCGCCCGATCGAGCACGTCTACTTCCCCTTCTCCGCGGTCTTCTCGATGGTCGCGTCGACCCCGGAGGATCAGGTGGGCGTCGAGGTCGGCACGATCGGGCACGAGGGCCTCGTCGGGCTGCCGCTGTTCCTGGGTTCGCCGGTGAGCCCGCACGCCGCCTTCTGCCAGATCGCCGGACGGGCCGCCCGGCTCCCCGCCGCGGACCTGCACGACTTCCTCCGCCAGGACGGTCGCCTGCACCGCCTGCTGCACCGCTTCACCCAGACGACCATGGTCCAGCTCGCGCAGAGCGTCGCGTGCAACCGCGCCCACACCACGGAACAACGCGCGTCGCGCTGGCTGCTCACCACCGGCGACCGGGTGCGCAGCGACCGGTTCGTGCTCACCCAGGACTTCCTCGGCCAGATGCTGGGGGTCCGTCGCTCCACCGTCTCCGAGGTCGCCGGCAGGCTCGCGGCCGACGGTCTGATCGAGTACAGCCGGGGGAACGTGCACCTCCGCGACCGGCCACGCCTCGCGGAGATCGCCTGCCCCTGCTACGGCATCGTCAAGGCCGAGTTCGACGCCCTCGCCACCGAGATCTGAGGATCCTTGCCGGGCCGTCCCGTCCGGGCCGATGGCCTGCCCCGCCAACGGCGAGATCAGCCCTCGTGGAGCCGGACGGTCGGAATCAGCCGGCACGGTCCACACCGGAGGACCACCGGTCGGCCTCGCGCGGCGGGTCGGCGGCGAGCCCGTCCTCAGGTCGTCACGGCCGGACGGCGGGGTCGCACCGGACGGCCGTCCCGTTCCCGCGGTCCAGGAGGGGCTTCGCCCGCCCGACCGCGACGACGACGGGGCCACCGATCGGCGGGACGTCCGGCGGGTCGTCGGGCGCGAGGCACACGAGGGAGCCCGCGGCGGTGTCGACGTCGAGCCGGGTGGTGGGGCCGAGGCGGACGGCGCGGCGCAGGATGCCGGCGACGCGGACGACGTCGTCGGCGTCGGGGGCACCCCCCACCCGGCAGTGTTCGGGCCTGGCGGCGAGGGTCTGCGGCCGGCCGGTGAGGGACGGTGGGAGCAGGTTGGTGAAGCCGAGCAGGCGGGCGGTGTCCTCGTCCTGCGGTTCGTCGAGGACTCGGTCGGTGGGACCGTGCCGGCGCACGTGCCCGGCGACGAGCAGGGCGGTCTCCTCGGCCAGGGCGCGGGCCTCGTCGCGGTCGTGGGTGACGAGGACCGTCGCGGCGCCGTGGTGGTCGAGGGCGGCCCGCAGGTCGGCGAGCAGGTCGGCCCTGGTGGCGGCGTCGAGGCCGGTGAAGGGCTCGTCGAGCAGCAGGACGCGCGGGCCGACGGCGAGCGCGCGGGCGATGCTGACCCGCTGGGCCTCCCCGCCGGACAGGGTGCGGACGTCGCGGGTCGCGAGCTGATCGATGCCCAGGGCCTCGAGCCAGGGCCCGGTGCGGGTGCGGGCTCCACGCCGGTCGACGCCGCGGAAGCGCAGTCCGCTCGCGACGTTGGTGGCTACCGTCCCGCGGCGCAGGATCGGGCGTTGCAGCACGGCCGCGACGGCGCGGCGCATCGACGCGGGGGTGGCCGGTCGGCCGTCGAGCAGGATCTCGCCGGTCGTGCGGTGGTCGCCCAGCAGGCCGAGCGCGCGCAGCAGCGTGGACTTGCCGGCACCGTTGGGCCCGAGCACGGCGAGGGTGCGGCCGGCGGGCACGTGCAGGGCGGTGACGTGCACGAGTTCCCGTCCGGCCGCGTGCACGCGCAGGTCGCGGCAGCTGATCCCGCTGGTCACCGCGTTCGGGCCCGGCGCTGCTGGACGAGGGTCAGCACGAGGTTCACCACGAAGGCGATCGCGAGCAGGATCAGTCCGAAGGCGATGGCGAGGGCGAACTGGCCGCGGCTGGTGGCCAGCACGGCGGCCGTGGTGAGCACGCGGGTCTCGCCCGCGAGGTTGCCCCCGACCATCAGCGCGGCCCCGACCTCGCTGACCACGGCGCCGAACGCCGCCATGGTCGCGGCGAGCAGTGGCAGCCGCGCCTCGGACAGCAGGGCCAGCAGCGCCTGCGGCCGGCTCGCGCCGAGGCCCAGCATCTGGACCCGGAAGTCGGGGTCGACCTGCTGCACCGCGACCGCCACCAGGGCGACGACGACGGGCGTCGCGATCCCCGCCTGGGCGACGACCATCGCCGTGGGTGTGTAGAGCAGCCCCAGCCCGCCCAGGGGACCGCTGCGCCAGAGCAGGACCGTGACGAACAGGCCCACGACCACCGGCGGCAGGCCCATCCCGGTGTTCGCGCCGGCCAGCAGGACGCGACGGCCCGGGAACCGGCCGAGGGCGACGGTCACCCCGATCGGCAGCCCGACCAGCAGGGCCAGGGCGGTGGCGGTCAGCGACACGCGCAGGGTCAGCGCGGTGATCGCCCAGGTGTCCGCGTCGCCGGTGACCAGCAGCCGCACCGCCTCGCCGAGTCCGTCGAGCAGGACGTCCATGCCTCAGCCGCCCGGCGTCGCCTCGGCCTTGCCGGCGTCCGGGGTGAACAACGGTTGGCCGAACTCGGCCCGGCCGAACCGGCCGATCGCCTCCTGCGCGGCCGGCGAGACGATCCAGTCGGCGAAGGCCGTCGCGCCGTCGGGCCGTACCCGGTCGCCGGCCCGCCGGGTCATCTCGATGACGTGGTAGACGTTGAGCAGCCCGGGGTCGCCCTCGCCGAGCACCTCCAGCGACAGCGTGTCGCGCTGGGCGAGGTAGGTGGCCCGGTCGGACAGGGTGTAGGCAGCCTTCTCCCCGGCGACGCGCAGCGTGGCGCCCATGCCCTGACCGGTGGCCTGGTACCAGGAGCCGCCGGGCGTGATGCCGGCGTCGGCCCAGAGGGCCTTCTCCCGGGCGTGGGTCCCGGAGTCGTCGCCCCGGGAGACGAACACGGCCCGGGTGCCGGCGATCCGGCGCATCGCCTCGGCGCTGTCGGTGCCGCGGATGCCGGCGGGGTCGGCGGACGGGCCGACGAGCACGAAGTCGTTGTGCATCACCAGCCGGCGCGGGCCCGCCGCCCCCTCGGCGACGAACTCCTCCTCCGCGGCCGGGGAGTGGACCAGCAGCACGTCGGCCTCGCCACGGCGGCCCAGCTCCAGGGCCTGCCCGCTGCCCACGGCCAGGGTCTTGACCTGCCAGCCGGTGGCCCGGGTGAACTCGGGCAGCAGCTCGTCGAGCAGGCCGGAGTCCTGGGTGCTGGTGGTGGTGGCGAGGATCAGCGATCTCTCCGCCGACGGCCCGGCCGGCGGGGCCGAACCGCACCCGGCGAGCAGCACGGCCCCCACGAGAGCGACGACGAGGACGACGGCACGGCGCATCGTCGACTCCTTCTGCCGGTTGACTCCTTCTGCCCTGTGTCAGATCCGAACATAGGGTGCTGGAGCGTGACCCGGTACCGCGAGATCTGCGCCGACATCGCGCGGCGTGTCAGTGTCGGCGAGCTGCCGCCCGGGGCCGAGCTGCCGGCGGTGCGGGATCTCGCCGGGACCTGGGGAACCACGGCCTCGACGGCCAGCCACGCCCAGCGCTGCCTGGCCGAGGCCGGGGTGATCGTGCTGGCCGCCCGCCGCCGGGCCCGGGTGGCCGCCGACGGTGAGCTGGCCGCCCGCCGGTTCCTGCACGGCGAGCGGGTGTTCACCCTCGCCGGGAGTGACGATCCCGCCCTCGACGTCGTCGCCCGCCAGCTTGGCGACCGGCTGGTCCGGGTCGCCGGGGACGGCAGCTTCGCCGGGCTGCGGGCGGTGCGGCAGGGGCGCGCCGACGGCGCGGCGATCCACCTGCTGCACCACACGGGCAGCTACAACGCGCCCTTCGCCCGCGGCCTGCTCCGGGGCCTGGACCCGCACCTGATCCACCTGTGGCGCCGCGAGCAGGGGCTGATCGTGCCGCCGGGCAACCCGGCCGGGATCGGGGGAGTCGCCGATCTCGTGGCCCGTCGCGTGGTCACCCGGCGCCCCGGCACCGGCACCCGGGTGCTGCTCGACCGCCTGCTGCTCGCGGCCGACCACGACCCGGACGAGCTGCGCGGCCCGGAGGTCGGCTCCCACCTCGACGTCGCGCTGGCCGTCGCCACCGGCTCCGTCGACGTCGGGCTCGGGGTCCGCTCCGCTGCCGCCGACCTGGACCTGGACTTCATCCCGCTCGCCTGGGAGGAGTACGAGATCGTGCTCGGCGGCGCAGCGCTGGATGCGGCCGCCCCGCTCGTGGGGGCGCTGCGGACACCGGCGCTGCGCTCGGCGGTCACCGATCTCGGCGGCTACGACACCACCGCGTCCGGCGAGGTCACCGCCCTGTCTGAAGCGGCTGGTGAGGCGTGCCCCGTCTGGGGCTAGTGGCGTGTCGCCGCTGACATTCGGCTGGGATGCGGTAGATCGGTTGCGGCAGCCTTCCTCCCTCTGCCGTGAGGACGTGTCGTGTCGAAGTCGACGTTGCCGTCGGTGGTGCGTCGACGTTGCCGTCGGTGGTGCTGAGCGCCGGTGAGCGTGAGTGGCTGACCAGGGGTCGCTGCGGTTGCTGGAGAGACACCTCGCGTTGGTCGAGGACATCCCGGACGTGGACCACTCGACCGTCGGAAGGGTGTGACAAAGACGGCGCTTCGTCCTCATCTGAAGAAGTGCTGGACCGTCCCACTGAAGGCAAACGGCGAGTTCGTCGCGCGGATGGAAGACGTCCTCGCGGTCTACGCCCGCCTCTACGACTGGCATTGCACCGCCAGCGACGCCCGCACCACACTCCGACACCTCTATCCCGAACTTCAGAGGCGACGGACTACTCCTAGGGGGCGGTGTCGGGAGCGGTGATCTTGCGCCGGTGGGCCGGCTCCCGCTGCACGTGATCGGCGTTCGGGACCCGTCGCGGCCGCTGGCGGCCGGGAAGGGTCCGACGTGGTGATCTGCACTGGGAGGAGGGGTGCGGACGCACGCGCGCAGCTCGTACCGGAGCACGCGACGGAGCCGTAGGCCCCGGTCAGCCCTCCAACGCCTCCCGCACCGCGAGGAGCTTGGCGGCGGCCTCGCGGACCTCGGTGTCGGGATCGGAGTCGGCGACGATGCCGCAGCCCGCGTAGAGGCGGGCCACGGGGCCGTCGAGCTGGGCGCAGCGCAGCGCGACGCCGAGCTCGCCGCCGTCGTCCGCGCCGACCCAGCCGACGGGGCCGGCGTAACGGCCGCGGTCCATGCCCTCCAGTGCGGCGATGAGCGCGACGGCCTCCTCGCGCGGGGTGCCGCCGACGGCCGCGGTCGGGTGGACGGCGCCGGCGATGCGCAAGAGGGAGGCGTCGCCGCGGACCCGCCCGCGGACGTCGCTGGCCAGGTGCGAGACGTTGTGGAGGGTGAGCACCGCGGGTTCCGGCGGCACCTCCAGCGAGCGGCAGAAGGGGCGCAGCCGCTCGGCGAGCGAGTCGACGGCGTACGCGTGCTCCACCCGGTTCTTCTCCGAGGTCAGCGAGCCCTCGCCCGCCCACACGGTGCCGGCCAGCACCCGGGACTCGACGACCGGGCCGCGCTTGCGCAGCAGGAGCTCCGGGGTGGCTCCCACCAGCCCGTCGACGGCGAACGCCCAGCAGGTCGGGTAGCGCTCGGCGAGCCCGCGCAGCAGGTGCCGGGGGTCGTGCGGCTCCTCGTCGACGGCGAGCAGGTCGTGCGCGAGGGCGGCCTTGCCCAGCTCGCCCGCGCGCATCCGCCGGACGGCCTCGGCGACGGCGGCGCGGTAGCCCGCGACGGGCAGGTCGCCGTCGGCGTAGCGCAGCCGCCCGCTGGGCCGCACCGGCTCGGCCGCGGTGATCGCCTGCGGGTCGCCGAACTCGGTCACCCACGCGCGCCCACCGCGCATGCCCACGACGACCCGCGGCACCACGAGCGTGGAACCGGGTGAGCGGTCGGCGAAGGTCAGCGAGGCGAAGGCGACGGCACCGGTCCCGGGCAGGCCCACCTCGTCGGCCACGTCGATCTCGCCGAGCAGCCCGCGCCACCACGCGTCGGCCTCGGCGAAGCGCCCCGCGCCGCTGCCGGTGAAGCGCGCGACCTCGCCCCAGCCGACCAGTCCCTCGCCCTCGCGCACCCAGGACAGGACCCCCCGGGCCTCGGGCAGCAACGACAGCAGACCGCCGGCGGGCGGGTCCACCTCACGGGTCCGGACCTCCAGACCGGTGGGCAGCGCAGCGGTCGTCACGCCGTCGAGCGTAGGCATCGCGGCCGGTGGGCGCCCGTCCCCGCCGGGGAGGCCGTGACCACACTCCTAGACTCGCCCTATGGCCGGAGGCGTGGCGGGCGAGGTGTTCGTCGAGTTCGGGCGCACCGCCCGGGCGGTGGGCCGCACCGTGTGGCGGCGGCTGCCGGGCGTCCTCGTCGGGTTCGCCGTGCTGGCCACGTTCCTCTCCGTCGTCGGGTTCGTCGGCGCCGTGGTCGACGACGTCGCCATCAGCCGCAACCGGGCCACGGCCACCGCGGAGGTGCTGGAGGGGTCGACCTTCGCCCGCACCCTCGTCCGGTTCCCGGTGCCCGACGGCCAGCTGCTCGTCCCCGAGCGCGGCGTCTACCACCCGCGCGGCCTGGAGCCCGGCACGACCGTGCGGGTCGAGTACGACCGCACCGAACCCGACCTGGTCCGCGTGGCCGGGCGCACCGCGCTGTCCGGTCTGCCGCTGACGATCGGGTTCGTCGCCCTCGCGTGGGCGCTGTTCGGCGGGGCGGCGGCGCTCGTCCGGCGGGGGCGTCAGGCGGCCCACCACGAGTAGACCTGGTCGACGACGGGGGGGACCGCCACCAGCAGCCCGCCGCTCGGCATCGGGTCCGGCCGCCCCGCCCGGTCCACGACCACGGCCCCGGCCTCCAGTGCCAGGCAGAGCGCGCCGGCGACGTCCCACTCGTGGTAGTCGTCGATCACGGCGGCCACCGCCCGGCCCAGCGCGACCTGCGTGATCGCCAGCGCGGTCGAGCCCAGCACCCGTACCCCCGTGTGGTGCGCGACCGCCCGTTCGGTGAAGCCCGGTGAGGGCGACTCGGCGCACACCAGCGCGCCGACGGCGGTGGCACGGGTCGCCGCCCGCACCGGCGTGCCGTTGGCCCGCACGCCGCGGCCGCGCGCCGCCGCGTACATCTGGGCGCGGCTCGGGTCGGCCACGACCCCGACGACCGGCCCGTCGCCGTCGACCAGCCCGAGGCTGTAGGCGCACCAGGGGAAACCGGCGACGTAGTTGGCCGTCCCGTCCACCGGGTCGACGATCCATCGGTAGACCGAGCGGGCCGCGGTCGCGTCGGCGCCGTACTCCTCGCCGATCACGGGGATGCCGGGGAACTCGGCGGCCAGGACGCGGCGGGTGTGCCGCTCGAGGGTGCGGTCGGTGTCGGTGACCCAGTCGAAGGGGTCCGCCTTGGCCTCGGACCCCGGCGCGCGGCCGGCGGTCGCGGCGATCACCTCCGCGGCGTCGTTGGCGAGCCGGCCCGCGACCTCGAGGGCGCGGGAGAGCAGCCCGGGATCCACCGGGGGCGGGGTGGGGGTGAGGACGGTCATGTCGCCGAGGGTGCGCGACCGGGGTATCCCCACGGCGTCCCGCCGGTGACGGCCCGGGGTGGGCCCGCGTGAACTCTCGAGCTGTTGTCCGGACGTTCCCCCGCAGGCCACGTGGCCGACGGCCCACGGCGCGGCACGCACGCGACGGTTCCGCCGTGCGTGTCGCGATCGTGTCCGAGTGTTTCCTCCCCGTGGTCAACGGCGTCACGAACTCGGTGCTGCGGGTGCTCGAGCACCTGCGCGGCGCCGGGCACGACGTCCTCGTGGTCGCACCGGGCACCGACGAGCCGGACTCCCACGACGGCGTCCCCGTGGTGCGGGTGCCGGCCCTGGAGCTGCCCGTCGTGTCCTCGATGCCCGTCGGGGTGCCGAGCCGGCGGATCGTCAAGGCCCTGCGCGCCTTCCGGCCCGACGTCGTGCACCTGGCCGCGCCGTTCGTCGTCGGCGCCCGCGGGTTGTGGGCCGCTCGCCGGCTCGGGATCCCGACGGTCGCGGTCTACCAGACCGACGTCGCCGGCTTCGCCTCGTCCTACGGGCTCGGGCTGACCGCCCGCGCCGCCTGGCGGTGGACCTGCCGGCTGCACGCGCAGGCCGACCGGACGCTGGCGCCGTCGAGCTGGGCGACCGAGGCCCTGCGCGAGCGCGGGGTGCCGCGGGTGCACCAGTGGGCCCGAGGCGTGGACACCCGGCGGTTCGCCCCGGCCCGGCGCTCGGCGGAGCTGCGGCGGTGGCTGGCGCCGGACGGCGAGCTGCTGGTCGGCTACGTCGGCCGGCTCGCCCCGGAGAAGCAGGTGGAGCGGCTGGCGGCGCTCGGCGGGATGCCGGGGACGCGGCTCGTCGTGATCGGGGCCGGACCGAGCGAGGAGCGGTTGCGGGCGGCGCTGCCGGGTGCGGCGTTCCTCGGCTTCCGGGGCGGCGACGAGCTGGCCTCCCTCTACGCCTCGCTCGACGTCTTCGTCCACACCGGCCCCGCCGAGACCTTCTGCCAGGCCGTCCAGGAGGCGCTGGCCTCCGGGCTCCCGGTCGTCGCGCCCGACGCCGGCGGCCCACGCGACCTGGTGCTGCCCGGCCGGACCGGCTACCTCGTCCCGCCCCTGCCCGACGACGACGCGGGCCGCCCCGCCGCCGACGCCGCCCTCCGCGCCGCGGTGGACCGGCTCAGCGACCCGGGCCTGCGAGCCGGGTTCGGCGCGGCGGCCCGCCGGTCGGTGCTGCGCCGGACCTGGTCGACGGTGTGCGACGAGCTGGTGGGCCACTACCGCGAGGTCGCGGCCACGGACCTGCAGCGGGAGGTCGCCTGAGGTGCGCATCGTCCAGCTCGCCAACTTCTACGGGCCTCGCTCGGGCGGCCTGCGCACCGCGCTCGACGCCCTCGGCACCGGCTACGCCGCCCGCGGTCACGAGGTCGTGCTGGTCGTGCCCGGCCCGCGTGCCGAGGACCGGCGCCTGCCCGGCGGCACCCGCCGGATCACGGTCCCGGCGCCGCGGATCCCCGCCACCGGCGGCTACCGGGCCGTCGACCCGTGGCGGGTGCAGCGGCTGCTCGAGCGGCTGCGGCCCGACGCCCTCGAGGTCTCCGACCGGCTCACCCTGCGCGGGCTCGGGGCCTGGGCCGCCCGCCGCGGGATCCCGAGCGTGGTGATCTCGCACGAACGGCTCGACCGGCTGCTGCACCAGTTCCTGCTGCCCGAGGGCGCCGCGCGGCGGGTCGCCGACGTGGCCAACGCCCGGATGGCCGCGGCCTACGACACGGTCGTCTGCACCACCGGGTTCGCGCGCGCGGAGTTCGATCGGATCGGCGCCCGCAACGTCCGGCAGGTCCCGCTCGGCGTGGACCTCGCGACCTTCTCCCCGCTGCGGCACGACCCGGCGCTGCGGGCCCGGCTGGGCGCCGGCGCCGACGTCCTGCTCGTCCACTGCGGACGGCTCTCGCCGGAGAAGCACCCGGAACGCAGCGTGGACACGGTGTCCGCGCTGTGCGCCGCCGGGCAGCGGGTCCGGTTGGTCGTCGCGGGGGACGGGCCGCGCCGCTCCGCGCTGGAGCGGCGGGCGGCCGGGCTGCCGGTCTCCTTCCTCGGGTTCGTGCCGGACCGGGCGCGGCTGGCGACCCTGCTGGCGTCGGCCGACGTCTCGCTGGCCCCCGGTCCGCACGAGACCTTCGGCCTCTCCGCGTTGGAGTCGCTGGCCAGCGGCACCCCGGTGGTGGTGTCGCGGTCCTCCGCGCTGCCCGAGATCGTCGGCAACCCCGGGGCGGAGGACTCCCCGGAGGACTTCGCCCGCGGCGTCACGACCCTGTTGGCCGCCGACGAACCCACCCGCCGCGCCGCCGCCCGCGCGCGGGCCGAGGAGTACAGCTGGCCGGCCTCGGTGGACGGTCTGCTGTCGCTGCTCACGGTGTGAGGGCGCGCCGGCGACCGCCGGGGACGTTCGACCGACGGAGCGGTCGCCGAGATGCGGAGATCGGCCGCTCCGTAGTGTCACGGATGTGCGGCTCCACCCGTCCGGGTGAGGCTGGCGGCATGAGCGAGGGAATGCCGGGCCGGACCGTGGTGGTCGAGCCCATCGGCGAGTACGCGACGATCGACACCGCCTTGGCCCGCGACGCCGTCGCCGGCCTCCTCGACGCCGACCCGGAGGTCCGGCGGCGGGTGGCGGAGCTGGTGCAGCTCGAGCCCGAGCGGGCCGCCCCGCCCGTGCTGTACGCGCTGTCCGAGGTGCTGCTCGACCGGGGCCGCCCCGCCGATGCCGCCTTCTGGTTCACCGCGGGCCAGGTCCGCGCCCGCTTCGACGCCCGCCGCTGCACGGACCCCACCGCCGCGGCGGCCGTCGACGCGTTGAACGAGCGGTTCGGCGGGCCCGTCCACCGCGTCGCCTGCACCGACCCGGAGCGGCTGCGGCGGACGGTGATCCGTGCCGTGGCGTGGGACCGGCGCACTCCGCACGACTACGACCACCGCTGGATCGCGCTGCACGGGATGCGGGCCCACCTCGGTGCGGACGGCCCGCTCTCGGTGCCCGCGAAGGACTGGGACGCCCTCGCCGCCCGCACCCGCGCCGAGTACCTCACCGCCCTCCGCACCGCCCTTCGCACCGCCGTCCACCGGCGCTGACGCGAGTCCCGCCTCGGCCCCCGACCGCTCCCGACCCGCAGCCCCGACTCTCCCGACTCGCGGGCGGCACGGAAAGCCCCGCACCGCGGGTGGGGAGTTCCTGCGCCGCGAGTCGGGAGGTCTGGTGGCGCGGGTCGGGAGTTCCTGCGCCGCTGGTCGGGAGGTCCGGTGGCGAGAGTCGGGAGGTCCGGCACCGCGAGTCGGGAGGTCCGGCACCGTGGGTCCGGAGTTCCGCTCCCTGAGTGGCGAGTTCCGACGCCGCGGGTCGGGGTGTGGGTGCACCGGTGTCGGGCTCCGGCCGCCCTGCGGCCCGTCGGCGGGGCGGCGGGGTGGGGCCGTAGGGTTCCGGACCGTGGGCAGGGCCGAGCTCGACAAGGACCCGCACGACGTCGCGGCGATGTTCGACGGCGTCGCGCGGCGTTACGACCTCACCAACACCGTCCTCACCGTCGGGCAGGACCGGCGCTGGCGGCGGCTGACCCGGGAGGCGCTGGAGCTGCGGCCGGGGCAGCGGGTGCTCGACCTCGCGGCCGGCACCGCCGTCTCCACGGCGGAGCTGGCGCGGTCCGGCGCCTGGGTGGTCGCGGCCGACTTCTCCCTCGGGATGCTCCGGGCCGGTGCGCAGCGCGTGGTGCCCAAGGTCGCCGCCGACGCCCTGCACCTGCCCTTCGCCGACGGCGCGTTCGACGCCGTCACGATCAGCTTCGGCCTGCGCAACGTCGCCGACACCGCCCGCGCCCTCGCCGAGCTGGCGCGGGTCACCCGGCCGGGCGGGCGGCTCGTGGTGTGCGAGTTCGGCACCCCGACCTGGGCGCCGTACCGGATCGCCTACCGGGAGGTCGTCCTGCGCCGGGTGCTTCCCGCGATCGCGCGGCGGGTCGCGTCGAACCCGGAGGCCTACACCTACCTGAGCGACTCGATCCTCGACTGGCACGAACAGCCCCGGCTGGCCGAGATCATCGCGGGAGCAGGCTGGTCACGGGTGGCGTGGCGCGATCTCGCCGGCGGCGCCGTCGCGCTCCACCGCGCCGCCAAGCCCGTCTGAGAACGACGGCGGACGGCCTGGGCCCGACGCGGGAGCCGCGCGCCGCTCGGGGGCCCGACTCACCGAAGCTCCGGTCCCGACTCACCGAAGCTCCGGTCCCGACTCGCGGTGCCGGAGCTCGGGACTCGCGGTGCCGGAGCTTGCGACCCGCGCTGCCGGAACTCCCGACTCGCGGGGGGCGTCCTTCCGCCCCCCGACCTACCGCCCACCCCTGCGCCGCGACCGTCCACCCGATCCCTCGCCGGTGGAGGGCCTGATCGGCGGGGGTGCCTGGACATCCCGCCGAACTTCGTGAAACAGTTCACAAGTACCTCGTGAACCAGTTCACAAGGAGCGAAATGCAGGCGCCCGAGCCCACCACCACCGGCGCCGCGGTCCCGCAGGCCGCGGGCGTGCGGGGTGCTGCGGGGCGGACGGCGGACCCGGCCGCCACGACCCACGCGGCCCACCCGGCCCGCGCGGCCGACCGGCCCGACCGGGCCGGCGCGGTTCACGGTGACCACGGCTCCCAGGGTGACCACGGCTCCCGGGCCGCGCCGTCGGCCGACGCGGACGTGCTCGTCGTCGGTGCCGGGCCCGCGGGCTCGACGGCCGCCGCTCACCTCGCGCGCGCGGGACTCGACGTGCTGGTGCTGGAGAAGGCGACCTTTCCGCGCCCCAAGGTGTGCGGGGACGGCTTCACCCCCCGCGGCATGAAGCAGATCATCGACCTGGGCATCGACTGCTCGGAGCGCAACGGCTGGCTCCACAACCGCGGGCTGCGGGTGGTCGCGGGCGGGGTGAGCCTCGACCTGCCCTGGCCCACGCTCTCGAGCTTCCCCGACTTCGGCGCCGTCCGCCCCCGCCAGGACTTCGACGAGCTGCTGGTCCGGCACGCGGAGCAGCAGGGTGCCCGGCTGCGCGAGGCCACCACGGTCACCGCCGCGGTCACCGACGAGCGCAGCGGCCGGGTCCTCGGCGTCGAGGGGCACGAGGGGCCGGACAGGCGACCGGTGTCCTACCGGGCGCCGCTGACCCTGGCCTGCGACGGCGTGTCGGCGCGGGTGGCGCTCTCGCTGGGCATCGCCAAGGACGACCGCAAGCCCCTCGGAGTGGCGGTCCGGCGCTACTACGAGAGCCCGCGCACCCACGACGACCACCTCGAGACCCACCTCGAGATCTGGGACCGCTCCGACCCGGAGCACCCGCGGCTGCTGCCCGGCTACGGCTGGATCTTCGGGATGGGCGACGGCACGTCCAACGTGGGTCTGGGCGTCCTCGCCACCGACCGCACGGGCGGCTCGTGGGACTACCGGGCGCTGCTGCGGTCCTGGCTGGAAGGTCTGCCGGAGGACTGGGGCTACCGGGAGGCGAACGCCGTCGGCGGCATCGGCGGCGCGGCGCTGCCGATGGGCTTCAACCGGACCCCGCACTACCGCCCCGGCCTGCTCCTCGTCGGCGACGCCGGGGGCATGGTCAATCCGCTCAACGGCGAGGGCATCGCCTACGCGATGGAGTCGGCCACGGTGGCCGCCCGCTGCACGGTGCAGGCCCTCGCCCGCTCCGGCGACTCCCGCGAGGCGGCGCTGGCCGCGTACCCGGGGGAGATCAGCCGGGCGCTGGGTCGCTACTACCGGCTGGGCGCCGTGGCCGCCCGGTTGATCGGCAATCCGACGGTCATGCGGGTCGCCACCCGGCACGGCCTGCCGCGGCGGTCGGTCATGCAGGCCTTGCTGAAGCTGCTCGCGAACCTCTACGACGACCCGACGACCTCGACCGACCGGAAGGAGGGGGAGTGGAGCGACCGCGTCCTCGGTGCGTTGACCAGGCTCACCCCGGCCCTCTGAGCCCCCGGGGACCGGCGACCGGCCCGCCCCGGTAAGGCGGGCCTGACCGGTCCGGCGTGACCCCGCACACGTAGGGTCACGCCGCGGACCGGCCGGGTCACCGCCCCAGCGTCCCAGACACGGCTCAGTCCAGTCGGCAGTGCAGACAACGAAGGTGCACGATGCTCGATCCCTATCTCGCGTTGTTCCTGATGTTCGTCCTCGCGGGTGCGTTCGCGCTGTTCTCGGTGACGGCCGCGCCCTTCATCGGTCCGCGCCGGTACAACCGCGCCAAGCTGGACTCCTACGAGTGCGGGATCGAACCCTCGCCGAAGCCCGTGGTCGGCGCCGGCCGGATGCCGGTCGCCTACTACCTCACGGCGATGCTGTTCATCCTCTTCGACATCGAGATGGTCTTCCTCTACCCGTTCGCGGTGAACGCGGACGCGCTCGGCCTGTTCGGCCTGGTGGAGATCGTCCTGTTCATCGTCGCCGTGGGCTTCGCGTACGCGTACGTGTGGCGCCGCGGCGGCCTCGACTGGAACTAGGGGAACCGGTATGGGACTCGAGGAGCACCTGCCCAGCGGCGTCCTGCTGACCAGCGTGGAGAAGCTGGTCAACTGGACCCGCAAGTCGTCGCTCTGGCCGGCCACGTTCGGCCTGGCCTGCTGTGCGATCGAGATGATGACGACGGGCGCCCCGCGCTACGACCTGGCCCGCTTCGGCATGGAGGTCTTCCGGGCCTCGCCGCGCCAGGCCGACCTGATGATCGTGGCCGGCCGGGTGAGCAACAAGATGGCCCCGGTCCTGCGGCAGATCTACGACCAGATGCCCGAACCGCGCTGGGTGCTGGCCATGGGGGTCTGCGCCAGCTCCGGCGGCATGTTCAACAACTACGCGATCGTGCAGGGCGTCGACCACGTCGTGCCGGTCGACATGTACCTCCCCGGCTGCCCCCCGCGGCCGGAGATGCTCATGGACGCGATCCTCAAGATCCACGCCAAGATCATGGACGAGCCGCTGGGCAGCAAGCGGGCCGCGGAGCTGGCCGCGAGCGGGCACACGACCGAGCTCGTCCCCTCGTCCGTCAAGTACGCGAAGAAGAAGTAGCGATGACCGAACCCACGGGAACGTCCAAGGACGACCAGGAACCCACCGGCGGGAAGCAGTCGTCGGCCGAGGCGAGCGGCGCGGCCACCGAGGAGCAGCGCGCCCGGGGCGGTGAACCGCCGCGCGAGGGCGAGGTCGAGCAGGCCACCGACGGGGCCGACACCTCCCCGGAGGGTGGCACCCGGCTGGCCCCGACCCGTGAGCGGCGCGGCATGTTCGGTGTCCGCGGCACCGGCGACACGTCCGGCTTCGGCGGGCTCACGCTGCCCGGTTACGCCCCGGCGCCGGCCGAGCGGCCGTACGGCGGCTGGTTCGACGAGGTGGCGGACTCCCTCGCCGAGGCCCTGGACCGCAACGGGATCGCCCGCTCCGCGATCCAGCAGATCACGATCGACCGCGGCGAGATCACGTTCTACGTCGAGCGGGAGCGGATCGCCGAGCTCTGCCGCACGCTGCGCGACGACCCGGCACTACGCTTCGAGCTGCTGTCGAACGTGTCCGGGGTGGACTACACCGCCCCCGACGGGGCCGGGACGCCGCCGGTGCGGCAGCCGCTGCACGTCGTCTACCAGCTGCTGTCCATGACCTACCGGCGTCGGATCCGGCTCGAGGTCGCGCTGGACCTCGCGGACCCGCACGTGCCGAGCGTGGTCGAGATCTACCCGACGGCGGACTGGCACGAGCGCGAGACCTGGGACATGTTCGGCGTGGTCTTCGACGGCCACCCCGCGCTGACCCGGATCCTCATGCCGGACGACTGGCAGGGGCACCCGCAGCGCAAGGACTACCCGCTGGGCGGGATCCCCGTGGAGTACAAGGGCGCCGAGATACCGCCGCCCGACGAGCGGAGGGCCTACTCGTGAGCACCCCTGGGAACGTCGGCGCCGACCCGTACTCGGCCGCGGAGCGCCGGACCACCGAGGGCACCGTCTACACGGTCACCGGCGGGGACTGGGACTCGCTGCTGGACAGCGTGTCCGCCGAGGAGCACGACGACCGCATCGTGATCAACATGGGTCCGCAGCACCCGTCGACGCACGGCGTGCTGCGGCTCGTGCTGGAGCTCGAGGGCGAGACCGTCACGCAGGCCCGGTCGGTGATCGGCTACCTGCACACCGGTATCGAGAAGAACTGCGAGTACCGGACCTGGACCCAGGGCGTCACGTTCGTGACGCGGATGGACTACCTGGCCCCGCTGTTCAACGAGGCGGCGTACTGCCTGGGCGTGGAGAAGCTGCTCGACGTCGAGGCCCCGCGCCGGGCGCAGCTGATCCGTGTGCTGCTGATGGAGATCAACCGGATCGGCTCGCACCTGGTCTGCCTGGCCACCGGCGGCATGGAGCTCGGCGCGCTCACCGGCATGACCGCCGGCTTCCGCGAGCGCGAGGAGGTCCTGCACCTGCTCGAGTACCTGACCGGCCTGCGGATGAACCACGCGTTCATCCGGCCCGGCGGGCTCGCCCAGGACCTTCCCGAGGACTGGAAGGAGAAGGTCACCGATTTCGTCAAGGTGATGAAATCGCGCCTCCCCGACTACGACAAGCTGCTCACCGGCCAGCCGATCTGGAGGCAGCGCCTCGAGGGCGTCGGCTACCTGCCGGTCGACGGCTGCCTGGCGCTCGGCGCCACCGGCCCGATCCTGCGCAGCGCGGGCCTGCCCTGGGACCAGCGCAAGGTGGAGCCGTACTCCTGCTACGAGGAGTTCGACTTCGAGGTCCCGACGGCGACCGAGGCGGACTGCTACGCGCGCTACCGGCTGCGGGTGGCCGAGATCCACGAGTCGATCAGGATCATCGAGCAGGCCGTGGCGAAGATCGAGCCCGGCCCGGTGATGGTGGCGGACCGCAAGATCGCGTGGCCCGCCCAGCTGTCCATCGGCAGCGACGGCATGGGCAACTCGCTCGAGCACGTCCGCAAGATCATGGGCCAGTCCATGGAGTCCCTGATCCACCACTTCAAGCTGGTCACCGAGGGCTTCGGTGTCCCGCCCGGCCAGGTGTACTCGTGCGTCGAGTCGCCGCGCGGCGAGCTGGGCTACCACCTCGTGTCCGACGGCGGCACGCGCCCGGTGCGCGTGCACGTCCGGGACCCCAGCTTCGTGAACCTGCAGAGCATGCCGGCGATGAGCGAGGGCGGCATGGTCGCCGACGTCATCGCCGCCGTCGCGAGCATCGACCCCGTCATGGGAGGTGTGGACCGCTGATGACCCCGTCCACGGAGCGCAGCGGAGTGGCGCGATGACCCCGTCCACGGAGCGCAGCGGAGTGGCGCGATGACCCCGTCCACGGAGCGCAGCGGAGTGGCGCGATGACCCCGTCCACGGAGCGCAGCGGAGTGGCGCGATGACACTGCCCGAGGGGACACCCGAGAAGCTGCCCGGGCCCGCGGCCCCGGCCGAGCGGACGTGGGTGGGGAGACCCGACCAGCACCCCGTCTCGCCGACCTTCGACGAGCTGACCCGGCAGCGGGCGAAGGAGGTCATCGCCCGCTACCCGGTGGCCCGGTCCGCCCTGCTGCCGCTGCTGCACCTGGTGCAGTCGGTGGAGGGGTACGTCAGCCAGGACGGCATCCGGTTCTGCGCGGAGCAGCTGGAGCTGACGACCGCCGAGGTCAGTGCGGTGGCGACCTTCTACACGATGTACAAGCGCACCCCGTGCGGCGAGCACCTGGTGAGCGTGTGCACGAACACGCTGTGCGCGGCGCTGGGCGGCGACGCCATCTACCGGAGCCTGTCCGAGGCGCTCGGCGACCCGGGCCGCCCGCTCGGCCACGAGGAGACCGCCGGCGAACCCGGCACCCCCGGCTCGGTCACCCTCGAGCACGCGGAGTGCCTGGCGGCCTGCGACCTCGGACCGGTTCTGCAGGTCAACTACGAGTACTACGACAACCAGACCCCGGAGTCGGCCGTCGCGCTCGTCGAGGCGCTGCGCCGCGGCGAGAAGCCGCCGCCGACCCGCGGTGCGCCGTTGACGGACCTGCGCACCGTCGAGCTGGAGCTGGCCGGTTTCACGGACGACGAGACGGTCGCCGCGGCGGCCGTCGCCGGCCCGTCGGCCGCGGTCGAGACCCTGCGCGGCACCGCGCTGGCCGCCGAGCGCGGCTGGGCCGCGCCCGCGCTGCCCGACGATCCCCCGGCCCTGCCGCCTCTCCCGGAGAAGTGACCATGAGCGAGCGTGCGAGCGAACCGACGGTGGCGCCAGGCACCGAGACCACACCGGACACCCTCACGCCGGTCCTCACCCGCCGGTGGTCCGAGGAGCGGTCCTGGACGCTGGAGACGTACGAGCGGACCGGTGGCTACCGGGCGTTGCGCACCGCGCTGGCGGCGCACCCGGACCAGCTGATCACGCTGGTGAAGGACTCCGGGCTGCGTGGCCGCGGCGGCGCCGGCTTCCCGACGGGCATGAAGTGGTCCTTCATCCCGCAGGGCGCCGAGGGCCCGGGCGCCAAGCCGAAGTACCTGGTGGTCAACGCCGACGAGGGCGAGCCGGGGACCTGCAAGGACATCCCGACGATGATGGCGGACCCGCACTCGCTCATCGAGGGCTGCGTCATCACCAGCTATGCGATCCGCGCGAACTTCTGCGCGATCTACGTGCGCGGGGAGGCTCTGCACCCGATCCGCCGGGTGCGCGCGGCGGTCGCCGAGGCCTACGCCGCGGGCTACCTGGGCAAGGACATCCTCGGGACCGGGTTCGACCTGGACATCGTGGTGCACGCCGGCGCGGGCGCGTACATCTGCGGCGAGGAGACGGCGCTGCTCGACTCGCTCGAGGGGCGGCGCGGCCAGCCCCGGCTCAAGCCGCCGTTCCCCGCGACGGCCGGGCTGTACGCGTCGCCCACGGTCGTCAACAACGTGGAGACCATCGCGTCGGTGCCGTTCATCGTGGCCGGCGGCTCGGAGTGGTTCCGCACCATGGGCTCGGAGAAGTCCCCGGGACCGAAGATCTACTCGGTGTCGGGGCACGTCGAGCGGCCCGGGCAGTACGAGGCCCCGATGGGGATCACGCTGCGTACGCTGCTGGAGCTGGCCGGCGGGATGAAGGACGGGATCCCGCTGAAGTTCTGGACGCCCGGCGGCTCGTCGACCCCGATGTTCACCGCCGAGCACCTCGACGTCCCCCTGGACTTCGAGGGCGCGGCCGGCGCGGGCTCCATGCTGGGCACCACCGCGGTGCAGGTCTTCAACGAGACCGTCTCCGTGCCGTGGGCGGTCATGAAGTGGACCGAGTTCTACAAGCACGAGAGCTGCGGCAAGTGCACGCCGTGCCGGGAGGGCACCTACTGGCTGGTGCAGATCCTGGAGCGGATGGTGCACGGCGAGGGCACCGCCGAGGACGTCGAGACCATGCTCGACGTCTGCGACAACATCCTCGGCCGCTCCTTCTGCGCGCTGGGCGACGGCGCCACGAGCCCGATCACCAGCGGCATCAAGTACTTCCGCCAGGAGTTCCTGGACCTGATCGCCGAGCAGCCCGCGGTCGCGCGGCCCGCCCAGCTGGCGGACGTGGAACGGGCGGACGACACCGAGCTGAGCGGAGCCCCCGCATGACACTCGCTCCCGAGAACGGCACCGCCGAGACGCAGCCCGTGCCCGAGGGGCACGTGCGGCTGACGATCGACGGCATCGAGGTCGACGCGCCCAAGGGCGAGATCCTCATCCGCACCTGCGAGCGGCTGGGGATCATCGTCCCGCGCTTCTGCGACCACCCGCTGCTCGACCCGGCCGGCGCCTGCCGGCAGTGCCTGGTCGAGGTGGAGATGGGCGGCCGGCCGATGCCGAAGCCGCAGGCCAGCTGCACCATGACCGTGGCCGACGGGATGGTGGTGAAGACCCAGCACACCTCGCCGGTGGCCGACAAGGCCCAGCAGGGCGTGATGGAGCTGCTGCTCATCAACCACCCGCTGGACTGCCCGATCTGCGACAAGGGCGGCGAGTGCCCGCTGCAGAACCAGGCGATGTCCTCCGGGCGCACGGACTCCCGGTTCGTCGAGACCAAGCGGACCTTCCCGAAGCCGCTGCCGATCAGCACGCAGGTGCTGCTCGACCGCGAGCGCTGCGTGCTCTGCCAGCGCTGCACCCGCTTCTCCGAGCAGATCGCCGGCGACCCGTTCATCGACCTGCTCGAGCGCGGCGCGAACCAGCAGATCGGCACCGCCGAGGACAAGCCCTTCCAGAGCTACTTCTCCGGGAACACGATCCAGATCTGCCCGGTCGGCGCCCTGACGAGCGCGGCGTACCGGTTCCGCTCGCGGCCGTTCGACCTGCGCTCCACCCCGGGCGTCTGCGAGCACTGCAGCTCCGGCTGCGCGCAGCGCAACGACTCCCGGCGCGGCACGGTCCTGCGGCGGCTCGCGGGCAACGACCCCGAGGTCAACGAGGAGTGGAACTGCGACAAGGGCCGGTTCGCCTTCCGGTACCTGCAGTCGAAGGAGCGGATCACCCGCCCGCTGGTCCGGGACGAGTCGGGGCAGCTGGTGGAGGCCTCCTGGACCGAGGCGCTGCGGATCGCCGCGGAGGGCCTGCTGGCCGCGCGGGCGCAGCGGGGCATCGGCGTGCTGGCCGGCGGCCGGCTGACGGTCGAGGACGCCTACGCCTACGCCAAGTTCGCCCGGGTCGCCGCCGGCACCCACGACGTCGACTTCCGGGCCCGTCCGCACAGCGCCGAGGAGCTGGCCTTCCTCACCACCACGCTGGGCACGACCCCGGAGACCGGCGTCAGCTTCGCCGCGGTGGAGGCCGCGCCGTCCGTGCTCGCGGTCGGGCTGGACCTCGAGGAGGAGGCCGGCATCGTCTTCCTCCGCATCCGCAAGGCCGTCCGCAAGCGCGGCCAGAAGGTCTTCCAGCTCGGCCAGTGGACCACCGCGGGCGCCCGCAAGACCGGGGCCACGCTGGTCCCGTCCGTCCCCGGTGCCGAGGCCGCGGTGCTGCGCGACCTGACGACCGCCACGGACGACGCGGGCAAGCGGCTGGTCGACGCCCTGTCCGCGCCGGGCGCGGTGATCCTCGTCGGCGACCGTGCCGCCGAGGTGCCCGGGCTGCACTCGGCCGTCGCCGCGCTCGCGACCCGGACCGGGGCGGCGGTCGCCTGGATCCCGCGTCGGGCCGGCGACCGCGGAGCCCTGGAGGCCGGGGCCGTCCCGACCCTGCTGCCCGGCGGCCGCCCGGTCACCGACGCGACGGCCCGGGCCGAGGTCGAGCGTTCCTGGGGGCTGCCGGAGGGCGCGCTGCCCGCCACGCCGGGCCGCAGCACGGACGAGATCGTGGCCGCGGCGGCGGCCGGCACGCTGTCCGCACTGGTGGTCGGCGGGGTGGACCCGCTCGACCTGGCCGATCCGGCCGCTGCGCTCGCCGCGCTCGAGAAGGTCGGTTTCCTGGTCAGCCTGGAGCTGCACGCCTCGGCGGTCACCGAACGCGCCGACGTGGTGCTCCCGGTCGCGCCGGACGCCCAGCGCGAGGGCAGCTACCTCAACTGGGAGGGGCGCCGCCGCCGCTTCGGCGTCACGCTCGACGCCAGCGGCGTGCTGCCGGACTGCCGGGTGCTCGACACCCTGGCCGTGGAGATGGACGCGGACCTGTTCACCCAGACGCCGGCGGCCGCGGCGGGCGACCTCGAGCGGCTGGGCAGGTACTCCGGCGCCGCCGACGCCCCGACGGCGGATCCTGCGCCCACCCCGCGCCCGGCGAAGGTCGGGCAGGCCGTCCTGGCCACGTGGCGGCAGCTGATCGACCAGGGCTCGCTGCTGGTCGACGAGCCCGCGCTCGCGGGCACGGCGCGCCCGCCGCGGGTGCGGGCCAACGCCGCCACCGCCGAGCGGCTCGGGCTCGTCGAGGGCGAGGCGGCGAGCGTCGCCACCGACCGCGGGGCGATCACGCTGCCGCTGGAGCTGGCGGACCTGCCCGACGGCGTGGTCTGGCTCCCGGCCGACTCACCCGGCTCGGCGGTGCGCAGCACCCTCGGGGTGGGGCACGGGGCCCTGGTCCGGGTGGCCGCGGGAGGTGCGCGATGAACCAGGTCGACCCCGTCGAGGGGATGACGCGGACCCAGCAGCTGCTGGCGGACGACCCGTTCTGGCTCGTGGTCCTCAAGGTCGTCGTGCTGTTCGCGGTCGGCGTGGTGCTGACCCTGTTCATGATCAACTGGGAGCGCAAGGTCGTGGCCCGGATGCAGCAGCGTCCCGGCCCGAACCGGGTGGGCCCGAACGGGTGGCTGCAGTCGCTGGCCGACGGGCTCAAGCTGGCCTTCAAAGAGGACATCATGCCGGTCCTCGCCGACAAGAAGGTCTACTTCATCGCCCCGGTGATCTCCACGATCCCGGCGTTCCTGGCCCTGTCGGTGATCCCGTTCGGCGGCGAGGTCTCGATCTTCGGCGAGCGCACGGTGCTGCAGCTGGTCGACCTGCCGGTCGGTGTGCTGGTGGTGCTGGCCTGCTCGGCGGTCGGCGTCTACGGCATCGTGCTCGGCGGCTGGGCCTCCGGCTCGCCGTACTCGCTGCTCGGGGCGCTGCGCTCGGCGGCGCAGGTCATCTCCTACGAGATCGCGCTCGGGCTCTCGGTGGTCGCGGTCGTGCTCTACGCGCGCTCGCTGTCCACCGCGGACATCGTCGCGGCGCAGGGCGCGGGCTGGTACTTCTACCTGCTCATCCCCAGCTTCGCCGTCTTCGTCGTCGCGATGGTCGGCGAGACGAACCGGGCGCCGTTCGACCTGCCCGAGGCGGAGTCGGAGCTGGTCGGCGGCTTCCACACCGAGTACACGAGCCTGAAGTTCGCGCTGTTCTTCCTGGCGGAGTACGTCAACATGGTCACCGTCTCGGCCATGGCGACCACGCTGTTCCTGGGCGGCGGGCGCTGGCCGTGGCCGCTGTCGTCGTTCAACGACAACGGCTGGTTGATGTTCGTGGCGTTCCTGGTCAAGACGCTGATCTTCCTGTTCGTCTTCATCTGGCTGCGCGGCACGCTGCCCCGCTTCCGCTACGACCAGTTCATGCGGCTGGGCTGGAAGGTGCTCGTCCCGGTCAGCCTGCTCTGGATCCTGGTGATCTTCGCGATCCGCGCCTACCGCAACAGCACGGGCGGCGAGTCCACGGCGGCGCTGCTGATCACCATCGGCATCGTGGTGCTCGCGATCCTCGCGATCGCCTTCGTGCTGCCCGACCGCCGGACGCCGGACGACGGGGTCGAGGCGGCGTCGGACTACCCGGTCCCGCCGCTGGACCTGAAGGTCCCGGCCGCACCGAAACGGCGCCGCGCGGTGGAGCCGCCGTCGCGCGAACCCGCCGGCGCGCTGAGCGGCACGGACCCGTCGACGCAGGGGGAGGACTGAGATGTTCGACTTCTTCAAGGGCTTCGGTGTCACCTTCTCGACGATGTTCAAGAAGGTGGTCACCGAGGAGTACCCGGAGGACTTCCCGCCGGCCGCGCCGCGCTACCACGGCCGGCACCAGCTCAACCGGCACCCGGACGGGCTGGAGAAGTGCGTGGGCTGCGAGCTGTGCGCCTGGGCCTGCCCGGCCGACGCGATCTACGTCGAGGGCGGCGACAACACCGAGGAGGAGCGGTACTCCCCGGGGGAGCGCTACGGCGCGATCTACCAGATCAACTACCTGCGCTGCATCGGCTGCGGGCTCTGCATCGAGGCGTGCCCCACGCGGTCGCTCACGATGACCAACTTCTACGAGCTCGCCGACGACAACCGGCAGGATCTGATCTACACGAAGGAGCAGCTGCTCGCCCCGCTGCTGCCGGGGATGGAGCAGCCGCCGCACCCGATGCGCCTCGGCGCGGACGAGCAGGACTACTACGTGCAGGGCCCGGTGCTGGCCCGGCGGTCCGCCGCCGGTGAGGACGTGCCGGGCGAGCCGGTGGGGGAGCAGGTGCCGTGAACGTGCTCACGAGCGGACCGACGACCCTGCTCGCCCAGGCGGCCTCGACCGCCGGCGACACCGGGGTGGGCGAGGCGATCGTCTTCTGGGTCCTCGGGCCCCTCGCCCTGGCGGCGGCGATCGCGATGGTCCTCGCCCGCAACGCCGTGCACTCGGCGCTGTTCCTGGTGATCACGATGCTCTCGCTCGCGGTCTTCTACCTGATGCAGCAGGCGCCGTTCCTCGGGTTCGTGCAGATCATCGTCTACACGGGCGCCGTGATGATGCTGTTCCTGTTCGTGCTCATGCTGGTGGGCCGGGACAGCTCGGACTCGGTGGTCGAGGTGCTGCGCGGGCAGCGGGTGGCCGCGATCCTGCTCGGCCTGGCCTTCGCGCTGCTGCTGCTGGCCGGCGTCGGGCGGACGATGTTCGACGTGCCGTCGGCGGGTCTGGGCGTCGCGGCGTCGAACGGCAACCTGCCCGGCATCGGGCGGCTCATCTTCACCGACTACCTGCTGCCCTTCGAGCTCACCTCGGCGCTGCTGATCACGGCGGCGCTCGGCGCGATGGTGCTGGCCTTCGCGCAGAAGAAGCCGAAGGCCAAGCAGGGCCAGCGGGAGACCGTCATCGCCCGGCTGCGCGGCGAGCACGCCCGGATCTCCCCGCTGCCGGGCCCGGGCGTCTACGCCACGGCCAACTCGGTCGCGGTCCCGGCGCTGCTGCCCGACGGCTCGATCGCCCGGGAGTCGCTCTCGGAGATCATCGAGGGCTACGAGGTCGACGAGCACCCGAGGCCGCCGGCCGACGCGCACGCCCTCACCGACGGGCGCCGCGGGGCCCTGGAGTCCGCGGACGCCCCGACCGGCGCCGCGGGCGGCGAGGAGGACCGCGCATGAGCCCGACCAACTACCTGCTGCTCTCCGGCCTGTTGTTCACCGTCGGGGCGATCGGGGTGCTGGTGCGCCGCAACGCGATCGTCGTGTTCATGTGCATCGAGCTGATGCTCAACGCGGTGAACCTCTCGCTGGTGACCTTCGCCCGCATGAACGGCACGCTCGACGGCCAGGTCATGGCGTTCTTCGTCATGGTCGTCGCGGCGGCCGAGGTGGTGGTCGGGCTGGCCATCATCATGTCGATCTTCCGGACCCGTCGTTCGTCCTCCGTGGACGACGCGAACCTGCTGAAGTACTAGAGGGGCCCCGACGATGCATGCTCCCCGACCCGAAGCCGCATTGTGGAACCATGATGCGCGCCAGACGCCAGAAATATCGCATTATGGTTCCGTAATGCAGTCGGGAGGGCGTCGTGGTTGACGTCGCCTGGTTGCTCTTCGCCCTCCCCGCCCTCAGCGCGCTGGTGCTGTTCCTCGCCGGGAGGCGCGCGAACGCGTGGGGTCACTGGCTCGGCGTGGCCGCCGTGCTCGCCTCGTTCGTGCTGGGCGTGGTGCTGTTCCTCCAGACCCTGGGCCTCGAGGCCGAGCAGCGCACGCAGGAGGTGACGCTCTACTCGTGGATCACCTCCGGCACGCTGGGCGTGGACTTCGGGCTCCGGATCGACCCGCTGTCGCTGACCTTCGTGCTGCTGATCACCGGCGTCGGGTCGCTGATCCACATCTACTCGGTCGGCTACATGGCGCCGCACGCCGTCGCGCACGGCGCCGACGAGGACGCCCACGCCGAGCCCTCCTCGGACCCGAGCCGCCGGCGCTTCTTCGCCCAGCTCAACCTGTTCGTCGCGGCGATGCTGATCCTGGTGCTGGCCGACAACTTCGTGGTGCTCTACCTCGGCTGGGAGGGCGTCGGCCTGGCGTCCTACCTGCTGATCGGCTTCTACCAGGACCGTCCGGCGGCGGCGACGGCCGCGAAGAAGGCCTTCCTGATGAACCGGGTCGGCGACGTCGGGCTGGCCGTCGCGATCTTCCTGCTCTGGCTGGAACTCGGCACGCTGCAGTACACCGAGGTGTTCGCCCGGATCGGCGAGCTCGGCGGCGGCACCATCCTCGCGATCACGCTCCTGCTGCTGCTCGGCGCGTGCGGCAAGTCCGGCCAGTTCCCGCTGCAGGCCTGGCTCCCGGACGCGATGGAGGGCCCGACGCCGGTCTCCGCGCTCATCCACGCGGCCACCATGGTCACCGCGGGCGTCTACCTCATCGCCCGCACGAACCCGATCTACGACCTCAGCGCGACGGGACGCGTGGTCGTCGCCCTGATCGGCGTGGTCACGCTGCTGATCGGCGCGATCATCGGCTGCGCCTACGACGACATCAAGAAGGTGCTCGCCTACTCCACGGTGAGCCAGATCGGGTACATGATCCTGGCCGTCGGGCTCGGCCCGGCCGGCTACGCGCTCGGCATCTTCCACCTGCTCACGCACGGTTTCTTCAAGGCCGGGCTCTTCCTCGGCGCCGGGTCGGTCATGCACGCCATGAACGACGACGTGAACATGCGCAACTTCGGCGGCCTCGGCCGGCGGATGCCGATCACCTTCGTGACCTTCGGCCTCGGCTACCTCGCACTGATCGGCTTCCCGTTCCTGTCCGGCTACTTCTCCAAGGACGCGATCATCGAGGCCGCGTTCGGCCAGGAGGGCTGGCAGGGCTGGGTGTACGGGGGCGCGGCGACCCTGGCCGCCGGGCTCACCGCGTTCTACATGACCCGCCTGATGATCATGACGTTCTTCGGCGAGGAGCGCTGGCGGAACCTGAAGGCACCCGACGGCGGGGACTACCACCCGCACGAGTCGTCGCCGGTGATGACCGGGCCGATGATCGTGCTGGCGATCGGCTCGGTGTTCGCCGGCTTCGTGCTCAGCGCGGTCGGGCTGAACCAGTGGCTCGCGCCGTCCCTGGGCGAGCTGCAGGAGTCGCCGGACGGGGTGCTGCCGCACGCACTCGTCCCCTGGCTGGTTCTCGCCTTCTCCGCGCTCGGCGTGCTGGTGGCCTACCTGGTCGTCGGGCGCCGGCCGACGCCGGTCGAGCGGCCCGAGCCGGTGTCCCTGCCGGTCCGCGCGGCCCGCCGCGACCTGTACGCCAACGCCGTCAACGAGACCGTCATCGAGCGGCCCGGCATCTGGCTCACCCGGGCGCTGGTGTTCCTCGACAACCGCGGCGTCGACGGGCTGGTGAACGGCCTGGCCGCCGGCCTGGGAGGCGGCTCGGCGCGGTTGAGACGGCTGCAGACCGGGTTCGTGCGCTCCTACGCGCTCTCGATGCTGGGCGGCGGCGTGCTCGTCGTCGCGGCCCTGCTGGCGGTGAGGTTCGCATGACGAACACGGCTCCGGACACCGGCGGCAACGTGCTGCTGCTGGTGCTGCTCCTGCTGCCGCTCCTCGGCGCGCTGCTGATGTACCCGTTGCGCCGCAACGTCCCGGCCGCCAAGGCCGTCGCGATGGCGACGGCCCTGCTGGAGTTCGTCCTCGTCGTCGTGACGTGGCTGGGGTACTCCACCGACGCCGCGCGCTCGGGCGAGCGGTTCCAGTACGTCTTCTCGGTGCCCTGGATCCCGGCCTTCGGCACGCACCTGGCCTTCGGGATCGACGGCATCGCGCTCGTGATGATCGCGTTGACGGCGTTCCTCGTGCCCGGGCTGATGCTCTTCGCCTGGGCCGAGAAGCTGCCGGAGGGCCGCACGGCCTCGGGCTACTTCGCCCTGCTGCTGGCCACCGAGGCCACGCTGATGGGTGTCTTCACCGCGACGGACGTCTTCCTGTTCTACGTCTTCTTCGAGGCGATGCTGATCCCGATGTACTTCCTCATCGGGCGCTTCGGGGGTGCGAACCGGCAGTACGCCTCGGTGAAGTTCTTCCTGTACTCGCTGCTCGGCGGGCTGATCATGCTGGCCTCGCTGATCGGGCTGTACGTGACGAGCGCCGACCAGCTCGGCGCGGGCACCTTCACCTGGAGCGAGCTGCAGGCGATCGCGCAGGACACCCCGACGTCGACCCAGATCTGGCTGTTCCTGGGCTTCTTCGTGGCCTTCGCGATCAAGGCGCCGCTGGTGCCCTTCCACACCTGGCTGCCCGACGCCGGTGCCGAGGCCCCGATCGTGGCCGCGGTCCTGCTGGTCGGCGTGCTGGACAAGGTGGGCACCTTCGGCTTCCTGCGTTACTGCCTGCCGCTGTTCCCGCAGGCCAGCCAGGTCCTCGCGCCGCTGGTGCTGGTGCTCGCGGTGATCGGCATCATCTACGGCGCACTGCTCGCCGTGGGGCAGAAGGACATGAGCCGGTTCGTGGCCTACACGTCGATCGCGCACTTCGGCTTCATCGCGCTCGGCACGTTCGCCTTCTCCAGCCAGGCCTTCGCCGGCGCGACCCTCTACATGGTCAACCACGGCCTCTCGACCGGCATGCTGTTCGTGATGGTCGGCCTGCTGGTGGCCCGCGGCGGGTCCCGGCTGATGAGCGACTACGGCGGCGTCTCGAAGCTCGCGCCGCTGCTGGCCGGCTGCCTGCTGCTCGCCGGGATGTCCTCGCTGGCCCTGCCCGGCACCAACTCGTTCGTCAGCGAGTTCCTGGTGCTGGTCGGGTCGTTCCCGCGCGAGCCGGTCGCGACGATCATCGCGACCGTCGGCATCATCTTCGCCGCGCTCTACATCCTGTGGTTCTACCAGCAGACGATGCAGGGCCCGGTCCGCGGCAACGCGGTGATCCGGGCGCTGGAGGCCGGCGGCGCCGGTGGGCCGGGCGCGATGATCGACCCGTCGGTCGCCGCGAAGCGCGGCCCCGGCTTCCCCGATCTCACGAAGCGAGAGATCGGCGTGCTGGCCCCGCTGATCGTCGTGATCGTGGCGCTCGGGTTCTTCCCGGGCCCCGTGCTCGACGTCATCAATCCGTCCGTGCAGTCGACGATCACCGAGGTCGGGCTGCCCGACCCGGTGCCGGCCGGCGGCGTCGTGGGAGGTGTCCGGTGATCACGCTCGCTCAGGTGGCCCCGCTGACCGCGCCACCGGTCGGCTACGCGGCGATCACGCCGCTGCTCGTCGTGCTTGGCGGGGCGTGCGTCTCGGTGCTGCTCGAGGCGTTCCTGCCGCGCCACCAGCGCTGGCCCGCCCAGGTCACGCTGTCGGTGCTGGTCGTCGCGGTCGCGGGGATCGCGCTGGGCGTCTACGCCGGGGTCGCGCCCGAGGGCGGCGTGGTCACCCTGGCCACGGCCCTGGCCGTCGACGTCCCCACGCTCTTCCTGTGGGGCACCCTGCTGGTGCTCGGGTTCGGCTCGCTCCTGCTCATCGCGGACCGGTCGGTGGAGCCCGGCGGCGCGTTCGTCGCGTCGGCGGTGGAGCGGGCGTCGGTCGCCGCGGCGCCGGGTGCCACGACCGGGTCCACCGGCGTCGACCCGGAGCACGTCGACCGCTCCTACGGGGCGCCGGGCGAGGCGCCCACGATGCAGACCGAGGTCTTCCCGTTCGTGCTGTTCGCGCTCGGCGGGATGATGGCCTTCGTCGCGGCGAACGACCTGCTCACGATGTTCGTGGCACTCGAGGTGCTCTCGCTGCCGCTGTACCTGGTGTGCGGGCTGGCGCGGCGCCGGCGGCTGCTGTCGCAGGAAGCCGCGGTCAAGTACTTCCTGCTCGGGGCGTTCGCGTCGGCGTTCTTCCTCTACGGGCTCGCGCTGCTCTACGGCTACGCGGGCTCGGTGCGGCTCACCGACATCGCGACCGCCGCCGTGGGGACCCCGAAATCCGACGCGCTGCTCTTCGGCGGCCTCGCGCTGCTCCTCGTCGGGCTGCTGTTCAAGGGCTCGGTCGGCCCGTTCCACACCTGGACGCCCGACGTCTACCAGGGCGCGCCGACCCCGATCACCGCGTTCATGGCGGCCTGCACCAAGGTCGCGGCGTTCGGGGCGATCCTGCGCGTGCTGCACGTGGCGTTCGGCTCCACCCACTGGGAGTGGCGCGGGGTGATGTGGGCGGTCGCGATCGCCTCGATGGCCATCGGCGCGGTCCTCGGGCTCACCCAGACCGACCTCAAGCGCATGATCGCCTACTCCTCCGTGGCGCACGCCGGGTTCCTGCTGATCGGGGCCATGGCGATCACGCCCGAGGGGGTGTCGTCGACGCTGTTCTACCTGCTCGCCTACGGCTTCACGACGCTCGGGGTGTTCGGCGTGATCTCGCTGGTGCGCAACGCCGACGGCGAGGCCACCCACCTGTCGCAGTGGGCGGGACTGGCGAAGCGCTCGCCGATCCTCGCGGGCGTGATGACCTTCCTGCTGCTCGGCCTCGCCGGGATCCCGCTCACCAGCGGGTTCACCGCCAAGTTCGCGGTGTTCTCGGCGGCGCTCGGGGACGGGATGGCGCCCCTGGTCGTCATCGCGCTGGTCGCCTCGGCGGTGGCGGCGTTCTTCTACCTGCGAGTGATCGTGCTGATGTACTTCAGCGAGACGCCCGAGGACGGGCCCACGGTCACCGTGCCGGGCGCGTTCACCACCGTCGCGGTCACGCTGGGCGTGGTGGTCACGCTGCTGCTCGGTGTCGTCCCGACGCTCGTGCTCGGCTGGGCCGGCGCGGGCGGGCTCACAGGCTGACCGCAGGAGGGCCTCGTAGGCTGGTGCGCGTGGAGACGCAGAGCGTGGCGGGTGTGGAGCTCGCCGACCCGGACCTGGCCGCCGCGACGGCGCGCGGGCTCGAGCGGGTGGAGGAGCTGCTGCACCGCGAGGTGCACAGCGACTACCACTTCGTCAGCGAGACGTCCCTGCACCTGATCGACGCGGGGGGCAAGCGGTTCCGGCCGCTGTTCACGCTGCTCGGCGCGCAGGTCGGGCCCGCTCCCGACGGCGACGAGGTGGTGCGGGCGGCCGCCGTCGTCGAGCTGGTGCACCTGGCCACGCTCTACCACGACGACGTCATGGACTCGGCCACCATGCGCCGGGGCGCCGAGAGCGCCAACCACCGCTGGGACAACACGGTCGCCATCCTGACCGGCGACTTCCTGTTCGCGCACGCGTCGCGGCTCGTGGCCGACCTCGGGCCCGACGCGGTGCGGATCATCGCCGAGACCTTCGCCGAGCTGGTCACCGGCCAGATGCGCGAGACCCGCGGGCCCGGGCCGTCGGACGACCCGGTGCGGCACTACCTGCAGGTGATCGCCGAGAAGACCGGCTCGCTGATCGCCACGGCCGGCCGGTACGGCGGGATGTTCTCCGGCTGCACCGCCGAGCAGGTCGAGTCGCTGCACCGCTTCGGCGCCACGATCGGCACGGCGTTCCAGATCTCGGACGACATCATCGACATCGCCTCGCCCTCGCTCGACTCCGGCAAGACCCCGGGCACGGACCTGCGCGAGGGCGTGCACACGCTGCCGATGCTCTACGCGCTGCAGGACCCGGCCTGCCCCGAGCGGCTGCGGTCGCTGCTGTCGGCGCCGATCCAGGCCGACGAGGAGGTGGTGGAGGCCCTGGAGCTGCTGCGCTCCGGGCCGGGCATCCCGCGGGCCAAGGACACCCTCGCCGGCTACGCCGAGGAGGCGCGCGCCGAGCTGAACAAGCTCCCCGCCTGCCCCGCCACCGAGGCCCTCACCACCCTCACGGGCTACACGATCGACCGCATCGCCTGACCGGCCCCCGCGAGTCGGGGTCTGGGCTCCCGCGAGTCGGGGTCCGGGCTCCTGCGAGTCGGGGTCTGGGCTCCTGCGAGTCGGGGTCAGCGCGCCTCGGGTTCCGGTACGGGCTGCAGCTCCCGGCCCGGGCGGACGCGGGTGGCGCGGACCAGGTCGACGGTGAGGACCGCCAGGGCGATCCACACCAGGACGAACCCGAGCCAGCGCGAGAGGGGCATGTCCTCGCCGTTGACCAGGACGCCCCAGAGGAACTGCATCGTCGGCGTGAGGTACATGAGGGTGCCGAGGGTGGTCAGCGGGATCAGGCGGGCGGCGGCGCCGTAGAGCAGCAGCGGCAGGGCCGTGACCGGGCCGGCGAGCACCATCATCGCCGCGTGGAAGCCGCCGAGCGAGGTGAAGGTGCCCTGGCCGGTGACCTGCAGGTGGACCACGAACGCGAGCGCGATCGGGCCGACCACCAGACCTTCGCCCGTCAGGCTCGCCGTCGAGGGCAGGGCGACCTTCTTCTTCAGCAGCCCGTACACCCCGAAGGACACCGCCAGGATCAGTCCGAGCCAGGGCGGGCTCCCGCTGCCCACGCTGATCACCACGACCGCGAGCGCGGCGATGCCCAGCGCCACCACCTGCGCCCGGTTCGGCCTCTCGCGCAGCACCAGCACGGCGAGCAGCACGCTGATCAGCGGGCTCATGTAGTAGCCGAGGGCGATGTCGACGACCCGCTCGATCGCCACCCCGTAGATGAACACGCCCCAGTTGACGGTGATGACCATGGCGGCCGCGGCGACCGTGAGCCAGCCGAGCCCGGACAGGGCCCGCAGCGCGCCCCAGCCCCCCAGCAGGGTGAGCACGGACGCCATCAGCACCATCGTCCAGACGATCCGGTGCGCCAGGACCTCGACGGGCCCTGCGGGATCGAGCAGCGGCCAGAACGCCGGGAAGAGCCCCCAGACGACGTGTGCGGCGACGCCGAGACCGACGCCCCGGCGATCGAGTTCCGGTGCGGCTGGTCCGACGGTCACCGCTCCATCAGAACATCCGAGCGTCGAATGTTCGAGCGTGAAACAGCTCGCTCCGGGGCGGCACCCGGCATGATCTCGTGACGTCGGTGAGATCGCCCCGTGATCCTGATCGGTGACCGTCGTCCTCTCCGGTCGACGGAAGGGGAGCGGTGGGGCGGACCGCGGGAGTCGGCCGGCCACGGGGTGCGCTCGAGGCGATGCCGGAGGTCCCGGTGCGGCTGGTCGGGCACGCCGCGGGCCTGCCGGGGCCCGCCGAGCGGGCGCTGCGGTTGTCCCGGCAGCGGGCCGCCGCCGTCGCGTTGGTCGCCGGCGGGATCGAGCCGCAGCGGATCAGCGTCGACGGCAGGGGCGAGGCGGACCCGCTCGGCACGCCGGAGGCCAGCCGGCGGGTCGAGGTGCTGGTGGGGTAGTGGGATCGGCGGCCGCGCCGCCAGGCCCCACGAGCCGCCCGCGATCCCGCCGCACCGCGGGTCCCCGGAGGACCGCGAGCGCCGGCCGCCCCCGCACACACCACCGCCCGGCGAGGCGGAGCCTGCCGGGCGGAGGGGTGCGGGCGGACGATCAGCCGGCGATGGTCCAGGTGTCGCGGCCGGTGAGCAGGGT
>NZ_JBJZON010000027.1:0-93962 GCF_047200735.1 Pseudonocardia oceanicola
TGGGACCGCTCGGACTGGGACCGCTCGGACTGGGACCGCTCGGACTGGGACCGCTCGGACTGGGTGCGGTCGAGCTGGGGAGGCGGGTCGACGGCCGCGTTCGGGCCCATGGCGGCGCGTGCCAGGCTCTCGTGCCGGGCGGTCAGGGCGGCGCGGCCGTCTTCGGTGCGGACCCCGAGCAGCATCCGGCGCGCGCCGGCGAGCTGGTCCCTTGCGCCCTCGCGGTCGCCGAGCGCCAGCTCGGCCGCCGCCCGGTCGAGCCGCGCGTCGACCATCCGGGCCGCATCGACCGAGCCCACCGCCAGCGTCCCGGGCCCCTGCCCCAGCCCGGCACCGAGCAGGCACCCGACGACCAGCGCCGCCGCGGCCGCCATCGGGAGCCGACGCGCGCGGCGGTTCTCCTCCGTACTCGGCCGCACCGGCGTGAGCGAGGCCGTCGCCCCGCGCGCCCCCTCCTCGCCCGGCGCGTCCGACGCCCCCGACGGGTCCGGCCCCCCCGGCGCGTCCGATGCCCCCGACGGGTCCGGTGCTCCTGGCGCGTCCGACGCCTCCTCGCCGGGCAGAGCCCGCCGGCGCTGATCGTCCACGTGTACCGGTCCGGTCCTCGGGCAGGACGTCCCTGCGACCGGCTCCCGGCGGCCCCCCGTCTCCACGCTCTCAGGGCCCGCCGCGGCCGGCGACACCTCCGCAGCCGACACTCCGACGACCGGCATCTCCGCATCCGAGAGCTCCTCGGGCGGCTCCTCCTCGAGCGATCCAGCACGCGGACGGCGCCACTCGAGCAGCAGGTCCACGACCGGGTCGGAGCCGTAGCACTCGCGGATCCGGTCCTCGGGGAGCGCGTGCCGGCCGAGCGCGTCGAGCAGCGCGTCGTCGGCGAGGATCGCGGAGAGATCGACCGGTTCCGGGGCGCGCGGGCAGCACCCACCGGCCGCCGGCTCCTCGTCCAGGGGCCGGAGGCCGGCGGGGGTGCCGTCGCCGTCGGGGGTCATCGTGGCGATCAGCCCACTTCCGGCCGGAGCTGCCAGCCTGCGCCACCGGCGAGCATCCGGCGCAGCGCCTGGAGGGCGCGATGCTGGTTCAGCCGCACCGACTCCGGTTTCAGCGCGAGATGCTCCGCCGTCTCCCGCACCGACAGCCCCCACACCACCCGCAGCAGCAGGATCTCCCGCGCCCGCCCGGGCAACCGGCGCAGCAGCCGGTCGACCTCGGCGGCGGCGACGCGGTCCAGCGCGCTGAGCTCGGGCTGGTCGCGGCGCTCGCACCCGTCGCCCGGCTCCGGTAGCTCGGCCACGGCCCGTTCGTGGGTGCGCACCGCGGTGCTGCAGGCGCTGGCGATCCGGTGGCTCGCCACGGCGTGCACGAAGGCGAGGAAGGGCCGCCCGCGATCCTGGTAGGAGGGCAGGGCCCGCAGGAGCGCGATGCACACCTCCTGCGTCACGTCCTCCGCGGACACCGCCGATGCGTGCAGCCGGTTCTCGCAGTAGCGCAGGACCAGCGGCCGCACCAGCACGAGCAGCTCGGTCAGCGCGCGTTCGTCCCCCCGGCGAGCCGGCGCGACCAGCTCGTCGATCCGGATCCCGGGCTCCCCCGCCCGGTCCGGCACGGCCGCGGGCGAACCGTCCGCGGCCAGGGCGCTTCTCCGCTCCTGGTACATCCCCACACCTCGGGCGCGTCCCCCACCGGTGTCCCGGCTCGGGCGAACCGGGACCCCGCGGCTCGTCGGCGGGTGGCCGGCGGCGCGCAGCTCTCGACGTTGTACCCGGAATTCGCCTGCGCCCCGGCGGATTCGCGGCTCCCGAATGGAGTGGCCAGAGGCTCGCACAGCGTCGACAGAAGCCACAAGGCCATTTCTGAGGGTTCTCAGCGAGCTGGTGACGATACGAGACACGGGGGTCACGCGCGGCAACCATCGAGCCGTTGACCTGCGGTAACCCTGATCGACGAATGCGCATCCCCCAGGTACGTAATTCAGGAACCGCCGTTCGGAGCAAGACTCGGGTGACCCACTCGACGAGATCGGCCGGAAACGCAGCGCAGCCGCAAATCCGGCCGTCACCGGCACAAGGGGAGAAAGCCCTCCACCAGTCCGAGGAACGCCTTCTCGTCGGCGTGCACCAGATGCCCCGTTCCGGGCAGCACGTGGTGCCGGGCTCCCAGCCGTTCCGCCATCGCCACCATCTGGCCGGGTGGGACGACGGATTCCTCCGCCTCGATCAGCAGCGCAGGACAGCGGACGGCGTCGAGGTCGGCCCACCGGGCCTCCCGCGTCCAGCCCGCGGCGAGCTCCAGGGCGTCCCGGATCTCGGTGAGCAGACGCAGCCCGTCGGCCCGTTCCTCCACGCACTCGGCCATGTGGTCGCCGAGCTCGCGGCGGGGGTGACCGAAGGCCTCGCGGACGACCCGGAGGCAGGCGAACGGCTGCGGCACGGCCCCGAACCACGCGGCCAGATCGGCCATCGCCGCCCGACGGCGGACCACCAGGTCGACGCCCGGCCGATGAGCCCGTGCAGCAGCAGGACGGGCAGGCCCTCTCCCCCGAACTCGACGACCGCGAGACGAGTCCCGTCGGACGTCCGTACCGCTCGGCGCCCCTCCATCACCGGTGAGGCTAACGTGGGACACATGGCCGTCGTGAAGATCAACGCAATCCAGGTGCCCGAGGGCGCGGGACCCGAGCTCGAGAAGCGGTTCGCCAACCGCAAGCACGCCGTCGACGGACAGCCGGGTTTCCTGGGCTTCCAGCTGCTCCGTCCGGTCGCCGGCGACACCCGGTACTTCGTGGTGACCACCTGGGAGACCGAGGAGGACTTCCAGAAGTGGCGTCAGGGCCCGGCCGTGGAGGCGCACTCCGGGCAGCACGACCCGAACGCGGGCCCCAAGCCCGTCGCGAGCGGGGCGGACCTGCTGGAGTTCGAGGTCGTGGAGCTCTGATCCGCGCTTGACCGACCTCGACCCGGCGATCGACGCGGCCGTCGGGCTCCTCCGTGGGGCCGAGGCGCTGCTCGTGTGCGCCGGTGCCGGGATGGGCGTCGACTCCGGGCTGCCGGACTTCCGCGGCACCGAGGGCTTCTGGCGGGCCTACCCGCCCTACGAGGCCCTCGGGCTGCGGTTCGAGGAGATCGCCGACCCGGTGCACTTCGCCGACGACCCCGCCCTGGCGTGGGGCTTCTACGGGCACCGGCTCGCGCTCTACCGCGCGACCGTGCCGCACGAGGGCTTCGCGGTCCTGCGCCGGTGGGCCGGGGGCCGGCCGACCCGGGTGTTCACCTCGAACGTCGACGGGCAGTTCCAGGAGGCGGGGTTCGCCGAGCCGGACGTCGCCGAGGTGCACGGCTCGATCCACCACCTGCAGTGCCTGCGCGGGTGCGGGCAGCCGATCTGGCCGGCCGCCGGGGTCGAGGTCGACGTGGACCCGGTGTCGATGCGGGCCCGCGAGCCGTTGCCCGCCTGCCCGCGCTGCGGCGGGCTCGCGCGGCCCAACATCCTGATGTTCGGCGACTGGTCCTGGGACCCGGCGCGCTCGGGTCCGAGGCTGCAGGATCTGCACGAGTGGATCCGTGCGCACCGCCGCGGCCTCGCCGTCGTCGAGATCGGCGCGGGCACCGCCGTGCCCACGGTGCGCCGCGAGGCGGAGCTGGCGAGCGCCGCGACCGGCGCCCTGGTGCGGATCAACGTCCGCGAGCCGCAGGTCCGGCACGGCCGCGGCGCCGGAATCGCCGCCCCCGCCGCCGCGACCCTGAAGGTCCTCGACAGCCTCCTGTGATCGCCCGACCCTGACATGCACGAACGGCACTTTCGTGCGGTAGGTCCGCACAAAAGTGCCGTTCGTGCAATCAGGCCGGGCGCTCGGGCCGTCAGACCGAGTCCTTCAGCCTCGCCCACTCCTCGTCGGTGAACAGCCGCGAGCGGATCAGGAACCGGACGCCCTCGGGCGCCTCGACCGAGAACCCGCTACCGCGCCCCTTCACCACGTCGACGGTGAGATGGGTGTGCTTCCAGTGCCCGTACTGCGACGCCGACATCCAGAAGCCGATCGGCCTCGCCAGACCCTCGACGACCAGGTCGCCCAGGTGGACGTCCTGCCCGCCGATCGTGAAGTCGCCGTCCGGGTAGCACATCGGCGCACTGCCGTCGCAGCACCCGCCGGACTGGTGGAACATCAGCGGGCCGTGGATCTCGGTGAGCCTGACCAGCAGCTCCGCCGCCGCCGGCGTCAGCGCCACCCGCTCGGTGCCCGAGCCGGGAACCTCGGCGACCGGCGCCTCGGCACGGTCGACCGCGGAGTCGCCCATCAGAAGAAGCCCTGGGCGTTCTCGGAGTAGCTGACCAGCATGTTCTTGGTCTGCTGGTAGTGGTCGAGCATCATCTTGTGGTTCTCGCGGCCGATGCCGGACTGCTTGTAGCCGCCGAACGCCGCGTGCGCCGGGTAGGCGTGGTAGTTGTTCACCCACACCCGGCCCGCCTGGATGTCGCGGCCCGCGCGGTAGGCGGTGTTGCCGTTGCGGGACCAGACGCCGGCACCGAGGCCGTACAGGGTGTCGTTGGCGATGGTGATGGCGTCGTCGTAGTCCGAGAACCGGGCCACCGACACGACCGGGCCGAAGATCTCCTCCTGGAAGATCCGCATGGTGTTGGTGCCCTCGAAGACCGTCGGCTGGATGTAGTAGCCGCCGGCCAGCTCGCCGCCGAGGTCGGCCCTCTCGCCACCGGTGAGGACCTTCGCGCCCTCCTGGCGGCCGATGTCGATGTAGCTCAGGATCTTCTCGAACTGGTCGTTCGACGCCTGGGCACCGATCATCGTCTCGGTGTCGAGCGGGTGGCCCTGCTTGATCTGCTCGATCCGCTTGACGGCCTGCTGCAGGAACTCCTCGTAGATGCCGCCCTGGATCAGCGCGCGGGACGGGCAGGTGCAGACCTCGCCCTGGTTGAGGGCGAACATCGCGAAGCCCTCGAGCGCCTTGTCGTAGAAGGCGTCGTTGGCCGAGGCGACGTCGTCGAAGAAGATGTTCGGGCTCTTGCCGCCCAGCTCCAGGGTGACCGGGATCAGGTTCTCCGACGCGTACTGCATGATCAGCCGGCCGGTCGTGGTCTCACCGGTGAAGGCGATCTTGCGGATGCGGTTCGACGACGCCAGCGGCTTGCCCGCCTCGACACCGAACCCGTTGACGACGTTGACCACGCCGGGGGGCAGCAGGTCGGCGACGGTCTCCATCAGCACGTGGATGGACGCGGGGGTCTGCTCGGCGGGCTTGAGGACGACCGCGTTGCCGGCCGCGAGGGCGGGCGCCAGCTTCCAGATCGCCATCAGGATCGGGAAGTTCCACGGGATGATCTGGCCGACGACGCCGAGCGGCTCGTGGAAGTGGTAGGCGATCGTGTTGTCGTCGATCTCCGAGATGCCGCCCTCCTGCCCGCGCACGGCACCGGCGAAGTAGCGGAGGTGGTCGATCGCGAGCGGGATGTCGGCGGCCAGGGTCTCGCGGCAGGCCTTGCCGTTCTCCCAGGACTCGGCGATGGCGATCTTCTCGAGGTTCGCCTCGATCCGGTCGGCCATCTTGTTCAGGATGTTCGCGCGCTCGGCGACGGAGGTCTTCCCCCATGCCGGGGCGGCGGCGTGCGCCGCGTCCAGGGCCTTCTCGACGTCCTCGGACGTCCCGCGCGCGACCTCGGTGAACGTCTGTCCCGTGATCGGGGTCGGGTTCTCGAAGTACCGGCCCTTCGCAGGGGGCACGTACTCGCCGCCGATGAAATGGTCGTAGCGAGGCTTGAAGCTGACGACGCTGTCCGCGTCACCGGGGTTGGCGTACTTGGCCATGTCCGTCCTTCCGATCTTCCACGACGTCGGGGTCCCACTCGGTGAGGCCGGACGATAGGAAGGCGGGGGTTGCCGCCGCGTTGCACGCAGATGCGGACCTACCCGAACGGACAGTCCGAACGGGCGGAGGCGACTCAGGATCGCCTGCCCTCCAGCTCGGATCGGCCGAGATGCGCCTCGAGACCTGGATCGGGTGGGCGAGCGCCTGCCCAGCCGACCTGGGGCACCGGGTCGTCCTGCGCCACAGGCTTCACCCTGTGTGGCTGTTTTGTCCTGTTCATCCCATGGTACTCCCCCGCTCGGGCTCCCCCGTACACCCGTGCAGCGCAAAGACGACGGGATACGCATCACGCCGTGTAACAGGGCTCGCCACGAGGTCGAAAGTCGAGTGACAGGCCGCTGCCCGGACCCCGCCGGCGCGGCGCTCCCCCCTGTCGGGAAAGGTTCGCCGTGCCCCGCCCCCGTGCGACGGTCCGGCCCGCGCCGTCGTGGTTGCTGGTCGGCTCGCTCCTCGCCGCCTTCCTCGTCGTGCTCGTCGTCTGCGGACTGACCGCCGGCAGGATCGGCAACGACGCGACCGGTGCGCACGAGGAGGTCGCGTCCGACCAGGTCCCCGACGAGGTCCTCTCGGGCGGCCCGATCATCGACGGCCAGCACGACCCGGTGCGCTCGACGCGCATCCCGAACGGCACCGTCGTCCTCACCTTCGACGACGGCCCGGACCCGACCTGGACGCCGCAGGTCCTGGCGATCCTGCGCAAACACCACGTGCCCGGCACCTTCTTCGTCGTCGGCTCGATGTCCACCCGGTACCCGGAGCTGATCAAGGAGATCCACGACTCGGGCTCCGAGCTCGGCGTCCACTCCTTCTCGCACCCGGACCTCGGCACCTCGCCGACCTGGCGGGTCGAGCGCGAGATGATCGAGACCCAGCTCGCCATCCAGGGCGCGACCGGCACGTCGACCTACCTGATGCGGCCGCCGTACTCGTCCAGCTCCTCGGCCCTCGACGACATCGGCTACCAGACCGTCAAGCAGGTCGGGGCGATGGGCTACCTGACGGTGCTGACCGACGTCGACGGCGAAGACTGGAAGCGGCCCGGGGTCGACCAGATCGTCCGCAACTCGACGCCGGCGGACGGCACCGGCGGCACCATCCTCCTGCACGACTCCGGCGGCGACCGCACCCAGACCATCGCGGCGCTCGACCGGCTCATCCCCGAGCTCCAGGCGGCGGGCTACACGTTCGACACGGTCGCCGGCGCGATGAACCTGCCGCCCGCCCCCGCGGCGGACACCACCGACGTCCTCCTCGGGAAGCTCCTGCTCGGCGTGGTCGGGGCCGCCTGGTGGATCTCCGACGCCGCGCGCTGGCTGCTCGCCGGGGTCGCGGTGCTGGTCGTCCTGCGGCTGGTGCTGATGGTCGTGGCCGCCCGCCGGCACGACAAGCGGCGCCGCGACCCGGACTGGGCGTGGGGGCCGACGTACCGCAACCCCGTGTCGGTGATCGTCCCGGCCTACAACGAGTCGAAGAACATCGAGGCGACCGTGCGGTCGATCCTCGCGAACGACCATCCGCTCGAGGTGATCGTCGTCGACGACGGCTCGTCCGACGGCACGGCCGAGCTCGTCGAGTCGCTGAACCTGCCACGGGTGCGGGTGGTCCGCCAGCTCAACGCGGGCAAGCCGGCCGCCCTCAACACCGGCACGGCCAACGCGCGGTACGAGGTCGTCGTGATGATGGACGGCGACACGGTCTTCGAGCCCGACACCGTACGGCACCTCGCGCAGCCGTTCGCGGACCCGCGGGTGGGCGCGGTCGCGGGCAACGTGAAGGTCGCCAACACCGAGACCCTGATCGGCCGGCTGCAGCACGTCGAGTACGTGGTCGGGTTCGGCATCGACCGGCGGGTGCAGGACACGACGTCGTCGATCACCACGATCCCCGGCGCCGCCGGCGCCTTCCGCAAGGAGGCGCTGCGCGAGGTCGGCGGCCTGTCCGACGACACGCTCGCCGAGGACACCGACCTCACGATCGCCCTGGGCCGGGCGGGCTGGAAGGTCGTGTTCGAGGACCGGGCGCTCGCCTGGACCGAGGCGCCCGCCACCGCCGGCCAGCTCTGGCGACAGCGTTACCGGTGGAGCTACGGGACCATGCAGGCCGTCTGGAAGCACCGGCGGGCGCTGCGCGAGCCGGGGTCCTTCGGCTGGTTGGGCCTGGCGCACGTGCTGTTGTTCCAGATCATGCTGCCGCTCTCCGCACCGCTGGTGGACATCTTCCTGCTGTACGGGCTGCTCTTCGAGGACCCCGCGACCACGCTGCTGCTGTGGAGCCTGATGATGGGGCTGCAGGTCGCGGCCGGCATCTACGCCTTCCACGTCGACGGCGAGCCCAAGGGCGCGCTGTGGGTGCTGCCGGTGCAGCAGTTCGTCTACCGGCAGCTGATGTACGTGGTGCTCGTACAGTCCGTGGTCAGCGCGATCAGCGGGGTCCGCGTGCGTTGGCAGAAGCTCAAGCGCACGGGCGCGGTCGACGCGTTGCTCTCCCCACAGGCCTCCCCCGCCCCGGTGCCGACTCCCGGCACGGCCGGGAAGCACCCGTCGTTCCCCGAGCTGCCGGCCGTGTCGTCGCCGACCAGGGTCGCCGCCGTCCCGGCGCCGCGACCCGGCGGCTCGGTCGACGGCTCGATCGACGGCGGAGGCCTCGGGTCACCGCTCCCCGCCCCCGCCGCGCGACCGCGGGGCCGGGAGCGGTGGCTCGACACGCTGCGCGGGCTCGCCCTGGTCCGGGTCGTCGTCTACCACGCGCTGGGGCTCGGCTGGCTGTCGATCGTCTTCCCGTCGATGGGCGTGATGTTCGCGCTGGGCGGATCGCTGATGGTGCAGTCGATGCGGAAGACCCCGGCGATCGACGTCCTCGGGCACCGGATCCGTCGCCTCCTGCCGCCGCTGTGGCTGATGGCCGTGATCGTCGTGCCGATCATGGTGTGGCAGGGCTGGGCCGCCGAGGGCGCCGACGGGGAGAGCCCGGGCAACGGCATCCCCTGGACCGAGCTGCTCTGGTGGGTCTTCCCGCTCATGGACCCGCCGGGTAGCGAGTGGGGCGTCGACACCGTCGAGGTGCTCTGGTATCTGCGCGCCTACCTGTGGTTCGTGCTGCTCACGCCGGTGATGCTGAAGGCGTTCCGGAAGAGCCCGGTGATCAGCGTGCTGGTCCCGCTCGCCCTGGTGGTCGTCGACGGCCTGCTCGGCTCGCCGCTGTCCGGGGCCAGCGGGCTCGGTGCCGGCCTGCTCGACTTCGTGACCTTCGGCGCCTGCTGGATGCTCGGCTTCGCGCACCGCGAGGGCATGATCCGCAAGCTGCCGCTGCCGGCCCTGCTCGGGCTCGCCGCCGCCGGCATCGCCGCCGGGATGTTCTGGGCGGTCGGGCACCCGTCGGAGGAGGCCGGGATCGACCTCAACGAGATCCCCATGGCGCAGGCGCTGGTCTCCGCCGGGTTCGTGCTGCTCGCGTTGCGGATCAACCCGAGCATGGGCTGGGTCGACAAGGTGCCGGGGCTCGGCCGGCTGATCGCCGTGGTCAACGCCCGGGCGATCACGATCTACCTGGTGAACAACCCGGCGATCGACGCCGCCGCGTGGGCGAACGACCGGCTGGGGCTGCCCGACTCCGGAGGCATGCTCCTGCTGAGCTCGGTGGTGCTCATCGTGCTCGGCGTAGCCGGCTTCGGCTGGGTGGAGGACCTCGCCGCCCGCCGGCCGCTGCAGATCCTGCCCGGCGGGAAGCGCGCCGCGGCGGCACGGCGGAAGACCGAGGAGGCCGTGCGCCAGGGCCCGGTGATGCGGCCGCGCACGCTCGCCGAAGCCACCGCCCGGCGGATCGCCGAGATGCCCGCGACCGAGGTGCTGCCCGCGGTCCCGCGCCAGGAGGTGCACGCCGGCGGGGTGACCGGCCCGGGGCGGGCGGCCGGCGTCGGACCGATGGGCGCCGTTCCCGGCCCAGGCCCTGCCCCCGGCGCGCCGCCGCCGTGGACCGCGGCGCGGGAGTGGCCTCCGAGCCTGCAGCAACACCCGCACGCCCGACCCGGGCCGCCCCGCCCCCCACTGCCCCGCCAGGGCTGAGCGAGGCCCGGGCACGAGCCCCCGGGTATTCGCTCCACCCGAAGCACCCGCGAGTCGCGCCGTGAGCTCCCGCGAGTCGGGGTGTGGGCTCCCGCGAGTCGCGCCGTGAGCTCCCGCGAGTCGCGCCGTGAGCTCCCGCGAGTCGGGGTGTGAGCTCCCGCGAGTCGCGCTGGGAGCCGCGAGTCCTGCTGAGGCCGGGGGCTGCGCCGAGCCCTCGATGTGGCTCGACGCTCCATCTCACGGGGCCGAGGAGCCCGGGGTCGGGTCGAGGTGGTCGGGGATGCCGTCCTCGTCCGTGTCGGGCAGGCGGGGGTCGTCCTGCCCCGCGCGGACGGCCTCCAACTGCGCTGCGAGAGCGAAGCCGGCCAGCAGGGCGATACCGGTGACGTTCGCCCAGAGCAACAACGCCATGATCGCCGTCAGCGGGCCGTACGTCTCGTCGAAGTTCTCGCCCAGCACCACGTAGCCGGCGAGGAGCATCGAGCCCGCCAACCACGCCAGCACGGTCACGGTGCCGCCCACCACGAGCCAGCTCAGCCCCGGTTGACGACGTCGCGGGGCGAACCGGAGCAACGCCGTGACCGCCACGACCAGCGCGGCGAGGCCGGCGGGCCAGCGGAGGACGTCCCAGATCTCCTCGGCCAGACCGCCCCAGTGGTAGACCTGCTCCATCGCTTCGCCGAACGGCTCGCCCGCGACGATGAGCAGCAGACCGATGGCCATCGCCACGCCGGCCGTGGCCGTCAGCACCGCCGCGCGGCCGTACTTGCGGAGGGCGGGCCGGTCGCGCTCGGTCCCGTAGATCCGGTTCGCGCCGCGCTCCAGTTGCGCGAACGCCGAGGTGGCTGCCAGGAACGCCGTCAGCAGCGCCAGCGCCACGACGATTTCGCCGCGTTCTTCGCCCTCGCCCTCGACGGCCTGCTGGACGAGCTGATCACTGCTGCCGGGGGAGATGGCCACGACGGCCCGCGCGACGACCTCCGAGAACGACTCCGCACCGAGCGCGGTCGCCAATCCGGCACCGGCGATGACGAGTGGCACCGCCGCCAGGGCGAGCTGCAGCGCGAAGGCACGGGCGTGGGAGAAGCCGTCGCCGTAGCGGAACCGCACGAACCCGGTGAGGAGGAGGTGGCGCAGGCCGTAGCGGCGGACGGTGTGCCAGGCGTCGTCCGCGGAGAGCAGCTCGCCGGACATCAGCTCGGTCTCCGGGACCGCGCGAACCGAGCTCATGGGGCCACGGTATCCACGGTGAGCCGGTCGCGCCGTCGGCGGTGGTGCACGTCCCTCCGGGTCGCCGGGCACCCGACTCGGCGGAGCTCACAGCGCGACTCGCGGAAGCCCACAGCGCGACTCGCAGGAGGCCACAGCGCGACTCACAGAAGCCCACAGCGCGACTCACAGAAGCTCACAGCGCGACTCACAGAAGCCCACAGCGCGACTCACAGAAGCCCACAGCGCGACTCACAGAAGCCCACAGCGCGACTCGCGGGAGGCCACAGCGCGACTCGCGGGGAGGGGGACCGGAGAACGGCGGCGGCCCGCCTTCCCGGGGGAAGGCGGGCCGCCGTCGGGTCCTGCGTGGGTCCTACTCCTCGCCGCCACCGGCGGCGATGTCGACCGGCGGAGCGTCCGGGACGCCGGAGGCCGGGCGGGGCTCACCGCGGAAGGTGAACGTCGCCTTGTCGTCGTGCGCCGGGTTGCCCTCGGGCACGGACTCGTCGATGCCCTCGACGTCGACGATCACGATCTGCCCCGGCTCGACCTCGCCGAACAGGATCTTCTCGGACAGCTGGTCCTCGATCTCCCGCTGGATGGTCCGGCGCAGCGGCCGGGCGCCCAGCACCGGGTCGAACCCGCGGCGGGCCAGCAGGCCCTTGGCGGCGTCCGTGAGCTCGATCGCCATGTCCTTGTTGGCGAGCGCGCTCTCCACCCGCTGGATCATCAGGTCGACCATCTCGATGATCTGCGGCTGGGTGAGCTGGTGGAAGACGATGATGTCGTCGATGCGGTTCAAGAACTCCGGGCGGAAGTGCTTCTTCAGCTCGTCGTTGACCTTGGTCTTCATCCGCTCGTAGTTCGACTGCTCGTCGTTGCCCGACGCGAAGCCGAGGCCCACGGCCTTCGAGATGTCCTGGGTGCCCAGGTTCGAGGTGAAGATCAGCACCGTGTTCTTGAAGTCGACGGTGCGACCCTGACCGTCCGTGAGGCGGCCGTCCTCGAGGACCTGCAGGAGCGTGTTGTAGATCTCCTGGTGGGCCTTCTCGATCTCGTCGAACAGCACGACCGAGAACGGCTTGCGCCGCACCTTCTCGGTCAGCTGGCCGCCCTCCTCGTAGCCCACGTACCCGGGAGGGGCACCGAAGAGCCGCGAGGCGGTGTAGCGGTCGTGGAACTCGCCCATGTCGATCTGGATGAGCGCGTCGTCCTCGCCGAAGAGGAAGTTCGCCAGCGCCTTGGACAGCTCGGTCTTACCGACACCGGACGGGCCGGCGAAGATGAACGAGCCGGACGGGCGCTTCGGGTCCTTCAGACCGGCACGCGTACGGCGGATCGCCTGCGCGACCGACTTGACGGCCTCCTCCTGCCCGATGATCCGCTTGTGGAGCTCGTCCTCCATCTTGAGCAGCCGGGAGGTCTCCTCCTCGGTCAGCTTGAAGACGGGGATGCCGGTCCAGTTCGCGAGGACCTCGGCGATCTGCTCGTCGTCGACCTCCGCCACGACGTCCAGGTCGCCGGACTTCCACTGCTTCTCGCGCTCCGACTTCTGTGCGAGCAGCTGCTTCTCCGAGTCCCGCAGGTGCGCGGCGCGCTCGAAGTCCTGCGCGTCGATCGCGGACTCCTTGTCCCGGCGGACGTTCGCGATCTTCTCGTCGAACTCCCGCAGATCCGGCGGGGCGGTCATCCGGCGGATGCGCATCCGGGCGCCGGCCTCGTCGATCAGGTCGATCGCCTTGTCCGGCAGGTAGCGGTCGGAGATGTAGCGGTCGGCCAGCGTGGCCGCGGCGACCAGCGCAGGGTCGGTGATGGTGACCCGGTGGTGCGCCTCGTAGCGGTCCCGGAGGCCCTTGAGGATCTCGATGGTGTGCGTGACGCTCGGCTCGCCCACCTGGATCGGCTGGAAGCGGCGCTCCAGGGCCGGGTCCTTCTCGACGTACTTGCGGTACTCGTCGAGCGTGGTGGCGCCGATGGTCTGAAGCTCGCCACGGGCGAGCATCGGCTTGAGGATCGACGCGGCGTCGATCGCGCCCTCGGCGGCACCCGCACCCACCAGGGTGTGGATCTCGTCGATGAACAAGATGATGTCGCCGCGCGTGCGGATCTCCTTGAGCACCTTCTTCAGGCGCTCCTCGAAGTCACCGCGGTACCGGGAGCCGGCGACCAGGGAGCCCAGGTCGAGCGTGTAGAGCTGCTTGTCCTTCAGGGTCTCCGGGACCTCGCCCTTGACGATGCCCTGGGCCAGCCCCTCGACGACGGCCGTCTTGCCGACGCCGGGCTCGCCGATGAGGACCGGGTTGTTCTTGGTCCTCCGGGAGAGGACCTGCATGACCCGCTCGATCTCCTTCTCCCGGCCGATGACCGGGTCCAGCTTGCCCTCGCGGGCCTGCTGGGTGAGGTTGCGACCGAACTGGTCGAGGACGAGGGAGGACGACGGGGTGCCCTCGCCGCGGCCGGTGGAGGCCTCGGCGGGTTCCTTGCCCTGGTAGCCGGACAGCAGCTGGAGGACCTGCTGACGGACGCGGTTGAGGTCGGCTCCCAGCTTGACCAGGACCTGTGCCGCGACGCCCTCGCCCTCGCGGATCAGGCCGAGCAGGATGTGCTCGGTGCCGATGTAGTTGTGGCCGAGCTGCAGCGCCTCGCGCAGCGACAGCTCCAGCACCTTCTTCGCCCGAGGCGTGAACGGGATGTGACCCGACGGTGCCTGCTGGCCCTGGCCGATGATCTCCTCGACCTGCTGCCGCACGCCCTCCAGGGCGATCCCGAGCGACTCGAGCGCCTTCGCGGCCACACCCTCGCCCTCGTGGATCAGGCCAAGGAGGATGTGCTCGGTGCCGATGTAGTTGTGGTTGAGCATCCTGGCCTCTTCCTGCGCCAGGACGACAACACGCCTTGCTCGGTCGGTGAACCTCTCGAACATTCGCACTCCTTGCCTGCTGCGCCCACACGTGCGACGCGTCCAGCATCCCTGTGACACTGCGCCGCGGACGCCCCATACCACTGTATCGGTCGCCGACCGGTCGGCGCCTCCGCCGCGGCCCCGCGTAACGCGCACGGTACGCACCGACACCGACACAACGGCGTCGGCGGCCCGTCAATTCCCGGTCGGGCGCCGTTCAGCCCTGCGCGAACGGTCAGGCGTCCCCACCTGCGACGATCGTTCGGGCCGACGTGCCGGACGGGGCCCGTTCGGCCTCCTCCAGCCGGGCCTGCTCCTGCTTGTCGACGCGGAATCCCTCCTCGTCCCGACCGCGCCGCCAGTAGCCCGAGACGGACAGGGCGTCCCGGTCGACGCCGCGCTCGCGCAGGAGGTGCCGACGGACCTCGCGGACCTCGGCCGCCTCGCCGTGCACGAACGCGTGCACCCGCCCGGCCGGGAACTCCAGCTCCCGGACCGCCCCGACCAGTGCGCCCGCGCCGTCGTCCACCGCCCCGGCCCGGTGCAGCCAGCGCAGCCGCAGGTCACCGCTGCACGGCAGGTCCTGGTGATCGGCCTCGTCCTGCACCTGGACGATCGCGTGCACCGGCACGCCGGCGGGGATGCGCTCCAGCGCGGCGCCGATCGCGGGCAGCGCCGCCTCGTCGCCGACGAGCAGGTGCCAGTCGGCCCCCGGGTCGGGCGCGTAGGCCCCGCCCGGCCCGAGCAGGCGCACCCGGTCGCCGGGGCGCGCCGAGGCGGCCCACGGACCGGCGAGACCGCTGTCGCCGTGGTGCACGAAGTCGATCGTCAACTCGCCCGCGGCGGGGTCGAACGCGCGCACCGTGTAGGTCCGCAGCCGCGGCCACTCCTCGCGCGGGTGGTCCCGCCGGACGGCCTTCATGTCGAGCGGCTCGGCGTAGTCGACGCCCGGCATCGGAAACAGGATCTTCACGTAGCGATCGGTGAACGGGGTGTCGGGGAACGACGCGAGCTCGGGCCCGGCGGCGACGATCCGCACCATGTGCGGGCCGATCCGCTCGGTGCGCGCGACCTCGAGGGTGGTCAGGCGGCGTGCCACGGGGGTACCTCCGGGAGCGTGTGGTCCTTCGCGCCACGCTACGCCGAGAGCGAGGTGAGGCAACCCTTACTTCCGGTGCGCGGAAGGGCCGGCCGGGTGCTCCCCGACCGGCCCTCCATGTGCCGCGCTCAGTTCTCCTGGTGGTAGGCCTCCAGCACCTCGGCCGGGATCCGGCCGCGGTCGGAGACCTTCATCCCACGCTTGCGGGCCCAGTCGCGGATGGCCTGGTTCTGCTCGCGGTCGATCGACGGCCGCCGGTTGGCCCCGCCCGACGACGACCCGCCCCCGCCGCGGCGCCGCCCGGAGGCTCGCCGTGCGGCACCCACGTAGGACGCCAACGCGTCCCGCAACTTGCTCGCGTTCGCCGTCGACAGGTCGATCTCGTAGCTCTTCCCGTCGATGCCGAACTCGACGGTCTCGTCGGCCTTCTCGCCGTCGAGGTCATCGATCAGCTTGATCTCGCGGATCTGCGCCACCGCCGCAGCCTCCTGGTTCAAATAGTTCTCCGCTGAATGCACGGCAACGCCGTCGCGGGAATATAACGCAATTCCCGAGAGCGTGTCGAGCAGGGTCCATCCACTCCGGAATCTCTCAGCGAAATCCGGAGGATGTACGGCGGCGCTCAGCCCTCGGAGCGGACCAGCGGGAAGAGGATGGTCTCCCGGATTCCCACGCCGGTCAGGGTCATGAGCAGCCGGTCGACGCCCATTCCCATGCCGCCGGTCGGGGGCATTCCGTACTCCATGGCCCTCAGGAAGTCCTCGTCGAGCTGCATGGCCTCGGGGTCGCCCTTGGCCGCGAGCAACGACTGGGCGTGCAGCCGCGCGCGCTGCTCGACCGGGTCGACCAGTTCGGAGTAGGCGGTCGCCAGCTCGTGCCCGAAGACGATGAGGTCCCAGGCCTCCGCCAGGCGCGGGTCGTCGCGGTGCCGGCGGGTCAGCGGCCGGACCTCGACCGGGTAGTCCCGGACGAACGTCGGCTCCTGCAGCGTGTGCTCGACCAACTTCTCGAACAGCTCCAGCACGATTTCGCCGGCGCCCCACGAATCCTGCAGTGCCACGTCGTGCGTCGCCGCGATCTTCCGCAGTTCCTCCACCGACGTGTCGGGGGTCACCGATTCCCCGACCGCGGTGGCGACGGATTCGTGCAGCGTGACCGAGCGCCACTCCCCGCCGAGATCGTGCTCCGACCCGTCCGCGTGACGCACGACGGTGGATCCGAACACGGCGCGTACACATTCCTGGACGAGTTCCCGGGTGAGAACGGCCATGTCGTCGTAGGTGGCGTAGGCCTGGTACGCCTCGAGCATCGCGAACTCGGGTGAATGGGTTGAGTCGATCCCCTCGTTGCGGAAGACCCGGTTGAGCTCGAAAACGCGCTCGATCCCGCCGACCACCGCCCGCTTGAGGAACAGCTCGGGGGCGATGCGCAGGTACAGGTCCGTGTCGATGGCGTTCGCGTGCGTGACGAACGGGCGCGCGGTGGCCCCGCCGTGCAGCAGCTGCAGCATCGGCGTCTCGACCTCGACGTAGTCCCGGGCCTCGAACTCCCGGCGCAGGGTCCGCAACACCGTGGAGCGCGCCCGGACCATCTCGCGCGCCTGCGGGCGCATGATCAGGTCGACGTAACGCTGCCGGACGCGGGTCTCCTCGGACAGGTCGCTGTGGGTGTTGGGCAGCGGACGGACGGACTTGGCGGCCATCGCCCACGAGTCCGCGAGGACCGAGAGCTCCCCCCGTCGGGAGGTGATGATCTCGCCCGTGACGCTCACGTGATCACCGAGGTCGACCTGGGCCTTCCAGCGGGCGAGCTCGTCGGCTCCCACCTTCGCCAGGCTCAGCATGGCCTGCAGCTCGGTCCCGTCGCCCGCCACGAGCGTCGCGAAGCAGAGCTTGCCCGTGTTGCGCAGGAACAGCACCCGGCCGGCGACCGTCACGACCTCGCCGGTCGCGGTGTCCGGCGGCAGATCGGGGTGGGCCTCGCGCACGGCGCGCAGCGTGTGGGTGCGCGGCACCAGCACGGGGTACGGGTCGACGCCCGCCTCCAGCATGTCCGCGCGCTTCTTCGCGCGGACCTGCATCTGCTCGGGCAGGTCGTCGGCGGGGGGGCGCGGCTCGTCGGTCACGCCGGGTAAGGCTAGACGGCGGTACCGCGCGCTGCCCGCGCGGTGTCCGCCCGCAGGTCCGTCACGTCGACGCTGTTCACGGCCGGGCTGCGGACGTTGCGCTCGAAGGTGAGTCGCAGGCCCTCCAGCGTCAGATCCGGGGCGTACTCGGTGATGGTGTCCGAGATGCCCCTCATCAACGGTGCGAGACCGCCGGTGCCCAGCACGATGACCGGGCCCGCGCCGGGACCGAGCTCACTGATGATGCGGCGCACCAGGCCGTCGACCTGGCCGGCGAACCCGTAGAGCACGCCGGACTGCAGACACTCCACGGTGTTCTTGCCGATCACCGAGCGCGGCGGCACGAACTCCACCGTCCGCAGCGCCGCGGCGCGACGGGCAAGCGCGTCCATCGAGATCTCGATGCCGGGTGCGAGGGCGCCCCCGAGGAACTCCCCCTTCGCCGACACCACGTCGATGTTCGTCGAGGTCCCGAAATCGACGACGATGCAGGCGGTGGCGTGGCGGTGGTGCGCGGCGAGCGTGTTCACCACCCGGTCCGCGCCCACCTCGCGCGGGTTGTCGACCAGCAGCGGCACGCCGGTGCGCACCCCCGGACCGACGACGACCGTGGGCATCCGCGCCGCCCGCCGCTCCAGCATCAGCCGCAGCTCGCGCAGCAGCAACGGCACCGTGGAGAGCGCGGCGACGCCGCCGACCCGGGCCGCGTAGTCGCCGAGCATGGCGCGGACCGCGACCTCCAGCTCGTCGGCCGTGATCCGCGGGTCGGTGCGCATCCGCCAGTCCCGGAGAAGGTGCTCGCCCTCGTACACGCCCAGGGCGATCTGGGTGTTGCCGATGTCGACGCAGAGCAGCATGTCGACCGCCGGGGGACTCACCGCGAGCCGGAGAGCAGCCCCGAGCCCTCCGGCGCGTGGGCCGGGTCCGAGCCCAGCTCGACGATCGCGTTCTCGTCGTCGACGAACACGACCTTCGGCGAGTAGGTGAGCAGCTCGGCCTCGTCGAGCTGGCCGTACGCGATCAGGATGACGAGGTCGCCGGGGTGCACGAGGTGCGCGGCGGCGCCGTTGATCCCGATGACGCCGCTGCCCCGTTCACCGGGGATCACGTAGGTCTCCAGCCGGGCGCCGTTGGTGATGTCGACGATCGCGACCTGCTCGCCCTCCAGCAGGTCGGCGGCCTCCATCAGGTCGCGGTCGACGGTCACCGAGCCGACGTAGTGCAGGTCGGCCTGGGTCACCGTGGCGCGGTGGATCTTCGAGGTCATCATGGTGCGCAGCACTGTGACTCCTAGAGCTGGACGGGGAGGTTGTCGATGAGGCGGGTGGTGCCGATCCTGGCGGCGACGAGCAGCCGGGCCCGGCCGCCGTCGACCGGTTCCCCGAGCGACTCGGCATCGCGCAGCTCCAGGTACTCGACCTGCAACGCCGGCTCGGCGTCGAGGACCGCGCGGGCCCGCTCGAGGACGGCCGCGGGACCGTACGCCGACACGGCCGCGCCCTCGCGCAGCGCGCGGGACAGGGTGACGGCGCGGGCCCGCTCGTCGGCGGAGAGGTAGACGTTGCGCGAGGACAGCGCCAGCCCGTCCGGTTCGCGGACGGTCGGGACACCGACCACCGACAGCGGGAAGTCCAGGTCGCGCACCATCTTCTTCACCAGCGCGAGCTGCTGGTAGTCCTTCTCGCCGAAGAACGCGACGTCGGGGCCGACGATGTGGAAGAGCTTCGAGACGACGGTGAGCATTCCGTCGAAGTGTCCCGGCCTGCTCAGCCCCTCGAGGTCGGTCCCGAGCGCGCCGGCGGCGATCCGGGTGTCCGAGCCCGGCGGGTACATGTGCTCGACGGAGGGCGTGAACACGAGCTCGACGCCCTCCTCGCGGCACACGTCGAGGTCGCGCCCGAGCGGTCGCGGGTAGGTCGTGAGGTCCTCGTGCGGGCCGAACTGCAGCGGGTTCACGAAGATGCTGACGACCGGCACCACGGCGCCGGGGACCGACCGCGCGTGCCGGATGAGCTCGCGGTGGCCCTCGTGCAGCGCGCCCATCGTCGGCACGAGCACGACCTTGCGCCCGGACGCCCGCAGCGCGCGGGTGACGGGGGTCAGCCCGGCCGGGTCGTCGTGCACGGTCAGCCGGCCGCGGGCGTAGCCGTTGCGGGTGCGGGCCGGTGCGGTCACCGGTGCTCCTCCGAGTCGTCGAGGGCGGCGCGGACCTCGTCCGCCGCGTGGTCGGGCAACAGCCCGCCCTCCGCGGCGCGGTGCGCGGTGCGGCGGGCGAGGGTGCGGTAGGTGTCGGCGAGCTCGGGGTCGGCCCGGTCCAGCTCGCGGAGATGGGTGCGGACGGTGCCGACGTCGCCGCGCGCGACGGGTCCGGTCAGCGCCCGGTCGCCGTGCCGCAGCGCGTTGTCCAGCGCGGCGGACAGCAGCGGACCGATCAGGCGCTCGGCGGACGGGGAACCGGCGGTCGACTCGCCGCGGAGGACGGCCTCGTCCAGGAGATCCGTGCAGTCCCGCACCAACGTGACCAGGTGGTTCGCGCCGTGGGCGAGGGCCGCGTGATAGAGCGGGCGGGCCCGCTCGGGCACCCGGACCGGCTCCGCGCCAAGTTCCAGGACCAGCGCCTCGCCCACGTTCCAGGCGGCCTCGTCGTCCGCCCGGGCGGTCACCGCGATGCAGCAGCCGGTGAGGCGCTGGACGTCCTCGGGGCGTCCGGTGAAGGTCATGACCGGGTGCAGGGCGAGCGGCAGGACCCCGTGCTCGACGGCCGGGTCCAGCAGGTCGACGCCGTGCGCGCCGGCGGTGTGGACCACGATCTGGCCGGGGCGGAAGGCGCCGGCGGCGGCGAGCCCGCGGACCAGACCGGGCAGCACGTCGTCCGGGACGGCGAGGAGGGCGAGGTCCGCCGCGCGGATCACCTCGTCGGGGGCGACGAGCGGGGCGTCGGGCAGGAGCGTCCCGGCACGGTGCACGGACGCCCGGGAGACCGCGGAGGTCGCGACGACCCGGTGCCCCACCGCGTCCCACGCGGCACCCAGAACGGCTCCGACACGGCCGGCGGACACCACTCCGACGGCCAGCCGGGCGGGCCGGCCAGCACTCATCACGCGCTCCTGCAGTCGTTCCAGTCCACCAGGGGTACCGGACGTTGTGGTCGACATCGATCGGCGACGACGGCACGAGGGTAGGCGCGCGATCAGCCTCCGGGGAGGGCCGCGTGACGGGCTTCACCGGCACGGGCGGCTCACACGCCGCTCACGCGGGCGTCACGTGGTGGTGATCGGGCCCCGACGGCGGGGAGGACCGATCAGCGCCGGGGCGGCGGCCCCCAGCCCGGCGGGGGGCCGGGTGGGGGCTGCTGGCCACGCGGGGGCAGGCCGGGGGCGCCGTAGGTCGGCTGGGGGCCGTGGCCGGGGACGGGCGGGCCGTGGACCGGGGCACCCGGGGGCGGCGGGCCGTACCCGGGGGTGGCGTAGCCCTGCGACGGCGGGCCGGCGGGCGGGGACGCGAAGGGGTGGGGCGGGGGGGCCCAGCCGGGGGCCGGCGCGGGCGGCGGGGTCCAGCCGGGCGGGTGCTGGTTGCCCCAGGCCGCGGTGAGCGCGTCGGGCATGCCGAGCGCCCGCGCCCGGGCCTTGGCGAGGGCGCGCAGCCGCTCGTGCATCAGATCCTCGGCGCTGTCGCGCACCGCACCGCGGGCGATCCGCGACCGCAGGAAGGCCAGCTCGGTGACCGCGGACTGGTACTCGGCCACGGCGCGAGCGGCGTGCGGGCCCGAGCGCTGCCGGACGGCCCGGCGCCAGCCCCGCCGCTTCGCCAGGTTGCCGAGCAGCGGCACCTCGCTCCACGCGATCCAGCCCGCCTGCGCGAACGAGGGCAGCTGCTCCGCGACGGTCCTCGCCTCGCGCCGCCGCTGCCAGAGCACCACGACGGTCAGCCCGAGGAACAGCGGCACCATGATCACGAGGTAGACCTGCACGAACCCGGTCCCGCCGAGCACCGAGGCGGCACCGTTCCACATCGCGTGCAGCAGGACCGCGACCAGGTAGCCGGCCAGCACCGCGAGCACCCGCACCGCGGTGCTGCGGCTGGCCGCGGCGATGCCCGCACCGATGCCGGTCATCGCCGTGAACAGCGGGTGCGCGAAGGGCGAGAACACCCCGCGCAACAGCAGCACGGCCAGCACGCCGCCGCTCTGCCCGGCCACGGCGTCCTCGGCGAACGCCCGGCCGAGGTAGAGGATGTTCTCGGTGAAGGCGAAGCCCGCGGCGACCAGGCCCGCGTAGACGATCCCGTCGACGATCCCGTCGAACTCCCGGCGCCGCCAGATCAGCAGCCCGACGAGGAAGAGCCCCTTGAGCGCCTCCTCGACGAACGGGGCGATCACGACCGAGCCCAGGACGTCGCCGCTGCCGCGGCCGAGCAGGGCGTCGACCGCGAGGGCCGCGCTCGAGTTGATGATCAACGCGGACAGGGCCGCGAAACACGCGCCCCAGAGGAACGCGATCAGCAGCATGCGCGGCGGCTCGGGCTCCCACCGGTCGATCCACAGGAACGTCGCCACGACCGGGCCGACCGGGAGCAGCGCGCAGAGCGCCCCGACCAGCACCCCGCCGGGGCCGACCGTGGTCCCGACCAGCCCCAGCACCACCAGCCCGCACACGCCCAGCGCCACCAGCCCGACGACCGGCAGCAGCACGCCCTTGCGCCGCGCGGCGTGGGTGAGCCGCGTGGTCGGCTCCGCGGGCGGGTGTCCGGTGGGGACGGGGTAGGCCATGGCGGGAGCCTACTTTCAGGCCCCGACATCCACCGGCGGTCGCCGCCACCGCTACCGGGCGGCGGTCCCGTTCCCGGGTCCGTCGTCGCGGCGCCGCTCGTCGGGGTCGTCGGGCGTGCGGCAGCAGTGCTCCAGCCACAGCGCGCCGCCCACCAGCACCAGCGCGCACACCAGCCCGACGATCGCGGCGACGGTGTCCGAGGCCGCGGCGGTGACCACCGACGCGCGCGGCAGCACGTACGCCAGCAGCCCCGTCCACAGCCCGGCCACGAGCGCGCCCCCGACTGCCGACGCCTGCGCGACCAGCACCGCCCGGGCCGCCACCAGCGGCTCGACCGGCCTGCTGCCGCGCCGCCGCTCCACCCGGCCCTTGAGGATCCACCCGGCGACGGCCTCGGCCAGGCCGAGCACGCCGAGCGTGACGCCGGCGGGCACGGGGAACGAGGGCAGCGTGCCGTAGGTCAGGCTGACGACCAGGTGCGCCACGATCCCGGCGCCGAGGAAGGCGACGAGCAGGTCGCGGGGCCGGATCGGCGTCACCGCAGGACCAGGTCCGGCCGCGGGCGCACGGTTGCCGTCTCCCCGTCGGGCAGCGCGGCGAGCAGGTCGGCGACCCGCCCGTGGCCGGGCAGGACCGCGTCGGGCTCGACGTCGAGCCACGGGATCAGCACCGTCGCCCGCTCCGGCGTGCCGGGGTGCGGGAGCAGCAGCTCCGGATCGTCGCTGGTCACCCCGTCGACGGTGACGACGTCGACGTCGAGGGTGCGCGGGCCCCACCGGACCTCGCGGACCCGCCCGGCGGCCTGCTCCAGCTCCTGCCCGCGCCGCAGCCAGCCCCGGTGATCGACCGCGGGGTCCTCGACGATCAGGACCGCGTTGAGGAAGTCCGGCTGCTCGACCCCGCCCCACGGCGCGGTCTCGTAGACGGGCGAGGCGGCGACCAGCGCGTCGCGGAACCCCTCGACGGCCCCCCGCAGGTGGCCGAAGCGGTCGCCCAGGTTCGAGCCCAGCGACAGGACCGCGCGGCTCACGGAGCCCCTCCCGCGGAGCGGGCGGCGCCGTCGCTCCCGAGGTCCGAACGCGCGCGCCGGGCGCGCAGGGCCGGAGCCGGGGTCACGCCGGGATCACCGAGCCCCGTCCGCGGTCACGCCGGGTGCGGCGGGCGACCACGGCGACGTCGGCGAAATCCAGCGGGATCGGCGCGCTCGGCTTGTGCAGGGTGACCTCGACGGCCTGCACCCGTTCGTCCGTCATGACCGCGTCGGCGATCTCCGCCGACACCGTCTCGATGAGGTTCCGTGGTTCGCCCGCGACGATCGCCGCGGCCCGCTCGGCCAGCTCGCCGTAGTGCACCGTCCTGGTGAGGTCGTCCGTGGCGGCCGCCTCCCGTAGGTCCAGCCACAGCACGACGTCGACGACGAAGTCCTGCCCGTCCCGCTTCTCGTGGTCGAACACGCCGTGGTGCCCGCGCACGCGCAGGCCGCGCAGCTCGATGCGGTCCGTGTCGAAGACGCTGTCGCCCGGACTCATGCCGGCGGTTCCCCCAACCAGGGCCCGGTGCGGGCCCGCGAGGACCCCAGCCGGTACGCGGTGCTGACGGCCACGGCGTCCATCGTCGACTCGACGTCGTGCACCCGGACGCCCCAGGCGCCCACGTGCGCGGCCAGCGCGCTGATCGCGGCGGTGGCGCCGTCCCGGCCGACGGGCGGGCGGACCCTGCCCTCGGCGTCGGCGAGCAGCTGACCGAGGAAGCGCTTGCGCGAGGCCCCCACCAGCACCGGGAAGCCCAGCGCGACCAGCACGTCCAGCCGGCGCAGCAACGCCCAGTTGTGCGCGGCCGTCTTCGCGAAGCCCAGCCCGGGGTCGAGGATCAGCCGGTCCGGGTCCACCCCGGCCATGACCGCGGCGTCGGCCCGCGCCACCAGCTCCTGGCGCACCTCGCCGATGACGTCCTCGTAGGACGCGAGCTCCTGCATCCGGTCGCTGTGCCCGCGCCAGTGCATGAGGATCCACGGCACGCGCAGGGACGCGACGGCGACGGCCATCCGCGGGTCGGCCAACCCGCCCGAGACGTCGTTGACGACCTCGGCACCCGCCTCGACCGCCGCCTCGGCGACCTCGGCGCGGGTGGTGTCGACACTGACCCGCACACCCTCGGCCACCAGCTCGCGGATCACCGGGACCACGCGCTCGCGCTCGGTGGGGGCGTCGACCCGGCCGGCACCCGGACGGGTGGACTCGCCCCCGACGTCGACGAGGTCGGCCCCCGCGTCGCGCATGGCGACCCCGTGGGCGACGGCGTGCTCCCGGTCGACGTAACGGCCGCCGTCGGAGAAGGAGTCCGGGGTGACGTTGAGGATGCCCATCACCACGCAGCGGCCGGGATGCGGGACGCGCCCCTCCAGCCGGCCCGTCATCACGTGCCCCGGATCAGCGAGAGCGCCTCCGCGCGCGAGGACGGGGAGGTCTGGAAGAGCCCCCGGACGGCGGAGGTGGTCGTGCGCGAGCCCGGCTTGCGGATGCCGCGCATCGCCATGCACAGGTGCTCGGCGTCGATCACCACGATCACCCCGCGCGGGTCCAGCTTGCGGACCAGCGCGTCGGCGACCTGCCCGGTCAGCCGCTCCTGGACCTGCGGCCGCTTCGCGTAGAGGTCGACCACGCGGGCGATCTTCGACAGCCCGGTCACGCGCCCCTCGACCGACGGGATGTAGCCGACGTGCGCGACCCCGTGGAACGGCACGAGGTGGTGCTCGCAGGTGCTGTACAGCGGGATGTCCTTGACGAGCACGAGCTCGCCGTGGCCCTCGTCGAACGTCCGCTCGAGGACCGTGGCCGGGTCGACGTACAACCCGGCGAAGATCTCCTCGTAGGCGCGCGCGACGCGGCCCGGGGTGTCCCGCAGGCCCTCGCGGTCGGGGTCCTCCCCGAGCGCCATCAACAGCTCGCGGACCGCTGCCTCGGCGCGCGCGTGGTCGACGCCCGCCGCGGCCCTGCGCTCCGCCGCCGTGTAGATCGGGGCCTGGCCGTCCGTCGTTCCGGTGCTCAGTTCCTGCTCCCTGCGTCGGGGTCCTGCGGACCCGGCGCCTCCGGGCCCTCCGGGGCCGGGCGCGGCGCGGGCTCGTGCCCGAGCTGCTGCGTCGGCTGCTCCGGGGAGGCCTGCCGGTGACCCTGCTCCTGCTCCCGCCCGTGCGCCGGGGTGTGCTCCTGGGCGGTCGGCTCGTCCTGGTGCGCCGCCCAGTTCGGCGGCGGCCAGGTCTGCCCGGCCGGCGTGGTGGCGGGACGCCAGTCCGCCGGTGCGCCGTAGTTCGGCGCCACCGCGTAGGGCGGCTGCTGCGCCTGGTACCCGGGGGCGGGCTGCGGGGCCTGGCCGCGGCCGCTGGCCGCGCCGTTGCCCTGGGCGTGGGCACCGTTGGCGTAACCGGTGTCGTGCGGCCGGGTCGGCGCCTCGGACGGGAACCCGCCGGGATAGCCCCCGCCGTGGGGACCGGGCAGCGGGCCGGGGCCGCCGTTCGGGCCCGGGGAGGGGACGCCGTTGCTGCCGCCCGGGTACGAGCCGACCGGGGCCGGCTCGCGCTCGGTCTCCGGAGGCCAGGTCTCGCCGCGCTCGCGGGCCAGCTCCGCCCGCGTCTTGATCGGCGGCTTGTCCGAGGGCGTGCGATCACCGAAGTCGTTGAACGCGGTGATCCGCGGCCGCTTCTCGACGTGGGAGAAGATCCGCTCCAGGTCCCTGCGGGTGAGCGTCTCCTTGTCCAGCAGCTCGACGACGAGGTTGTCCAGCACGTCCCGGTAGGTGTTGAGGATCTCCCACGCCTCGGTGTGCGCCGCCTCGATGAGCTTGCGCACCTCCTCGTCGATCTCGTGGGCGACCTCGAGCGAGTAGTCCGCCTGGTTCCCCATCGACCGGCCGAGGAAGGGGTCGCCCTGCTCGCGGCCGTAGCGGACCGCGCCGAGCCGGGCGCTCATGCCGTACTCGGTCACCATGGCGCGCGCGATCTTGGTGGCCTGGTCGATGTCCGACGACGCGCCGGTGGTCGGCTCGTGGAACACGAGCTCCTCGGCCGAGCGCCCGCCCATGGCGAAGACCAGCCGGCCGATCATCTCCGACCGGGTCATCAGGCCCTTGTCGTCCTCGGGGACGACGAGCGCGTGCCCGCCGGTGCGCCCGCGCGGCAGGATCGTGAGCTTGTAGACCGGCTCGAGGTCCGGCATCGCCCACGCGGCCAGCGCGTGCCCGCCCTCGTGGTAGGCGGTGATCTTCCTCTCCTGGTCGGAGATGATCTTGCTCTTGCGCTTGGGGCCGCCGACCACGCGGTCGACCGACTCCTCCAGGGCGGCGCCGGTGATCAACGACCCGTTCTCGCGGGCGGTGAGCAGCGCGGCCTCGTTGATGACGTTGGCCAGGTCGGCGCCGGACATCCCGACGGTGCGCTTGGCCAGCCCGTCGAAGTCGACGTCGTTCGCGAACGGCTTGCCCTTGGCGTGCACCGCCAGGATCGCCTTGCGACCGGCCAGGTCCGGGGCACCGACGGGGATCTGCCGGTCGAAGCGGCCGGGGCGCAGCAGCGCCGGGTCGAGGATGTCCGGCCGGTTGGTGGCGGCGATCAGGATGATCCCGCCGCGCGCGTCGAACCCGTCCATCTCGACGAGGAGCTGGTTCAGCGTCTGCTCCCGCTCGTCGTGCCCGCCGCCGAGCCCCGCGCCGCGCTGGCGGCCGACCGCGTCGATCTCGTCGACGAAGATGATGCAGGGCGAGTTCTGCTTGGCCTGCTCGAACAGGTCCCGCACGCGGGACGCGCCGACACCGACGAACATCTCGACGAAGTCCGAGCCGGAGATCGTGTAGAACGGCACGCCCGCCTCGCCCGCGACCGCGCGGGCCAGCAGCGTCTTGCCGGTGCCGGGCGGGCCGTAGAGCAGCACGCCCTTCGGGATCTTCGCGCCGAGCGCCTGGTAGCGACCCGGGCTCTGCAGGAAGTCCTTGATCTCGTAGAGCTCCTCGACCGCCTCGTCCGCGCCGGCGACGTCGGTGAAGGTGGTCTTGGGCATGTCCTTGGACAGCTGCTTGGCCTTCGACTTGCCGAAGGACATGACCCGGTTCCCGCCGCCCTGGGCGTTGTTCATCATCCAGAACAGGACCAGGAGCACCAGGCCCAGCGGGATCAGGTAGATCAGCATCGTGGTCAGGAACGAGTCCTGCCGCACGACGGTGTTGAAGTTCGCGACCCCGGCGTCCTGCAGGCGCGTGAAGACCGAGTCCGCCGCGGCGGCGGGGTACTGCGTGATGATCTTGGTGCTGCCGTCGACCGGGTTGGTCAGGTCGAGGCGGAGCCGCTGCTCCTTGTCCTCGATCGTGGCCTCCGCCACGTTGCGCGCGTCGATCTGCTGCAGCGCCGTCGAGGTCGGGACCTGCGTGTAACCGCGGGTGTCGTCGAACAGCACCGAGAACGCGAAGTAGACCAGGACCACGACGAGGATCCAGATCAAGGGGTTGCGGAGCAGGCGCTTGCGGTCCATGCAGCTTCGGCCCTGGTGGCCTTCACCTTCCCGAGTGTGCTTTCCGGTCCCGCGTTGGCGGCGACGCGCCGACCGGCCTGATCCGCCAGGATAGCTGCCGTCGGGCCGGCCCGCGCCACTGCGCCGGGCGCGGGCCGGCGGGGCGATCGTGTCCGGTCAACGATCGACGCCGGGGCTGGGTTCCCGCGCGTCCGCGCAGGCCCCGGCCGACGCCGGAGGCCCCGCCGCGGTCGCGGGCCCGCACCGGACCGCCACCCGGCTCCTCGCCGGTCGTCGCGTGATGGTGGGGTATCCCCGCGCCGGACGTGTCGTTGGACCCTGGCGGCGGGTACTCGCGGGGCCGGATCGTGGCGGGCGGACGTCATGGCAGGTCGGGGCAGCAAGGGGTGGCGGATGGGTGTCGGATCGGGCGGTGCCGTGCGGGGACCGGGGTCCTGGCCCCGGCGGACGGCGGTCGCCGCGGCGGCGCTGGGGATGGCCGCGGCGGCGTTGCTCCTCCCCTCGACCGCGACCGCCCGCCCCACACTGGCGGCGCCGGCCGCCGCGCCGGTCTGGGCGGCCCGGGAGGGCGCCGCGGTGCACCCCGGCGTGGGCACGACCACGCAGGGCGGTGGCACCTGCACCAGCAACTTCGTCTTCCGCGGCGGCGACGGCACGGTCTACCTCGGGCAGGCCGCGCACTGCGCCGGCACCGGGCAGTCCACCGAGACGGACGGCTGCACCTCGGCCACCATGCCCGTCGGCACCGCGGTGACGGTGCGCGGCGACGGCGGCTTCACCACCACCGGGACGCTCGCCTACAGCTCCTGGGTCACCATGCAGCGCCGCGGCGAGACCGACCCGAACACCTGTGCCTACAACGACTTCGCGCTGGTGAGGCTGCCTGTCGAGGCCGTGGCCGTGACCAACCCGAGCGTGCCGTGGTTCGGCGGCCCCACGGGCGTCGCGACGACGGGGCTGCCGGCCGGCGCCCAGGCGTTCAGCTACGGCAACTCGCCGGCCCGCGGCGGTGTGAGCGCGCTCAGCCCGAAGGCGGGGGTCAGCGCCGGCGACGTCGGCGACGGCTGGGGGCACATCGTGTACACGGTCAGCCCGGGGGTGCCCGGCGACTCCGGCAGCGCGTTCCTCGACGCCTCCGGCCGCGGGATCGGGCTGCTGTCCACGCTGAACCTGGCCCCGCTGCCGGTCAGCAACGGCGTGTCCGACCTGGCGCGGGTGCTGGCCTACGCCAACACCCACGGCGAGCTCGGCGACCTCTCCCTGGTCGACGGCACCGCGCCGTTCACCCCGACCCCGCCCGGCGTGGCGCCGGAGGAGCTCGCCCCGCCGGCGGGGCCGCCGGTGGGCGCCACCACCTCGTGAGCGGCGGCGCCGGTCAGGCGTAGACGGACGGGTCGAGCGTGCCGATGTAGGGCAGGTCGCGGTAGCGCTCGCCGTAGTCCAGCCCGTAACCCACGACGAACTCGTTGGGGATGTCGAAGCCCACGTACCGCACGGGCACCTCGACCTTCACCGCGTCGGGCTTGCGGAGCAGCGTGACCACCTCGAGCGAGGCGGGCTGACGCGACTCCAGGTTCTTGAGCAGCCAGGACAGGGTGAGCCCGGAGTCGATGATGTCCTCGACGATCAGCACGTGCCGGCCGGCGATGTCGCGGTCGAGGTCCTTGAGGATCCGCACCACGCCCGACGACGAGGTCGACGAGCCGTAGGAGCTGACCGCCATGAACTCCAGCTGCACCGGCAGGGGCAACGCCCGGGCGAAGTCGGTCATGAACATCACGGCGCCCTTCAGGACGCCGACGAGCAGGAGATCGGACTCACGGCCGCCGGGAGCGCAGCGGTCGGCGTAGTCCTTGCCGATCTGCTCGGCGAGCTCGGCGGTCTTCTCGCCGAGCTGCTGCTCGGTGACCAGGACGGACGCGATGTCCTCGTCGTACACGGGGTGGGACCTCTCGCTCGGCGATCGTTCTGCGCGCGGCGGGATCAGCCCGGCCGTGCGGGTAGGAGCCTGTCATGCTCGCGGACGACGTCCAACCCGCCGGGGAGCCGCGGCCCGCCCTGCCCGCGCCAGGCGCCGACGAGGGCGTCCGCCGCCCGCAGGTGGGCGTCGGTCACCGCGCTCGCGCCGGACTCCAGGAGCCATTCGCGCAGCACCCGTCGCCGGACCGCGGCGGGCACCTCGTGCAGGACGTCCACCCGCAGGGCGTTCCCGTCCCGCGCCTCGGCACTCACCCGGTCCGCCCACGCGGCGAGCGCCTCGTCGTCCTCGCGGAGCTGCGCGGCCGTGCGGGCGAGGGCCTCGGCCACCCCGCCGGCGAGCACGTCGTCGAGCAGGGGGAGCACCTCGGCGCGCAGCCGGGACCGGACGAACCGCGGATCGCTGTTGTGCGGGTCCTCCCACGGCGCCGGATCACCCGCGCAGGCCTCCCTGACCCGGGCCCGGCGCAGGCCGAGCAGCGGGCGCAGCCAGGGCTCGTCCCACTCCCGCATGCCGGCGAGGGAGCGCGCCCCGGAGCCGCGGCCGAGCCCGAGGAGCACGGTCTCGGCCTGGTCGTCGAGGGTGTGCCCGAGCAGGACCGGGGAGCAGGGGTGCGGCCGGGCGGCGGCGAGGGCCGAGTAGCGGGCTCGGCGCGCGGCGGCCTCCGTGCCGCCCGGACCGTCGACGGTCACGGGGTGCACCCGGGCGTCGATCCCCCGCGCGCGCAGATCCGCGGCGAGGGCTTCCGAGCGGCCGGTGGACCCCTCCTGCAGCCGGTGGTCGACGATCGCCGCGACGACGCCGGCCGGCCGCTCGGCGTGCGCGGCGAGCAGCAGGGCCAGCGAGTCCGCCCCGCCGGAGCACCCGACGACCAGCGGCGCCTCCCGCACCTGCGGAGGCAACCTCCCCAGCGCACCACGAACGGCCCGCTGCACCTCGGCCCTCGCCTGCATCAGGGTTCCACAGTGCACAGATCGGCCGAAGGATCGCGCACTACGGTTCCAGAACGCGGTCAGAGGGCCGGGTGTTGCGCATCATGGTTCCCGAGTCGGTCAGGCCACGCGGGCGAGCCACTGCTCGGGAGCGGCGAGCTCGCTCCGCGTGGGCAGCGTGTTCGGCGAGTTCCACACCTTGTTGAACCCGGCCATGCCCGCCTCGCCGACCACGTGCGTGGTGAACGCCGAGCCCAGCGCGTACTGCTTGACCTTGGCCTCGACGCCGAGCAGCGCGCGCAGCACCCGGTCGACGATCCCGCCGCCCCGGCGGCGCACGGTGAACCGCGCCCGGATCGTCTCGACCGTCGGGACCACCTCGGGCCCGGCCGCGTCCATCACGTGGTCCGCGTGCCCCTCCAGCAGCGTGGTGAGCGCGATCAGCCGGTCCAGCACCGCGCGCTGCTCGGGCCCCTGCAGCAGCTCCACCAGCGCCAGCGAGTCCCCCTTGGCCGCCTTGAAGGCCCGCACCGCCTCGGGCAGCCGCTCGATCATCGCGGCACCACCCGCCGTGCTCATCGACAGGAACCGGCCGACCTCGGCGGCGAAGTGCTCGCGCAGCCACGGCACGGCGGTGAACTGCAGCCGGTGGGTGGCCTCGTGCAGGCACACCCACAGCCCGAAGTCCTCGGAGGGGACGTCGAGGGCCTGCTGGGCGGCGTAGACGTTGGGCGCGACGAGCAGCAGCCTGCCGTCCTTCGCCGGCCCGCCGAACGGGTCGTACTGGCCCAGCACCCGGGCCCCGACGAACGCGAGCACCCCGCCGATCTGCAGGCCGGAGGTCGTGGCGGTGACCGCCCGGGCGGCCCGCGCGGTGCGGGGCAGCCGGGCGCCCGCGGTGAGCTCGGCCATCCCGTCCACCGCCGCGGCGGCCCACGCCGGCCGGTCGACGACGTCGGCGGGCAGCAACGGCAGACCCTCCCCCAGCCCGGTCACGGTCCGGACGTGCCCCTCCGCCACCGCCGCGTCCGTGCGCAGCCGCTCGACCAGCTCGGTCGCCACCGCACTGCTCACCGGCGGGCCCGCGGGGACCAGCCGCGCGGCGGTCCGCCGGGCCAGGCCCCAGTTCACGGGCAGACCGGACACGGTGTCGGGATCGAGGTCCGTGGCGGTGGGGCGGGTGGGGGCGTTCACCTGCGCCACGCTACGCGTCTCAGCGGCAGCCGCAGCGGCTCAGCGTGGCCGCGATGGTGTCCAGCCGCGGCCGCACGACCGCCGGCGACTCCCCGTTGGACAGGAACGCGAAGACGAGCAGCCGGCCGTCGACGTCCGTGACCACGCCGGCCAGCGCGTTGACGGCGGTGAGGGTGCCGGTCTTGGCCCGCACCACGCCCCGGCCCGCCGACGCGGTGCCGGTGGCGAAGCGGTCGTCGAGCGTGCCGTCGCCGCCCGCGACCGGCAGCCCGGAGACGATCGGGCGCAGGAACTCGGTGCCCTCCCCCGGCCCGGTGGGTGCCGCGGCCGCGGCCAGCAGCGCGCCGAGCAGCCGCGGCGGGACGCGGTCGGCGGTGGAGAGGCCGCTGCCGTCGACCATGTGCGCGCCGGTGACGTCGAAGCCGGACTGGGCGAGCGCGGCCAGCACCTGCTCGGCGCTCCCGGCGAAGGACGGGTCGCCCCCGCGGGCCGTCGCGACGTCCCGGGCGAGGGCCTCGGCCAGCACGTTGTCCGACGTGGTCATCAGGTGCTCGACCAGCGTCGACACCGGGGCCGAGTAGACCTGGCCGAGCGGCTTCGCGTCCGCCGGCGCGGTGCCCTCGACGACGGCCGAGGCGGACAGGCCGAGCTTGCGCGCGAAGGCCTCCCCGGCGTCGAGGGCCGGGGTGGTCGTGCGGGCCCCGTCCTGCTCCGCCGGGTCGAGCCGGCCGCCGTCGAGCATCAGCGGGACGATCGGCGTGATGTTGCCCGCCGGGATGTCCGCCGGGTCCCACCCCGGCGCGAGCACCGGTCCGGTGAAGGCGCTCGTGTCGACGACGACCGAGGTGATCTCCTGCCCGGCCGTCGCCTCCTGCACCGCGGCGACGAGGTCGTCGAGCCGGGCGGGCTCGGGATAGGTGCCGGTGCGGCCCGCCGGGAGCGCGGTGAGCGTGGGGTCGCCGCCGCCGACGAGCACGACCTGCCCGGGCTCCGCGCCCGCGACCGCGCGGGTGACGAGCCGGTCGGTCGGGTCGAGGGTCAGCAGGGTGGCCGCGGCCGTCAGGAGCTTGCCGGCACTGCCCGGAACGAGAGGCTCCTCCGGTGATTGCTGCCACAGCGGGGCGGGCGAGGCTCCGGTGCCGGGCGGCGCCGACGGGTCGACGACGACGCCGGCGAAGTCGCCGAGGGCGCTCGAGGCGGCGAGGGGATCGAGCACCGAGCCGAGCCCGGCGGCACTCGGCACGGGGGCGTCGGCCGGCAGCGCGGTGAGCTCGGGAACCGGGGCCGGAAGGTCCTTCTCGGCCCGCGCGGCCGCGGTGAGCCCCAGGTCTGCCAGCACGTTCGGGGCCTGGACGGCCAGCGTGCCGCCCACACCGGCGGCGAGCGCGAGGACGACGAGGACCACCAGGACGATGCGTCCGGGCCTCGTCGGCAGCCTCAGGGTGTCGCCGATCCGCCGGCCGAGTCCCACCTGCCCACCGCTCCCTCCGACCGCTGACACCGGCGGCGCCGGCGGGGGTCCACGGCCCCGGCCGGTCACGACCGGCCCGACGCGGTCCCCCACACTAGAGGTAGTCGCCGCGCCGTCGACCGTCGCGGCCTGCACCAGTCACGACCGACAGGCACGACCGACCACAAGGAGCATCCCGTGGACTTCGACGTTCTCATCGAGATCCCCAAGGGCGGCCGGAACAAGTACGAGGTGGACCACAAGACCGGTCGGCTCCGCCTCGACCGGACGCTCTTCACCGCCACCCAGTACCCGGCGGACTACGGCTTCATCGAGGACACCCTCGGCGAGGACGGGGACCCGCTCGACGCGCTGGTCCTCGTGCAGGAGCCGACCTTCCCGGGCTGCCTGATCCGGTCGCGGGCGATCGGCATGTTCCGGATGAAGGACGAGAAGGGCGGCGACGACAAGGTCCTCTGCGTCCCGGCCGACGACCCGCGCCAGGAGCACCTGCGCGACATCCACCACCTGCCCGAGTTCGACCGGGCGGAGATCCAGCACTTCTTCGAGATCTACAAGACGCTCGAGCCGGGCAAGAGCGTCGAGGGCGCGTCCTGGGTCGGCCGTGCCGACGCCGAGCGCGAGATCAAGGCCTCGTGGGAGCGGGCGCGTCGGGCCGCCGAGGCCGAGGCCGAGGCCGAGGGCCAGCCCGTCGAGCACTGAGCCGGGATCCCGGCCCGGACGGCGGTCCGGGCCGGTCGCCGGGAGCCGGGAGCCGCGGCCTCAGGGCCGCGACCACTGCTCCTCCATGCCGGTCGTGAAGCGGCCGAGCAGCCGGGTGAGCGTGGCCCGCTCCTCCGGCGACCAGTCGGCCATGATCGCGGCGATCCGATCGTTGCGGAGCCGCCGGTTCTCCGCGAAGACCCGCTCGCCCTCGTCCGTCGCGGCGACGAGGAAGGCGCGCCCGTCCTCCGGGTCCGGGGTGCGCGCCACGTAGCCCAGCCGCACGAGCTGCGCGACCTGCCGGCTCACCGTCGAGGGGTCGGAGTGCACCGCCTCCGCGAGCGCGCCCGTCCGCCGCGGCCCGCCCTTCACCAGGTGCACCAGCAGCAGGTAGGCCGCGCGGTCGACCGCGTCGGGGTTGGCCGCCTGGTGCTGGGCCTGGGCGCGGTCGACCAGCCGGATGAGTCGGACGAGCTGGGTGCCCAGCTCGTCCGACTCATCGGGGTCGAGACCCACCGGCGTGTCAGACGCGCTCGAACAGCGCGGCGAGGCCCTGCCCGCCGCCGATGCACATCGTCTCGAGCCCGTAGCGGGCGTCCCGACGGACCATCTCCCGGGCCAGGGTGGCCAGGATCCGCCCGCCGGTCGCGCCCACCGGGTGCCCGAGCGAGATCCCGGACCCGTTGACGTTCATCCGGTCGAAGTCCGACGGGGTGAACCCCCACTCCCGGGTGCAGGCCAGCGCCTGCGCGGCGAACGCCTCGTTCAGCTCGATCAGGTCGACGTCCTTGAGCGCCACCTCGGCCTGGTCCAGCGTCTTGGCCACGGCCGGGACCGGCCCGATCCCCATCGTCTTCGGCGGCACCCCACCGACACCCCAGGAGACCAGCTTGACCAGCGGGCGCAGCCCCAGCTCGGCGGCCTTCTCCGGGGAGGTGACGACGCAGACCGCCGCGCCGTCGTTCTGCCCCGAGGCGTTGCCCGCGGTCACCGTGGCCTCGGCGTCCTGCTTGCCCATGATCGGACGCAGCTTCGCCAGCGTCTCCACGCTCGAGTCCGGCCGGATGTGCTCGTCGGCGTCGACCACGGTGTCTCCCTTACGGCCCTTCACCGTGACCGGCACGATCTCCTCGGCGAACCGGCCCTCGGCCTGGGCCGCCGCCGCCCGCCGGTGGCTGCGCACCGCGAACTCGTCCTGCTCCTCGCGCGGGATCGAGTACTCCTTGCGCAGGTTCTCCGCGGTCTCGATCATCCCGCCCGGCACCGGGTGGTGGTCCCCGCCGGCGGTGACCCGGCCGCGGGCCAGCGAGTCGTGCAGCATGACGCCCGGTCCGCCCTTGGCGCCCCACCGCATCGCGGTGGAGTAGAACGACGCGTTGGACATCGACTCCGCGCCCCCGGCCAGCACCACCTCGGACGCACCGGTCTGCACCTGCATCGCGGCGTAGAGCACCGCCTGCAGCCCCGACCCGCAACGCCGGTCGATCTGCAGACCCGACGCCGTGACCGGCAGCCCCGCGTCCAGCGCGGCCACCCGGCCCAACGCCGGCGAGTCCATCGTCGGGTAGCAGTGGCCCAGCAGCACGTCGTCGACGGACTCCGGCGGCAGGCCGGTGCGCTCCATCAGCGCCGCGATCACGGTCGACGCCAGCGTCTTCACCGGCACGTCCCGCAGCGACCCGCCGAAGCCCCCCACCGGGGTCCGCAGCGGCTCGCAGATCACCGCGTCGCGCATGATGTCTCCCCTCTCCCGGCCCCGCTCGGTGCCGGTGTCCGTTCCGCGAACCCCGCTCAGTACGGATGTGCGCTCCGCAAGCCCCGCCCAGTACCGATGCTCGCTCCGCAAGCCCCGCCCAGTACCGATGCTCGCTCCGCAAGCCCCGCCCAGTACCGATGCTCGCTCCGCAAGCCCCGCCCAGTACCGATGCTCGCTCCGCAAGCCCCGCTCAGTACCGATGCTCGCTCCGCAAGCCCCGCTCAGTACCGATGCTCGCTCCGCAAGCTCCGCTCAGTACCGATGCTCGCTCCGCAAGCTCCGCTCAGACGTACTGGCGGGTCAGCCACTCGGCGACGACCGCGGGCCGCTCCGAGCCCTCCAGCTCGACCGTCACCCTGGTGGTCAGCTGGACGGCACCGTCCTTGGTGTCCTCGACGTCGACCAGGTCGACGACCCCGCGGACCTTGCTGTCCACGGGCACGGGTGCGGTGAACCGCACCTTGTTCAGGCCGTAGTTGATGCCCATCCGGGCGCCCTCGATCGAGTAGACGTCCTTCACCAGCACCGGCAGCAGCGACAGGCTCAGGAAGCCGTGCGCGATCGTCTTGCCGAACGGACCCTCGGCGGCCTTGGCCGCGTCCACGTGGATCCACTGGTGGTCACCCGTCGCCTCCGCGAACTGGTCGATGTGCTTCTGCTCGACCGTGACCCACTCGGACTCCCCGAGCCGGGTGCCCTTGGCCTCGCGGATCTCGTCCACGCCGTTGAAGACGCGCATCGTCCACCTCTTGAGTGCGTGCTGTAGCTGCCTGTTCTCCCCCGCAACCCTGCCACACCGGCGGGGTCCGAGCGGGCGGGCCGTGGCCCACCCCACGGCGCCACCACCCGGCACGTTCCCGACGCGCGCGGCGAGGGCCGGCGAGGGGGTCGACGGCAGTCAGCGGGCGAAGGTGCCGCGCAGCTCGAGCCGGGCCGGGGCGCCCGCGCCGGGCTCGACCCCGCCCGCCGGCGCCAGCGCCGCGACCAGCCGGATCTCGATCCGCCGGCCGGGCAGCGGCTGCATCCGGAACACACCCTGCACCCGGTGCGCGGCCCCCTCGGGCGGCGGTGGCACCTCGGCCGGCGCGGCCAGCGCCGGGCCGGCGCGCAGCAGCCCCCGGACCGCCACCACGTCGTGCCGGATCCGGCGCAGGTCCGCGCACGCGAGCCACCGGGGTCCGGGCGGGGACTCGTCCCCGGACGCTTCCCCTGCGGCGTCCGTGGCCTCGGCGCCGGCAGCCTCGGCGGTCCCCGTGGAAGCCGCGGCCGTGGCACCGGGTCCGGCCGGGCGCCCGGCGAACTCGATGCTCAGCTCGGGATCGGCCCCGAACACCGGCAGCACCAGCACCCCCCAGCCCACGGCGGCGGGCAGGTCCTCCCCGCCCGGGCGGCGGATCACCGCGGAGGCGGACGCGACGTCGAGCAGGTGCACCGCGGAGGCGCCGGGATCCGGCGAGCGCGCGGGGTCGGTGAGCTCGGCCGTCACGTGGCGCCCACCTCCTCCTCGTCACTCGCGCGGATCGTCCTACCCGTCGGGCGACGGGTCGATCGCGTTCCGGCCGGACAACGACGCCACCGTCGCGGGGATTTTCTCCGGGATCGACGGAAAAGCCTCGGCAACTGCATTCCGTGACCGCTCGACCACGCGATCGCACTCGATCGTGCAGCGCGGCCGCGGCCGGCCGCCACGCTCACCACCTGCGTATCGATCGGTCGTGTCACACCGTCCACCCGTCCGAGCCGTGTCCGCCCGCTTTCGAGTTCACCTCCGAGCCCTGCTCCGTGCGGGCACCGCGACCGTCGGACACGCTCCGCGACGGGTACTGCTCCATTCGGCGTGCCCGCTGCCCGCGCACTACTCTGCGCTGCGGACCGGCGTTCGGGGGTGGAAAGGGCATGGACCAGCGCGCGGTTCGGGACGCACCCGGGCGGGAGACCGACGGGATGGTCCACGAGGGCGTGCCCTACCGCGAGCCCGCCCTCCTCGCCCGCGAGCTGCACGGCCCGGTGGACGACGCACTCCGCGGCGGCGGGCAGGTCGTCGCCGTGCTCGACGACCCGAACCGGGCCGCGCTCGAGACCGTCCTCGGATCGGCCGCCTCGGCCGTCGACTGGCGGGATCCCGTCGAGGTGCACCGGGTCCCGGCCTTCACCGTGGCCAGCCGTTGGGCGCGGTTGGCCCGCCGCAACCCCCGTCCCGAGGCGCGCACGACCGTGATCGCCCAGCACCTGGACCTGCCCGGCCTCGACCGCGCACACTGGATCCGGCTGGACGCGGCCCTGACCGTCGCCCTCGACGGCCTGCCCGTCACCATGCTGTGCCCGTGCCCGGCCGACGGTGACCTGGAACTGGTCCGCGCGACCCACCCCTCGCTGCGGGTCGACGGGGAGAGCCGGCCGACGGGTGGTCCGCGCAATCCGGTGCAGGTCGTCGCCGAGTACCCGCCGCCGCCCCCGCCGGACCTCGGCCCCCCGACCGCCGAGCTGACGGTCACGCTCGCCGCGCTCCCGGCCGTGCGGCACCTGGTCGCCGAGACCGCTCCGACGGCCGGGCTGGACCCCGAGCGCACCGCCGACCTCGTGCTCGCGGTCAACGAGATCGCCACGAACAGCCTCGAGCACGGCCCGGGCAGCGCGCGGCTGCGGCTGTGGGCCCGGGACGGGCTCGTGGCCGAGGTGTACGACGTCGGCCGGATGGCCGTCCCGTTCCCGGGGATGGTGGCCCCACCCACGTCGGGCGTACGCGGGCGCGGCCTGTGGCTCGCCTCCGAGCTGACCGACGTCCTGCAGGTCTGGAGCGACGACTCCGGCACCACCGTCCGCCTGCTCGCGGAGCCGACGGGGGCGGGCTGAGCCGTGGAGCCGGAGGGGCCGGTGGCCCGCTTCGTCGCACTCGTCGCCCGGCCCGAGCCCCCGCTCGACGAGGCGGCCCTCGCGCTCGCCGCGGGCGCCGATCCGGATCTCGACCCGGCCCCCTGGCTCGCCGAACTGGACCGGCTGGCAGAGGGCGTCGACTCGGTCCCCGGCCTCGTGCGACGGCTGTTCGTGGACGAGGGCTTCACCGGCAACAGCACCGACTACACCGATCCCCGCAACTCGCTGCTACCGCATGTGCTGACCCGCCGCACCGGCATCCCGATCACACTCGCCGTGGTGGCGATCGAGGTGGCACGGCGGGCCGGGCTCCGGCTGGAGGGCGTCGGCATGCCGGGTCACTTCCTCGTCCGGGTGGCCGACACCGAGCAGTACCTGGACGTGTTCGACGGCGGTCGCCGGCTGGACCGGGCGGGCTGCGAGGAGCGCTTCCGGGCCGTGACCGGATCGGCCGCACCCTTCGGCCCGGAGCTGCTGCCCCGCACGTCGACCCGGGACATCCTGGTCCGGATGCTGGAGAACCTGCGGGCGGTGTATCGGACGCGCGGCAGGCCCGCGGACCGCGAATGGGTGCTGCGAATGCGCCTGGCGGTGCGGGCGGACGAGGAGCGGCTCGTCGAGCTGGGCGAGGTGCTGGGCGCACAGGCCCGCTGGGACGAGGGCGCCCGGCTCATCACCGCCTACCTGGCCGGCGGTGCCCGCCCGCCGGAGCAGGAGGAGCGGTTGCGGCGCGCCGCACGCTCCCTGCTGGCCCACCTCAACTGACACCCTGCGCGGCAGCGTCCTGGACGCGGGGGACCGCGCTGCACGAAGTCCCGACTCGCGCACCCGGATCTCCCGACCCGCGGAACATCATCCGGCCTTCCCGCGAGTCGCGAGTTCCGGCGGCGCGAGTCGCGGACGGCTGAATTATCGTCGGCGGGGTGCGCGCCCTGATCACGAACGACGACGGCATCGCGTCCCCCGGGCTCCACGCCCTCGCGCTCGGCGCGCTCGAGGCGGGGTTCGACGTCACGGTCGCCGCGCCGCACGTGGACTCGACCGGTGTGGGTGCGTCGGTCTTCGCGGTGGCCGAGGACCGGCGCGTGAAGGTACACCCCCAGGTGCTGCCCGGGCTCGAGCGGGTGCCGGCCTTCTCGGTGGAGGCCCACCCGGCGTTCATCGTGCACGCCGCCGGCGACGGCTGGTTCGACCCGCGGCCCGACATCGTGTTGTCGGGGATCAACGTCGGCGCCAACGTCGGGCACGCGGTGATCCACTCCGGGACGGTCGGGGCGGTGCTCACCGGGGCCCTCAAGGGCTGGTCCGGGCTCGCGACCTCCCTGGACTGCGGCCTGCACGGCCGCGACGGCGCGCACTGGGAGTCCGTGGTCGCACTGCTGCCGGAGGTGCTCGAGGTGCTGCTCGCCCGCCCGCGCGGGACCGTGCTCTCGCTCAACGTCCCGGACAGGCCGAGCGCCGAGCTCGGGCCCCTGCGTGAGGCGGAACTGGCCGACTTCGGCGCGGTGCAGGTGCGGGTCGAGCACGAGTCGGGCGTCGAGGGCGCGCCGGGCACGCTGCGCACCACGATCTCCGAGCCCGACGAGCCGGCTCCGGAGGACACGGACGTCGCCCTCCTCGCCCAGGGCCACCCCACGCTCAGCGAGCTGCGCTCGGTGTCCTCGGTCCCCGGCCTGCTCGACGGTCGGTGACCACCCTCCGTCACCATCCCGCCCGACGCACGACTCCTCGGTGACGCCGGACGTTCACCTCGACATCCCTCGCGAGCAGCGTGGTCACCGCTGTGGCACGAGTGACCCCCGAATCAGGGGTGACCAGTGACACGCAGCACACTGTCCCGATGACACAGGGGGCGAGGCCGGACGGTGGGCAGCGGCACGAGTGGTCCACCCGCTTCTCACGGGCCGTGGCGGAAGAGATCCGGGGCGGCGTGGCCAGCGGGGTCCTGACCTGGGCCGAGGCCGATCAGCTCCTGGCCCGGCTGCGCACGGTCGTCGAGCAGGCGCTGGAACCCCTGCCCGTCGGCTGAGCGTCTGACTCCGGCCGCGGGCCCGCCCGAGCGTTCGCCCGGTCAGTGCTCGTCGCGGCCGGTGAGCATCTCCTCGAGCTGGTCCGCCACCTGCACGACGAGCCGGAAGGGCCGGTCGAAGGCCGTGACCTCCCCCTCGTGCAGCGGGATCGAGTGCCGGAACACGACCACGCCGTCCTGCGCCGCCACCCCGCCCACCACGGACTCACCGGCCTTCGCCAGCAGGGTGCACAGGTCGAGATCGCCGAGCTTGCCGACGGGCGAGGCGATCTGCGCCCACGGGAGGTCGTCCTCGCCCGTCACGCTCCGGACGACCACCAGCTGGGTGCGCTCCCCCGTGGTCGGCAGGTTGAACCACAGCTCGGTGTCGGTCGAGCGCATCACCTCGTACCGCACCCGCACGTAGGACACCAGGTCGTTCCAGCTGGCCACGTCGCTTCCTCCCCCGCTCCCGCGCGGGCCTGCTGCGGGCCCGGCGCGAGGGCAACCTACCGCGTGCCGGAGCACCGCCTGCAGGCCACGCCGCTACAGGCCGAGGTGCCGGGCGATGAGCATGCGCTGGACCTCCGAGGTGCCCTCGCCGATCTCCAGGATCTTGGCGTCCCGGTAGAAGCGGCCGACGGGGTACTCGTTCATGAAGCCGTAGCCGCCGAAGATCTGCGTGGCGTCCCGGGCGTTGTCCATCGCCGCGTTGGAGGACACCAGCTTCGCGATGGCCGCCTCCTTCTTGAACGGCTGGCCCTGGAGCATCTTCGCCGCGGCCGCGTAGTAGGCCAGCCGCGCGGTGTGCGCCCGGACCTCCATGTCGGCGATCTTGAACTGGATCGCCTGGTAGTGGCCGATCGGGTGACCGAAGGCCTCGCGCTCGTGGGCGTAGCGCAGCGACTCGTCGACGCAGCCCTGCGCCAGCCCGACCGAGAGCGCGGCGATCGCGATGCGCCCCTCGTCCAGGATGGACAGGAACTGGGCGTAGCCCCGGCCGCGCTCGCCGAGCAGGTTCCCGGCCGGCACCCGGACGTCGTCGAAGAACAGCTCGCGGGTGTCCGACGCCGACCAGCCGACCTTCGAGTACTTCTCGCTCACCGTAAACCCGGGCGTCCCGGACGGCACGACGATCGCGGAGATCTCCTTCTTGCCGTCCCGCTCGCCGGTGACCGCGGTGACCGTGACGAGCTCGGTGATGTCGGTGCCGGAGTTGGTGATGAAGCACTTCGAACCGTTGATCACCCACTCGTCGCCGTCGAGCTTCGCGGTGGTGCGGGTGGCGCCCGCGTCCGACCCGCCGCCGGGCTCGGTGAGCCCGAAGGCGCCGAGCTTCTCGCCCGCGGCGAGCTGCGGCAGCCACTTCGCCTTCTGCTCATCGGTGCCGAACCGGCTGATCGGCATGGCGCCGAGCGAGACGCCCGCCTCCAGGGTGATCGCGACGGAGGAGTCGACCCGGGCCAGCTCCTCCAGCGCGAGGCAGAGGGCGAAGTAGTCGCCGCCCATTCCGCCGTACTCCTCGGCGATCGGCAGGCCGAACAGGCCCATCGCCCCCATCTTGCGCACCAGGTCGTACGGGAAGTCGCCGCGCTCGTAGAACTCCCCGATGACCGGGGCGACCTCCTTCTGCGCGAAGTCCTCGACCGTCGCCCGCAGTGCCGCGTGCTCCTCGGACAGCTCACCATGAGAATCAAACGCTGCCATCGGTTTCTCCTTCGGTGTCCCCCTCGACGACGAGGAGGACGGCGTCCTTCGCGACCGTCCCGCCGGGGCGGGCCCGCAGTTCGCGGACCGTGCCGTCGACGGGCGCGGTGAGCACGTGCTCCATCTTCATGGCCTCGACCACGACCAGCGTCTGCCCCGCCGTGACCGGCTGACCCTCGGTGACCTCCACGACGGTCACGGTGCCGGGCATCGGGGAGAGCACGGGCCCGCCCGCCCCGGCGGCGGCCTCCTCGGCCGCGGCCTCGAGGGCCTCCTGTTCGCGCACGGCCCAGGCCAGGCCGTCGCGTCCGATCCAGTGCACCCCGGACTCGTCCCGAGCGACCGCGTACTCCCTGGTCACCCCAGCCTGTACGTGCGTGACGCCACCCGCCACGGGCCGGGTCGACGTGCCGAAGGGCTCGCCGCCGTCGACGGACAGCTGCGCGTCGGCGACGCGGCCGCGGGAGCGGACCTCGACCGGCTCGTGCCCGGCGACGACCAGGCGCCGGGTGGTCCAGGCGGCCTCGCCGACGCGCCAGCCGCCGGGGATGTCGAACGGGTCGACGACCTCGCCCGTACCGGTGTCGGGCGGCTCGAGGTCGAGCAGGGCGAGCCCGGTGGCCACCCCGACGACGTCGGCCGGCAGGTCCTGCCCCGTCAACGCCTCGAGCCGGCGCCCGACCAGCCCGGTGTCGAGGTTCCCGGCCCGGACGTCGGGGTCGGCGAGCAGCGCGCGGAGGAATCCGATGTTGGTGCCGAGCCCGAGCAGCACGGTGTCGGCCAGAGCGGCGTCGAGCCGGCCCAGCGCCTCGGCCCGGTCCGCACCGTGCGCGATGATCTTCGAGAGCATCGGGTCGTAGTCCGAGCCGACGACCCCGCCCTCGGCGATCCCGGAGTCCACCCGGACCCCGGGCAGGTCGGCCGGCTCGCGCAGGGCCAGGATCCGCCCGCCGGTGGGCAGGAAGCCCGCGGCCGGGTCCTCGGCGTAGACCCGGACCTCGATCGCGTGCCCGCGCGGCACCCGCTCGGCCGGCCACGGCGCCCGCTCCCCGGCCGCGACCCGCAGCTGCGCCTCGACCAGGTCGATGCCGTAGACCTCCTCGGTCACCGGGTGCTCCACCTGCAGCCGCGTGTTCATCTCCATGAAGAAGAACTCGAGTTCCTCCCCGCCCGTCCCGGAGTCGCCGCCGACGATGAACTCCACGGTGCCCGCGCCGACGTACCCGCAGGCCCGGGCGGCCTCGCAGGCCGCGCGGCCCATCGCCTCCCGCTGCTCGGGGGACAGCAGCGGGGACGGGGCCTCCTCGACGATCTTCTGGTGGCGGCGCTGCAGCGAGCACTCCCGCTCGCCCAGGTGCACCACGTTGCCGTGCGTGTCGGCCAGCACCTGGATCTCGATGTGGCGCGGCGTGGTGATCAGCCGTTCGACCAGCAGGGTGTCGTCGCCGAACGAGCTGCGGGCCTCCCGGCGCGCGGACGCGATGGCATCGGCCAGGTCCTCGGCCCGGTGGACCTCGCGCATGCCCTTGCCGCCGCCGCCCGCGGAGGGCTTGAGCAGCACCGGGAACTCGACCTGCTCGACGGCCAGGGCCAGATCGGCGTCGGAGAGCCCGACCCCGTCCGAACCCGGCACCACCGGGACGCCCGCCTTGGCCACGGTCTGCTTGGCGCGGATCTTGTCGCCCATCGCCTCGATCGCGCTGGACGGCGGGCCGACGAACACGATCCCCGCCGCCTCGCACGCCGCGGCGAAGGCGGTGTTCTCGGAAAGGAAGCCGTAGCCGGGGTGGATCGCCTCCGCCCCGGTGGCCTTCGCCGCCTCGATCACGGTGTCGATCGCCAGGTAGGACTCCGACGCGGCCGCGGGCCCGAGCCGCACGGCGACGTCCGCGGCGGCCACGTGCGGGGCGCCCGCATCGGCGTCGGAGTACACGGCCACGGACCGGACGCCGAGCGCGCGCAGGGTGCGGATGACGCGGACCGCGATCTCCCCGCGGTTCGCCACGAGCACGGTCGAGAACATCAACACCCCTCCCCGGTCATTGCACGAACGGCACTCTCGTGCAGTAGGTCCGCACGAACGGCACTCTTGTGCAGTAGGTCCGCACGAACGGCACTCTTGTGCAGTAGGTCCGCACGAACGGCACTCTCGTGCACTAGCTCCGCACGAACGGCACTGTTGTGCGGCGGACGGTGTCGGTGCATGTCCCTCACATCCGGAAGACGCCGAAGGCCGGGTCGCCCAGCGGGGCGTTCGCGGCGATCGACAGGCTCAGGCCCAGGACCGTGCGGGTGTCGGCGGGGTCGATCACGCCGTCGTCCCAGATCCGGGCGGTGGAGTAGTAGGGGTGCCCCTGGGTCTCGTACTGCGCGCGGATCCGCTCCTTGAGATCCTCCTGCGCCGCCGCGTCCCCGTTGCCGGCGCCGGAGCCGACGGTGCCGAGCACCGTCGCGGCCTGCTCGCCGCCCATGACCGAGATCCGGGCGTTGGGCCACATGAACAACAACCGCGGCGAGTAGGCCCGCCCGCACATCGCGTAGTTCCCCGCGCCGAACGACCCGCCGATCACCACGGTCAGCTTCGGCACCCGGGTCGAGGCCACCGCCGTGACCAGCTTCGCGCCGTTGCGGGCGATCCCGCCGGCCTCGTACTCGCGGCCGACCATGAACCCGGTGATGTTCTGCAGGAACACCAGCGGGATCCCGCGCTGGTCGCACAGCTCGATGAAGTGCGCGCCCTTCATCGCCGACTCCGAGAACAGGATCCCGTTGTTCGCGATGATCCCCACCGGGTGCCCGTGGATGTGCGCGAAGCCCGTGACCAGCGTGGTGCCGTACTCGGCCTTGAACTCTCCGAAGCGCGACCCGTCCACGACCCGTGCGATCACCTCGCGCACGTCGTAGGGGATCCGGGAGTCCGTCGGCACCGCCCCGTACAGCTCGGCCGGGTCGACCACCGGCTCCTCGGTCGCGATCCGCTCCCACGGAGCCGGCACGCGCGGCCCGAGCGTCCCCACGATCGACCGGACGATCCGCAGCGCGTGCGCGTCGTCGTTCGCGAGGTGATCCGTGACGCCGGAGATCTTCGAGTGCAGGTCGCCGCCGCCCAGCTCCTCGGCCGTGACGACCTCACCGGTCGCCGCCTTCACCAGCGGCGGCCCACCCAGGAAGATCGTCCCCTGGTTGCGGACGATCACCGCCTCGTCGCTCATCGCCGGCACGTACGCGCCACCCGCGGTGCACGAGCCCAGCACCGCCGCGATCTGCGGGATCCCCCGCCCCGACATCTGCGCCTGGTTGTAGAAGATCCGCCCGAAGTGCTCCCGGTCCGGGAACACCTCGTCCTGCGCCGGCAGGTACGCACCGCCCGAGTCCACCAGGTACACGCACGGCAGCCGGTTGTGCAGCGCCACCTCCTGCGCCCGCAGGTGCTTCTTCACCGTCATCGGGTAGTAGGTGCCGCCCTTGACCGTGGCGTCGTTGGCCACGATCACGCACTCCCGGCCCGCGATCCGCCCGACCCCGGTGATCATCCCCGCGGCCGGCGCGTCCCCGCCGTAGAGCCCGTGCGCCGCCAGCGGCGAGAGCTCCAGGAAGGGCGACCCCGGATCCACCAGCGAGTCCACCCGGTCCCGCGGCAGCATCTTGCCGCGCTCCAGGTGCCGCGCCCGCGACCGCTCCGGACCGCCCAGCCGCGCCGCCGCCAGCTGCGCGTTCAGGTCGGCCACCAACGACCGGTGCGACTCCGCGTTCCGCGCGAACTGCCCGTCCCCGGGGTCGACCTTCGTGCCCAGCACCGGAGCCGCCGCTCCGGACCGCCTCGCCACTCCCTGCATCTGCCGTCCCTCGTCGGATCGGTTAGCGATCGTTAACAACGTTAGCGCTCGTTAACCACAAGCGCCAGCCCCGCCGCCGATGTGCCGAGCCGTCCCTCAGGAACGTCACAGCCGCGCCGCCTACGGTGCTCCCCGTGCGCCTGCTGCTGGTGGAGGACGAGCGTCCGCTGGCCGAGATGGTCCGCCGCGGGCTGGCCCGCGAGGGCCACGCGGTCGACGTCCGGCACGACGGCCCCTCGGGTCTCGACGCCGCCGTTCACGGCGGCTACGACGTGGTCATCCTCGACATCATGCTCCCCGGCCTGTCCGGCTACCGGATCCTGCAGCAGATCCGGGGCGCCGGGGTGTGGACCCCGGTGCTCATGCTGACCGCGAAGGACGGCGAGTACGACGAGGCCGACGCCTTCGACCTCGGCGCCGACGACTACCTCACCAAGCCGTTCTCGTTCGTCGTGCTGCTGGCCCGGCTCCGCGCCCTGCAGCGGCGCGCAGGCGACGCCCGGCCGACCGTGCTCTCCGTGGGCGACCTGCGGCTCGACCCCGCCCGGCACCGGGTGCACCGCGGCGACGCCGAGATCACCCTGACGCCGCGCGAGTTCGGCGTGCTCGAGCACCTCATGCGGCACGCGGGCGAGGTCGTGACCAAGACGGACATCCTGCGCGCGGTCTGGGACGCCCACTACGAGGGCGAGGTCAACGTCGTCGAGGTCTACGTCGGCTACCTCCGGAAGAAGATCGACGCTCCGTTCGGAACCCGGTCCATCGAGACGCTGCGCGGCGTCGGGTACCGGATGGTCGCCCCGGCCTGACCGCGTCCGGCCGCCCGGCGGCCCGGCCCGGGTCAACGGGAGGGCGGCCGGACGACGCGGATCGGCGCCGTCGGGTTGACGTCCGCCGGCGAGCGGGCGTCGCCGAGCCGGATCGGGACCGAGGTGGCCCGCCGCACCCGCTCGTCCCGCCCGGTCCCGCGCGGCACCGGTGAGGGCTGGGCCACCGGTGAGGGCTGGGCCACCGGCGCCGTCTCCTGCTCACGCGCCACCGGCGCGGTCGGCTGCTCGCGCGGCCCGTCCTGCTCACGCGGCATCGGCGCCGTCGCCCGCTTCGGCGGGGGTGAGGTGAGGAGGGGCAGCGGACCCGTCGGGCGATCGTCCCGCAGGTCGCCGTCCCCCGGCGGCCCCTCGGCGGCCTCCGTGCCCTCCGGCAGGCCCGGTTCCCCCGGCTCGGACACGACACGGGGCAGCCGCAACCGGAACAGTGCCCCGCCGAGCGGCGAGTCGAGCACCTCGACGCCGCCGTCGTGCACCGCGAGGATCTCGCGCACGATCGCGAGCCCGAGCCCGGAGCCGCCGTCCGACCGGGCGCGGGCCTCGTCCAGTCGGACGAACCGCTCGAAGACGCGGTCCCGGGCCTCGGGTGGGACGCCGGGCCCGTCGTCGGCCACGTCGACCACCGCGTCGGGGCCCTCGGCCCGCACCGTGACCAGGACCCGGGAGGTGGCGTGCCGGCGCGCGTTGTCGACGAGGTTCCGGACCGCGCGGACCAACTGCGCACGGTCACCGGAGACCCGGACCGGCTCGGCGCGCACCTCGGGTGCCACCCCGCCGACGTCGGAGGGGCGGCCGCGCTCGGCCTCCACGATCTCGTCGAGGTCGACGTCCTCGCGACGGGGCTGCAGCCCGCGCTCGTCCGAGCGGGCGAGCAGCAGCAGGCCGTCGACGAGCCGGTCGAGGCGGCTCGTCTCGCCACGCAGGGTCCGGACCGTCGACGCGTCGGCCGGGTCGACCGACCCGGCCAGCAGCTCCAGCCCCGACGCGATCGTGGCGAGCGGGCTGCGCAGCTCGTGGCTGGCGTCGGCGACGAACCGGCGCTGGTTCGACTGCGCGCTCTCCAGCCGGCCGAGCATCTGGTTCATGGTCGCGGCGAGCCGGCCCACCTCGTCGCGCGCGGGTGGCACGGGCACGCGCGTGCCGAGATCGCGGTCGGACATGCGCGCCACCCGGGTGCGGATGGCCTCGACCGGGCGCAGCGCGCGGCCGGCGAAGAAGTAGGTGAACCCGCCGACCAGCACCACCAGCACCGGGATGCCGACGAGCACCATCGCCAGCACCGTCTCCACGGCCCGGTGCAGGAAGTCCAGCGGCTGGGCGGCGAGGACCCAGAAGGGCTGGCCGGTCGGCGGGAACTCGTAGCCCTTGACGACGACCAGCACCTCCTCGTGCTTGCCGTCGTTCAGCGTGATCCAGGTGGAGTCGACGACCTCGACCTCGTCCGGCTCGGCCCGCACGTCCGTCATGAGGGGATACTTCGGCAGCGGGTCGGAGGAGCCGATGTTCTGGACGTCCGACGGGCGGTCGGGGTCGTTGTTGTAGTCGGTGACGACCTCGACGAGGTCGGAGCGCTTGCCGGTGGCCTGGATGGCGTTGCGCTTGACGTCCTCGCTGTCGGCGAAGTTCGCCGCGACCCGGTCGCCGAGCTGGGTCGCCTGCTGGGTGGCGGCGTTGGCCAGCTGCATCCGGAGCAGCCAGTCGAGGCCGAGGACCAGGATGGCCCCGGCCACGAGGAGTACGACGCCGACGGTGAGCGCGGCGGCCAGCGCCGTCGTCGTCCGGACCCCGAGCCGGGCGCGGAGCCGGTCCCGCAGGGCACCGAACGGACCCGACGAGCGGTCCGGGACAGCGACGGACCCCGCGGCGGGGTCCGGGTCCGGGTCGCGGGCCATGGGACCAGGGTAGGTGCCCCGTCCTGTGCCGCGGCTGAGCCGGGGCATCCGGCGCGGGCGCGTTAGCGGACGTTAACCCGAAGGCGCTACGCTGGCCCGATGGCGGCGCCGCGGGTCGACAACGCACCCTCCCGGCGGGAGCAGATCCTCCGCACGGCCGCCGTCCTGTTCGCCCGGCACGGCTTCCACGGGGTGAGCATCGCCGAGCTGGGCGCCGCCGTCGGCATCAGCGGACCGGCCCTCTACCGGCACTTCCCGGGCAAGGAGGCGCTGCTCGCCGAGCTGCTCGTGGACATCAGCGATCGGCTGCTCGCCGGCGGGCGCGAGCGGGCGACGGGCGAGCCGGACGAGGTGCTGGCCGCGCTGGTGGACTTCCAGCTCGAGTTCGCCCTGCGCGAGCCGGAGCTGATCGTCGTGCAGGACCGCGATCTCGACAACCTGCCCGAGGCGGACCGGCGCCGGGTCCGCCGGCTGCAGCGCACCTACGTCGAGATCTGGGTCGACACCCTGCGCCGGCTGCACCCGGGGCTCGACCCCGACACCGCCCGGGTCGCCGCGCACGGCACCTTCGGGCTGCTCAACTCCACCCCGCACAGCGGCTCACGGGCGGCTCCCGACGAGGTCGCCGGGCTGCTCCGCCGCATGGCGCTCGCGGCGCTCGAGGCGCTCTGACCCACCCGCGGGCCAGCCCGGCCGGATCAGCAGCCGCAACCCGTTGAGGCACACGAGCACCGTCGACAGCTCGTGCCCGGCCACCCCCAGGGCCAGGGGCAGCGTCCCCACCAGGTCCCAGGTCACCAGGCCTGCGATGACGGCCGCGGCGAACGCCAGGTTCGCCCGCGCGACCCGGCGGGCCCGGCGGGCGAGCCCGGCCAGCGGGGCGAGCGCACCGAGCGGGTCCCGCAGGAGCACGCCGTCGGCCGCCTCGACCGACAGCGTGCCGGCGCCCTCGCCGACGGCCAGCCCGACGTGCGCGGTCGCGAGCAGCGGGGCGTCGTTGAGGCCGTCCCCGGCGGCGAGCACGCGACGGCCGCCGCGCTCGAGCTCCTCGACGGTCGCGGCCTTGTCGGCGGGCAGCAGCCCGGCGCGCACCTCGCCGATCCCGATCCGGTCGGCCACCCGCCGGGCCGGGCCCTCGGCGTCGCCGGTCAGCAGGACGGGCGGGGCGACGGCCTCGCGGACCGCCGCGACGGCCTCCGCAGCACCGGGGCGCAGCTCGTCGGCCAGTACCAGCAGGCCGACCGGCGCCTCGTCCACCCGCACCACGACCGCGGTGTGCCCCTCCCGCGCCACCACGGCGAGCTGCTCCGGCGCCTCGTCCCCGACGGGCCGTCCGACCGAGACGACGACCCTCCCGCCGTTCCGGTGTGCGAGGGCCGATCGGGACGTGGCCGTGTCGCCGTCGGGCGCAGCGGCATCGGGCAGCACCGCCCGCACACCCTCGCCGGGCAGCGCAGCGAAGTCACGGACCTCGGGGACCAGCAGGCCGCGGCGGCGGGCCTCGCCGACGACGGCCCGGCCCAGGACGTGCTCCGAGCCCTCCTCCACCGCGGCGGCGAGGGCGAGCAGCTCGTCGGCCGGGCGACCGTCGACGGGCTCGACGGCCCGGACCTCGGGACGGCCCCGGGTGACGGTGCCGGTCTTGTCCAGGGCGACCGCGTCGACCTCGGCCAGCGCCTCGACCACACCGGCGTCCTTCAGCAGCACGCCGCGCCGGCCCGCGACGGCGACCGCGGCGAGCAACGGGGGCATGGTGGCGAGCACCACGGCGCAGGGCGACGCGACGATCATGAAGGTCATCGCGCGGAGCAGGGTCTCGCGGAAGTCGGCGCCGGCGAGCAGCGGCACCACCAGCAGCGCCAGCGCGGCCACCACGACCACCACCGAGTAGCGCTGCTCCACCTTCTCGACGAAGAGCTGTCGCTTCGACTTGGTCTCGGCCGCCCGCTCCACCTGCGCGGCGATCCCGGCCACCACCGTGTCCCCCGGGTCCCGGTCGACCCGGACGCGCACCGTCCCGGTGCCGTTGAGCGTGCCTGCGAAGACCTGGTCGCCGGGCCCGCGCCGGACCGGCAGCGGCTCGCCGGTGAGGGTGGAGGCGTCGACGTCGGTGGCGCCGTCGCGGACCGTACCGTCGGCGGGGATCTTCTCCCCCGGCCGTACGACGACCTCGTCCCCGACCACCAGATCCGCGGCCCGGACCCGCTCCTCGCGCTCGTCGACGACCCGCTGGGCGGTCTCCGGGGCCAGGTCGAGCAACCCGGTGATGCTCGCGCGGGTCCGCGCCGTCATCACCGCCTCCAGCGCACCCGAGCTCGCGAAGATCACGATCAGCAGCGCGCCGTCCAGGTGCTGGCCGATCGCGGCGGCGCCGAGCGCGGCGACGATCATCAACAGGTCGACGTCGAGGGTCCGCTCGCGCAGTGCCTGCAGCCCGGACCACGCCGGCTCCCGGCCGCCCGTGACGTAGCAGGCGGCGTAGAGCAGGGCGACGAGCGGCCACGGCGCCCCGAGCAGGTCGGCGGGGACCGCGACGGCGAAGCAGAGCAGGGCCAGCGCGGCGCTCCGCACCTCGGGCAGGGACAGCATGCACGTCAACATACCTGCGTAGGCACGAAGGTACGCAGTCAGCCGACGAGTGAGCCGGACACCTGCACGGGCGCTCAGGTGTTGGCTAGACTGCGGGCGTGCACCAGGGCATCCCGGACTTCGCGATGCCGTCCGAGCAGGATGTCCGCCGGGCGGCCGATTCCCTGCGCCTGCTCGCCGACCCCACCCGCATCAAGATCCTCTGGGCGCTCCTGCAGGGCGAGACCTCGGTCGCCTGCCTCGCCGAGCTGGTCGGCGCCGCCCCCACGGCGGTGAGCCAGCACCTCGCCAAGCTGCGGCTCGCCGGGCTGGTCGAGGGGCGACGCGAGGGGACGTTCATCTACTACACCGCGGAGAGCGCGCACGTCCGCGCGCTGCTCACGGAGGCCCTGGGGCAGGCGGCGGTCAGCACCTGACTCCGCCTGCACAGACCGTGATCACCGCCGCGCTGCGCTCACGGCTCTCCGTGGCACCGCCGGCGCACGAGATTAGCGATCATGCCCGACGACTCCCTGCACCGCGCGACGCGCAGCGATCGGGTCCGGAGCGGCGCAGGCCACCGCAGCCATGGCCCGGCACTGCTCGAGGGTGAGGCCGGCGAGCGCGGCACCGACCGCGGCGAGCGAACCGGACCCCATCGACAGCGTCGCGACGCCCAGTCCCACCAGCACCGGGGCGAGCGCCGGGTCGGCCGCAGCCTCACCACACACCCCCACCGGGACGCCCGTCACCGCGGACGCCTCGCCGAGCATCCGGATCAGCCGGAGCAGGGCGGGCTGCCAGGGGTCGTTGAGCGCGGCGACCGGCCCGGACTGGCGGTCCGCGGCGAACAGGTACTGGGCCAGGTCGTTCGTGCCGACGGACACGAAGTCGACCTCCGTCATGATCTCCGGCGCCACCAGCACGGCCGCCGGGATCTCGATCATCACGCCCGCACTGGTGATCCCGTGCGCCCGGCAGCGCTGCACGAAGAACCGCGCCTCCTCGGCGGTGGCGACCATCGGCGCCATCACCTTCAGCTCGGCCCCGGTCTCCTTCGCCGCCGCGGCCAGCCCGGCCAGCTGGCGCTCCAGGACGTCGGCGCCGATCCCGGGCACCCGCGCGATCCGCAGGCCCCGCACGCCCAGCGCCGGGTTGGGCTCGCCCTCCAGGGTCAGGAAGGGCAACGGCTTGTCGGCGCCGGCGTCGAGCGTGCGGGCGGTCACCGGCTTGCCGGCGAAGGCACCGAGCACGCCGTCGTAGACCTCGCGCTGGCGCTTCTCCGAGGGCTCCTCGGCCGCGGAGAGGAAGGCGAGCTCGGTGCGGAACAGGCCCACGCCCTGGGCCCGCCGCTCGGCCGCCGCGGCGGCACCGTCGGCGTCGCCGACGTTGGCGAGCAGCGGGACGAGGTGCCCGTCGGCGGTCCGGCCGACGCCGTCCCACTCCGCGGCCTCGACCGCCTCGGCGATCACGGCCGCCTCCTCGGCCGAGCCGACCTCCTCGACGGTGCCGGTGGTCCCGTCGACCACGACGAAGCCGTCCTCGACCAGTTCCCGCGCCCCCGCGCACCCGACGACGGCCGGGATGCCGAGTGACCGGGCCAGGATCGCGGTGTGGCTGGTGGGCCCACCCTGCTCGGTCACCAGCGCGAGCGCGATCCCGGGGCGCAGGCCGGCGGTGTCGGCCGGTGCGAGGTCGGCGGCCACGAGGACCGCGGGCGTGGCGAGATCGGCCACGCCCGGCGCGGGCAAACCCTGCAGCTCGGCGACGATCCGGTCGCGGACGTCGCGGACGTCCGTCGCGCGCTCGCCCATGTAGCCGCCCATGGCGGCGAGCATGTCGGCGAAGGTGTTGGCGGCCTCCCACACCGCGCGGGACGCGGGACGGCCGCCCTCGCGCACGAGGTTCTCGGCGTTCTCGAGCAGGGCCGGGTCGCCGACCATGGTGATCGTCGCCTCGAGGACGTCCCTGGCGTCGCCCGACGCGGCGTCGGCGCGGGCCTGCAGGCGGGCCGAGACGAGCCCCATCGCGGGTCCGATCCTGCCCGCTTCCGTGTCCGGATCGGTGGGAACGGGCCCGACCGGCGGCTCACCGGGGGCGTCGGCGACCCGCACGACGCGCCCTCCCGCACGTCCGGGACTGGCAGGGATGCCGTTCAGCTGCATTGCGAACTCCCTCGATCCGTTCGGATGACTTCGGCGTGACCCGTTGACGAACCCCAGTAAAACCCACATACTCGGAAACAAGCAAGCACATTCGGGCACCGATCCGGAGGCGAACGAAGATGTACGCAGCGGAGCGTCAGCAGTGGCTCCTCACCCGTACCCGCGAAGCGGGCCGGGTCGACGTCGGTGCCGTGGCCGAGGAGCTGCAGGTCACCCCGGAGACCATCCGGCGCGACCTCGGCACCCTGGAGCGCCAGGGCCTCGTCCGCCGGGTGCACGGCGGTGCCATCCCCGCCGACCGCCTCGACTTCGAGCCCGCCATCGGCCAGCGCGACGCCGTGGCCGGCCCGGAGAAGGAGCGCATCGCCAAGGCCGCCCTCGCCGAGCTCGAGGGCTGCCTGACCGTCCTGCTCGACGCCGGCACCACCACCGCCCGCCTCGCCTCGGTCCTGCCGACCGACCGGGAGCTGACCGTCGTCACCAACTCGCTGCCGATCGCCTCGATGCTCGCCACGCGGCCGAACATCGTGCTGCGGCTGCTCGGCGGGCGCGTCCGTGGCACCACCATGGCCGCGGTCGACGACTGGGCGACGGACACGCTGGCCACCCTCACCGTCGACGTCGCGTTCCTCGGCACCAACGGTTTCTCCCCGGAGCGCGGGCTCACCACGCCCGACCCGGCCGAGGCCGCCGCCAAGCGGGCCATGATCGTCGCCGGCCGTCGCGCCGTGGTGCTGGCCGACGCCGCCAAGTACGGCACCGACCAGTTCGTCCGCTTCGCGCCGCTGGACCAGGTCGACGCCCTGGTCACCGACACCGGGCTCGACGACGCCGCCACCGCCGCCATCGAGGCCGCGGGTCCCCGGGTCGTCCGAGCCTGACCCGACCTCTCGATCCCACGACTTCACGAGGAGGTGAAGCCTTGCGCGCCGACGTACTCCGTCCCGCGGAGGCGCAATGATGATCGTCACCGTCACCCCCAACCCCAGCCTCGACCGGACCGTCGAGCTGGCCGGGCTGGTCCGCGGCGAGGTGCATCGCGCCCTGTCCGTACGGCTGGACCCGGGCGGCAAGGGCGTGAACGTCGCCCGTGCCCTCACCCGCGCCGGCGTCGACGCCCTCGCGGTGCTGCCCTCGGGCCGCGCCCCGGGCGGGCGGCTCAACGGCCTGCTCGACGCCCTGGGCGTCCCCGCCGTCACCGTGCCGATCCACGGCGCCACCCGCTCCAACATCACCCTCGTGGAGCCGGACGGCACCACGACGAAGATCAACGAGAGCGGTCCGGTGCTCACCGCGGACGAGGTCGCGGAGGTCACCGAGCAGGCCGTGGCCCGCTCCCACGGCGCCGAGTGGCTGGTGACCTGCGGTTCCCTGCCCGAGGGGATGCCGGTGGACTTCCACGCCACCCTCGTCCGGCGGGCGGGCGCGCGCACGGCCGTGGACACCAGCGGGGCCCCGCTCGCCGCCGCCGTCGCGGCGCGGCCGGACCTGGTCAAACCCAACCACGAGGAGCTGGCCGAACTGGTCGGCAGACCTCTCGACAGCCTCGGCGACGTCCTCGCCGCGGCCCGCGAGCTCCGCGCCGCCGGGGTCGGCGCGGTCCTGGTCAGCCTCGGCGCCGGCGGCGCCCTGCTGGTCGAGGAGTCCGGCGAGTACCACGCCGCCACCCCGCCCGTCACCGTGCGCAGCACGGTCGGCGCCGGCGACGCCACCCTGGCCGGGTTCCTGGCCGCCGGGGGTGCCGGGCCGGACGCCCTGGCGCGCGCCGTCGCGTACGGCGCCGCCGCCTGTCGCCTGCCGGGCAGCGAGATGCCCGGGCCCCACGAACTCCCGCTCGCCGACGTCCGCGTCGGGATCCCGCACGCCGACCTCGTCCTCACTGGAGACGCAGCATGACCGACCAGCTGATCACCGCCGATCTCGTCGACCTCGACCTGCCCTCGACCGACCGCCGGGCGGCGGTCCAGGCGCTCGCCGAGCGGTTGCAGAAGGCCGGCCGGGTGACCGACCTGGCGCAGTTCCTCGCCGACATCGAAGCCCGCGAGCAGCAGATGCCCACCGGCCTCGAGGGCGGCATCGGCATCCCGCACTGCCGGTCCGCGGCCGTCACCGTGCCGAGCCTCGCGTTCGGCCGCAGCACCGACGGCGTCGACTTCGGCGCCGAGGACGGGCCCGCCCGGCTCGTCTTCATGATCGCCGCCCCGGAGGGCGGGAACACCGACCACATGACGGTGCTGGCCGCGCTGGCCCGCCGCCTGGTCCGCAAGGCGTTCAAGGACGAGCTCCTCGGCGCGACCGACGCCGGGCACGTCGCCGACTACATCGCGAAGGAGGTCGGGGCGTGAAGATCCTGGCCGTCACCGCGTGCCCGACGGGCATCGCGCACACCTACATGGCCGCCGAGGCCCTCGAGGTCGCGGCGGAGGAGGCCGGGCACGAGATCGTCGTCGAGACGCAGGGTTCGGCCGGCTCCACCCCGTTCACCCCGGAGCAGCTCGCCGAGGCCGACGCGATCATCCTCGCCGCCGACGTCGAGGTCCGGGACAAGGACCGGTTCGCCCACCTGCCCACGGTGACCGCCGGAGTGAAGAAGGCGATCGGCGGGGCGCCGGGCCTGATCGAGCAGGCCGTGGCCGCGGCCGAGGCGGCGCCGAAGGGCTCCGCACCGGCCGCCGCCGAGCCGCAGCCCGCAGTCAAGCAGACCGGCCCCGGGACCGCGTCGAAGGTCCGCGGCTGGCTGATGACCGGCGTCTCGTACGTCATCCCGTTCGTCGCAGCCGGTGGCCTGCTGATCGCCCTGGGCTTCGCGCTCGGCGGTTACCAGATCACCGACGCCCCGTCCGTCACCGAGAGCTTCTCCTGGACCTCGCACACCAGCTGGGCGGCCCTGCTGTTCCAGCTCGGCTCGCTGGCCTTCGGGCTGCTCGTACCGGTGCTGTCCGGGTTCATCGCCTACGCGATCGCCGACCGGCCGGCGCTCGTGCCCGGCTTCGTCGGCGGCCTGGTCGCCGTCGAGGTCGGGGCCGGCTTCATCGGCGGCCTCGCCTCCGGCCTGCTCGCCGGTGGCCTCGTCTTCTGGATGAAGAAGTGGAAGGCCCCCAGGGCGATCGCCGGGATCATGCCGGTGCTGGTGCTGCCGCTGGTCGGCACGGCGATCATCGGCGGGATCATGTTCGTGGTGATCGGGCAGCCGCTCGCCGCCGTCACGACCGGCCTCACCGACTGGCTCAACGGCCTGTCCGGCAGCAACGCGATCCTGCTCGGCGCCCTGCTCGGCCTGATGATGGCCTTCGACATGGGCGGCCCGGTGAACAAGGCCGCGTACGCCTTCGCCGTCGCCGGGCTGTCCACCAACTCGCAGACCGCGCTGCTGATCATGGCGTCGGTGATGGCCGCCGGGATGACCCCGCCGTTGGCCATGGCGCTGGCCACCACCGTCCGCAAGAAGCTGTTCACCGAGGCCGAGCGCGAGAACGGCCGGGCCGCCTGGCTGCTCGGGGCGTCCTTCATCACCGAGGGTGCCATCCCCTTCGCCGCCGCCGACCCGCTGCGCGTCATCCCGTCGCTCATGGCGGGGTCCGCCGTGACCGGCGCCCTGTCGATGGCCTTCGGCTCCACACTGCGGGCCCCGCACGGCGGCATCTTCGTGGTCCCGCTGATCGGCAACCCGTTCGGCTACCTGGTGGCGATCCTCGTCGGGACGCTCGTCTCCGCGGCGATCGTCATCGTCCTCAAGTCGGTGGGCCAGAAGAAGGCCGCCGCCACCACCGAGTCCGCGTCGGCGCCCCGCGCCGCCGCCCACGCCTGAGAGTCGAAGGAGACACCATGGCCGAGCGCCGCGTGAAGGTCGGATCGTCCGTGGGGCTGCACGCCCGCCCCGCCAACCTGTTCTGCAAGGCCGCCGGGCAGCAGCCCGCGAAGGTCACCATCGCCGCGGGCAACCGCGGCCCGGTCGACGCCCGCAGCATCCTCTCGGTGCTGGGGCTGGGCGTGAACTCCGGGGAGGAGGTCGTCCTGACCAGCTCGGACGACGCCGCGGGCGAGACCTCGCTCGACGCGCTGGCCGAGCTGCTCGCCACCGACCTGGACGCCGTCCCCAGCTGACCTGCGGCTCCGCCGCCCGTGCGCGGTCCGTGGTGCTCCGGCACCACTGACCGCGCACAGCGGTTCGGGCGGCATGTCAACGGCGGGTTACGGCCTCCCGCCAGCAATGGCCCCGCCCGGGTCCAGGGGCGACGATGGCCGGTAGTCCCGCCGTTCCCGACGCCGCGAGCGGCCCCTCCCGTGAACGGAGCCCCACCACGGTGACCGCGAGCGCCCACCGCCCCGAACTCCTCGCCCCGGACTCCCTGGCGGCGCACTCCGGTGTCGTCTCCGAGACCGAGCACAACGCCCTGCGCGCCGACATCCGCAGGCTGTCGACGATGCTCGGCCGCACCGTCGCCCTGCAGGCCGGCGACGAGGTGCTGGAGCTGGTGGAGGAGGTCCGCAAGCTCGCCCGGGAGGCGGCCGGGGAGGGCGGCGACCCCGATGCCGTCACCGACCGGCTCTCCGGCCTCGACACCGGCACCGCCGTCGTCCTCGCCCGGGCGTTCTCCCAGTACTTCCAGCTGGCCAACGTCGCCGAGCAGCTGCACCGCTCACGCGAGCTGCGCAGCCTGCGCCCCGCCGACCACCGACCGCTGCACGCCGTGCTGGAGCGGCTGGCCGCCGAGGCCGACCGGGGCGCGGTGCAGGAGGTCCTGGCCCGGGCCCAGCTGCGGCCCGTGTTCACCGCGCACCCGACCGAGTCCTCCCGGCAGTCCGTGCTCGCGATCCTGCGGCGCGTCGCCGAGGGGCTCGACCACGCGGCGTCGGACGACGAGCTGGGCGCCCTCGTCGACCTGCTCTGGCAGACCGACGAGATCCGGCCCGGCAAACCCACGGTGACCGACGAGGCCCGCGGCGTCGCCTGGTTCATGGAGCAGCTCGGCACCCGCACCGTCCCCGACCTGATCGGCGAGTTCGAGGCCGAGGTGCGCGCGCACGGCTTCGAGGTCCCGCCGGACTCGCGCCCGCTGAGCCTGGGCTGCTGGGTCGGCGGCGACCGGGACGGCAACCCGAACGTCACGCCCGAGGTGACCCGCGAGGTTCTCGAGCTGTACTCGGACCGCGCGCTGAAGATCCACGGCGCGCTGGTCGAGCAGCTGATCCAGGAGCTGTCGATCTCCACCCGGGTGATGGGGGTGTCCGAGGAGCTGCGTGGCACGCTGGCCCGCGACCGGCGCGCGCTGCCCGAGGTCCACGACCGCTTCATCCGGCTCAACGCCCACGAGCCGTACCGGCTCCACCTGAGCTACGTGCAGGCCCGGTTGGAGAACACCCGCGCCCGGATCGCGAACCGGGGCCCGCACGTCGCCGGGCGGGACTACCTGGGCGCGGCGGAGTACGTGGCCGACCTGGGTGTCCTGGACCGTTCGCTGCGCGGGCACCTCGGCGCCCGGATCGCCGCCGGCACCCTCGCCCGGGCGATCCGCGCGGCGGGGGCGCTCGGCCTGCACCTCGCCGAGCTGGACATCCGCGAGCACAGCCAGAAGCACCACGACGCCCTCGGCGCGATCTACGACGAGCTGGGCGAGCTCGACAAGCCCTACGCCGAGCTGACCCGCCCGGAGCGCCGGGAGCTGTTGTCGAAGGAGCTGCAGGGGCACCGGCCGCTGATCCGCCGGCACTACGGCGTCCCCGAGGCGGCGGCCCAGGTGATCGCGACCTTCGACATGCTGCACGAGGTCCAGCACGAGTTCGGGCCCGAGGTCGCCCGGACCTACATCGTGTCGATGGCCCGGGACGTCGACGACCTGCTCGCCGTCGCCGTCCTCGCCCGCGAGTCCTACATGGTGGAGCTGCGGACGAACCCGCGCTCGTCGGTGGACCTGGTGCCGCTGTTCGAGACGGTGGAGGAGCTCTCCCAGGCCGGGCCGCTGCTGGAGGGTCTGCTGGCCGACCCCGGGTACCGGCAGCAGGTCCGCAACCGGGGCGACCTGCAGGAGATCATGCTCGGGTACTCGGACTCCAACAAGGGCGCGGGCATCACCAGCTCGCAGTGGGAGATCCACCGGGCCCAGCGGCAGCTGCGGGACGTCGCCGCGAGGCACGGGGTGCGGCTGCGCCTCTTCCACGGCCGGGGCGGCTCCGTCGGCCGCGGCGGCGGCCCGGCGGGCGAGGCGATCGCGTCGGCGCCCTACGGCTCGGTCGACGCCACCATGAAGCTCACCGAGCAGGGCGAGGTCATCTCCGACAAGTACTCGCTGCCCACGCTGGCACACGACAACCTGGAGATCCTGCTCGCGTCGATGCTCGACGCGAGCGTGCTGCACAAGGCCTCCCGCTGGCCGGACGAGACCCTGGCCCGTTGGGACGAGGTCATGACGTGCGTGTCCGAGGCGGGCACGAGGGCCTACCGCGAGCTGGTCGGCGACCCGGCACTGCCGGAGTTCTTCACCGCGGCCACCCCGGTCGACGAGCTGGGCCGGCTCAACGTGGGCTCCCGGCCGGCCAAGCGCCCGGGCACGGGCACCCCCTCGCTCGACGACCTGCGGGCGATCCCCTGGGTCTTCGGCTGGACGCAGACGCGGATGGTCGTTCCCGGCTGGTACGGCCTGGGCAGCGGCCTGACGGCGGCGCGGGACGCGGGCTACGGCGAGGTCCTCGACGAGATGCGCGAGTGGGCCTTCTTCGCCAACCTGCTCGGCAACGTCGAGATGACGCTGGCCAAGACGGATCTGCGGATCGCCTCCTACTACGTCTCCGCGCTCGTCGACCCCGGGCAGCAAGGGCTGTTCGACATGATCCGGGCGGAGCACGGGCGCACGCGGCGCGAGGTGCTGGCGCTGACCGGCGGCTCGGTGCTGCTGGCCAGGCACCCGGTGCTGCGCAACACCCTCGCGGTGCGCAACGGCTACCTCGAACCGCTGCACCACCTGCAGGTCGAGCTGCTCGACCAGCGCCGCCGGCGGGGCGGGGAGGACGCGGACCTCGAGCGCGCCCTCCTGCTCACCATCAACGGCATCGCGGCGGGGATGAAGAACACCGGCTGAGGAGCACCCGAGGGTCAGTCCGCGCTCGCCACCGGTTCGGAGCTGCGGGAACGCGGGACCGCGATGTCCGTGGGCACCCCGCGCCCGCGCAGCACAACCGGCTCGCCGAGCTCCCAGCGACGCGCCTCCTCCGGGTCGGCGAGGGCGACCGCCGCGCCCGACGCCGCGATCCCGCCGCGGGACTTGGCCAGGTCGGTGAGCCGGGCGGCCTCGTTCACCGGGTCGCCGATCACGGTGTACTCGTAGCGCCGCGGGTCGCCGACGTTGCCGGCCACCGCGTCGCCCGCGGACACGCCGATGCCCGCCGCCTGCTCGGGCATCTCGGCGGCGAGCCGCTCGCCGAGGGCCCGGGCGGCCGCCAGGGCACGGCCGGCCGGGTCGGCGACCGTGACGGGCGCGCCGAACACGGCGAGCGCGGCGTCGCCCTCGAACTTGTTGATCCAGCCGCCGTGCTCCTCGACCACGCCGACGACCACCGCGAAGAACTCGTTCAGCACCTCGACGACCTCGGCCGCCGGTCGCTCCGTCGCCATCGCGGTGGAGCCGACCAGGTCGACGAACAGGACGGCGACGCGGCGGACCTCGCCACCCAGCCCCGCGTCGTCGGAGGCGGCGGCGGCGCGGGCGACGTCCCACCCGACGTGCCGGCCGAACAGGTCGCGGATCCGCTCCCGCTCCCGCAGCCCCTCGACCATCGTGTTGAACCCGGCCTGCAACCGGCCCAGCTCGGTGTGGTCGTAGACGGGCACGGTGACGTCGAGCTCGCCCTGCTCGACCCGCTGCATCGCGCGGCGCACGGCGGTCACGGGGTCGGCGGTGGACCGGGCGGAGCCGATGGTGGTGAGCAGGCCTGCGAACAGGGCGGCGCCACCGACCCCGAGGATCATGACGGCCAGCCGGTCCACGCCGACGTCCCGGAACACCAGTGCGGTGGTACCGGCCAGGAGCAGCCCGGACACCGGGACGGCCGTGCCCAGCGCCCAGAACAGCACCGGGCGCAGCAGCACGCCCGGCAGCGCCCGGCGGCGCGGCGGCACCCCGGCCAGGACCACCGAGGCCGGTCCGCGCAGGATCCGCTCGCCGAGCAGGTAGGACAGCGAGCAGGTGGCGATCCCGCCGATGGTGGTCGTGGCGGCCACCGAGAAGGCGAGCCGCGCCGAGAACTGCAGGTTGAGCAGTCCGAACAGGACGACGGCGCCGGCCCAGAGGACTCCCAGCACGACGACGAGGCGCAGCGGGCCGTGGAGCACCAGCCGCCGCGCCCGCCTCGCCGGGTCGGTCCGGGCGCGGCGGCCGCGCAGCCGGAACAGCGCCCGCCCGACGACGAGCCCCAGCGGCGTGACCACGACCAGGTAGCCCGCGAACACGGCGATGTTGACCAGCCGGACCTGCCCGGGATCGGCGACCCGCCCGTCCGGCACCACCCACGCCGCCAGCACGAACACCACGGCCGCCCCGCCGAAGTTCGCGAGGATCACCGCGACGCTGAGCAGCAGCCGGATCGGCAGCCCCAGCACGAAACCACCGGGCCGCAGCTGACGGTCCGCCATGGGCGGGAGTCTAGGCCGAACGGGTGGCGGCCACAGTCGTGACGCGACCCGATGGTCGCGGCGGACCAGCCGGCCCCGCTCGGGCCGAACCCCGTCGACCTCCCCGCCCTCGGCGCCCCTGTGCAGGCCCGCTGCGCGCCGCTCCCCTGCTGGCTACCGCACCGTCCCGGCCAGGTGCACCGCGCCCCGCCGGTTCCGGACGGCGAGGTCCCAGCCCTCCTTCGCCGGCTCGGTCACCAACTCCACCGTCGACGGCAGGAGCAGCGGCTTGCGGAAGCCGACCTCGTAGGTCGCCGCGTCCGGCACCCGGCCCTGCAGCGCGGCGAGTGCCCGGGCCGCCGTCCACATGCCGTGGGCGATCGCCCGCGGGAAGCCGAACGCCTTGGCCGTCACCGGGTTCAGGTGGATCGGGTTCACGTCCCCGCTGACCGCGGCGTAGCGCCGGCCGGTGTCCGCCGGGACCCGCCAGACCGCGGCCGCGGACCCGTCGACCTCGGGCAGGTCGGGCAGCTGGCCGGCGAGCCCGGTCGGGGCCTGCGCGCCGCGGGCCAGGTAGGTGCTGCGCCCGTGCCAGACCGGCGTGCCGCCGACGGACGCCTCGGCCACCAGGTCGACCTGCGCCCCACGCGGGTGCGCGGCGAAGCGCTCGGCCCGCACGCGGAGGTCGAGCTGCTCGCCCAGCCCGATCGCGCGGTGCGCCGTGATCCGGTTGGCGACGTGCACGAGCCCCGGTAGCGGGAGCGGGAACGACCGTGCGGCCATCAGCTCGACCTGCAGCGGGAAGGCCAGGACGTGCGGGAACGTCAGCGGCAGCGTGTCGCCCAGCGGGAACCCGCACACCCGCGCATAGTCCGCGAGGTGCCCGACCTCCGGGGTGACCGCCCGCTCGAGGACGGTGTCCGGCAACGACCGCCCGCGGCCCGGCAGGACCGCGCCGACCGCCGCCTTCGCGTAGAGACCGATCATCACGCCCCCAGCACGGACTGGCCGCACACCCGCACGACCTGCCCGTTCACCCCGCCGGACTCCGCCTGACCGAGCCAGCCGATCGTCTCCGCGACGTCGACCGGCAGCCCGCCCTGACGCAGCGAGTTGACCCGGCGGCCGGCCTCGCGGGTGCCCAGCGGCATCCTCGCGGTCATCTCGGTCTCGATGAAGCCCGGCGCGACCGCGTTGATCGTCACCCCCTGCTCGGCGACGACCGGGGCGAGCGCCCGGACCATGCCGATGATCCCGGCCTTGGACGCCACGTAGTTCGCCTGCCCGCGGTTGCCCGCGATGCCGCTCTGCGAGGACACGCAGACGATCCGCGAGCCGTCCTGCAGGAGGGTGCCGTCGGCGAGCAGCGCGTCGGTGATCCGCAGCTGGGCTCGCAGGTTCACGTTCAGCACCGCGTTCCACCGGTCCGGGTCCATGTTGGCCAGCAGCTTGTCCCGGGTGACGCCGGCGTTGTGCACCAGCAGGTCCACCCGGCCGTGGCGCTGCTTCAGGTGCTCGATCAGCCGCTCCGGGGCGTCGACGGCGGTGATGTCGAGCTGCAACGCCGTGCCGCCGGTGCGGTTGGCCACCTTCGCCAGGTTCTCCCCGGCCGCCGGGATGTCGACGGCGACCACCGTGGCCCCGTCGCGGGCCAGGGTGTCCGCGATCGCCGCACCGATGCCCCGGGCCGCTCCCGTGACCACGGCGACCCGCCCGGCCAGCGGCTTCTCCGGCAGCGTCGGGCTGTCCATCGGCGCCGGGTCCTGCGGCGACCCGACCGGCGCCCCGATCCGGACGACCTGCCCGTCGACGTAGGCCGAGCGGGCGGACAGGAAGAACCGCACCGAGCTGTCGACGGCCGCCGGCGGCGCGTCGGCCGCCACGACCAGCAGGTTCGCGGTCGCGCCCGCCCGCAGCTCCTTGGCGATGGTGCGCACCAGGCCGTCGAGCGCCTGGGCGGTCGCGGCCGCTTCGGCGCCGCCGGAGGCGGAGCGTGCGGAGCCGACCGTGGATGCGGAGGCGGAGCGTGCGGAGCCGACCGTCGACCCCGAGGCGGAGCGTGCGGAGCCGACCGTCGACCCCGAGGCGGAGCGTGCGGAGCCGACCGTCGACCCCGAGGCGGAGCGTGCGGAGCCGACCGTCGATGCGGCCGCCGATGCCTCCGCCGGCTCCGGGCCGAGCAGCAGCAGCCGCCCCGAGGGGGCCAGCTTCCGCACGGCCGGGGTGAGGACCGCCCGGGCGGCGGCGAGGTCGTCGAGCGTGGTGGCCGCCGTCAGGTCGACGACGACCGCGGCGAGCTTCTGCTCCCCCACCTCGTCGACCACCTGCTGGCCGGACTCCTCGACCAGCGCGGCGATCGGCTTGGCGAACCGGCCCGCGCCCACGGACGTCACCAGGGCCGGACCCGGCAGCAGCGGCTGGCCGGGCTCGTAGCGGCGCAGCAGCGGGACCCGCGGGACGCCGAGCCGGCCGGCGAGGGCGGTGTTGGACAGGTCGCGGAACCGGTCTGTACTCATGTCTCCTCCGCGGGAACGAGTGCGTCGTCGGGGCTCATGCTCACGCCTCCAGGATCGCGACGACGCCCTGGCCGCCGGCCGCGCAGATCGAGATCAGCCCACGGGCCTTCCCGTCCCGGCCGGCGCCCTTCTCGTGCAGCAGCTTCGCCAGGGTGGCGACGATCCGGCCGCCGGTCGCGGCGAACGGGTGCCCGGCGGCGAGCGACGAGCCCGTGACGTTGAGCTTCGACCGGTCGATCGAGCCGGGCGGGGTGTCGAGGCCGAGCCGGTCCTTGGCGAACCCGACGTCCTCCCACGCCTTGAGGGTGGCGAGCACCGTGGAGGCGAAGGCCTCGTGGATCTCGTAGAGGTCGAAGTCCTGCAGGGTGAGCCCGTTGCGCTCGAGCAGCCGCGGCACCGCGTACACCGGCGCGGTGAGCAGCCCGTCACGGCCGTGGTCGGCTCCGCGAGCTCCGTCTCCGTGCACGTAGTCCACCGCGGCGGTCTCGGCGTCGACGACGTGGGCCAGCACCGGCAGCTTGTGTTCGGCTGCCCACTCGTCCGAACCCAGCAGGGCCAGCGCGGCGCCGTCCGTCAGCGGGGTCGAGTTGCCCGCGGTCATGGTGGCCTCGTCGCCGAACTGTGTGCCGAACACCGGCGCGAGCTTCGCGAGCTTCTCCACCGACGAGTCCGGCCGGAGGTTGTCGTCGCGGGTGAGGCCCAGGTAGGGGGTCACGAGGTCGTCGAAGAAGCCCCGCTCGTAGGCGGCGGCGAGGTTGCGGTGGCTGGCGGCGGCCAGCTCGTCCTGCGCCTCGCGGGAGACGCCCCACTCCTTCGCGGTGATCGCCGCGTGCTCGCCCATGGACAGGCCGGTGCGCGGCTCGGAGTTGCGCGGGATGTCCGGCACGATCTGCCCCGGCCGGAGCTTCGCGAGCAGCTTCAGCCGCTGCTGCACCGTCCTCGCCCCGTTGAGCGCGACGAGCACCTTGCGCAGGTCCTCGTTGACGGCGATCGGCGCGTCGCTGGCGGTGTCGACCCCGCCCGCGATCCCGCTCTCGATCTGGCCGAGCGCGATCTTGTTGGCCACCAGGAGCGCAGCTTCGAGGCCGGTCCCGCACGCCTGCTGGACGTCGTAGGCCGGGGTGGACGGGGCGAGCCGCGAGCCGAGCACCGCCTCCCGGGTGAGGTTGAAGTCCCGCGAGTGCTTGAGCACGGCCCCGGCGACCACCTCGCCCAGCCGCTCGCCGGCCAACCCGTAGCGGGCGACCAGGCCGTCGAGCGTGGTGGTGAGCATGTCCAGGTTGGACGCGCGGGCGTAGCGCCCGTTGGCGCGCGCGAACGGGATCCGGTTGCCCCCGATGACAGCGGCGCGCCGCGGTGTGGACGGCATGGCGTTCCTCCTCGAGCGGATGTGGTGCTCGGGCATTACCCACGAGTAGCCAGGACCCACGGTACCCGGTACCGTCGGTTTCATGAAGTCGGAGGCGAAGCCTGCGCAGCCGACCGTCGGGACCGCGGCGAAGCCTGCGCAGCCGACCGTCGGGATCGCGGCGAAGCCTGCGCAGCCGACCGTCGGGATCGCGGCGAAGCCTGCGCAGCCGACCATCGATCCCGTGCGCGACCGGCGCGACTCCCGGTGGGACGCCCACCGCGAGCAACGCCGTGCCGAGCTCGTCGGTACCACGGTCGCGGCGATCCGCCAGCACGGGGCCGGCGTCGGGATGGACGGGATCGCGGCCGCTGCGGGCACCTCGAAGACCGCGGTCTACCGGCACTTCCGGGACCGGGCGGGGCTGTACGCGGCGGTGTGCGAGGCGGTCGCACGCGTGCTCACGGGGCAGATCCGGCGCGCGACCGATCGGGTCCTGGCCGAGGGCGCGGGCCCGCACGCCGCCGTCGCCGCGGGCATCGACGCGTACCTGCGGCTGATCGAGTCCGACCGCGAGGTGTACCGGTTCGTGGTACATCGCCCGCTCCTCGGCGCCGCCCTCGCCGACGCCGATCCCGTCACCGACCTCGTGACGGTGATCGGCGACCAGGTGGCCGAAGTGATCGAGACCTTCCTGCCCGGTGCACCCGCCGCGCGCACCTGGGGACACGCGCTCGTCGGGATGGTCCGGGGGGCCGCCGACGACTGGGTCGCCCGCCCCGGCCGCACCACCCGCGCCGAGCTGGCCGCCCGCCTCACCGACCTCGCCTGGACCGGACTGGCCGGCCTGCCGGGCACACCGAGCGCAGCGTGCGGAGCGAGCATCGGCACCGGCGCAGCGTGCGGAGCGAGCACCGGCACCGGCGCAGCGTGCGGAGCGAGCACCGGCACGGCTCACGTCGCGAGCACGACTACTGCAGGAGGCACCGCATGACCCCGTCCGTGGACGCGCTCCGCTCCACCGTCGACGGCCGCTGGGCCGACGTCCGGAGCTCGGTGCGGGAGCAGATGGCCCGGTTCGGCCCGGCCGCCCCCGACCTGTCCGTCGAGGAGTACCGCGCGCGGATCCTCGAGCTGGTGCACGAACTCGCCGCGACAGGCCAGCCGCACACCGGCTTCGCGCCGGAGTACGGCGGCAAGGGCGACGTCGGCGGCGTCGTCACCGCGTTCCAGGCGCTCGGTTACGGCGACCTGTCGCTGCTGGTCAAGGCCGGTGTCCAGTGGGGCCTGTTCGGCGGCGCCGTGCAGGTGCTGGGCACCGAGCGGCACCACGAGCGTCACCTGCGGCAGATCATGGACGGCGAGCTGCTCGGCTGCTTCGCGATGACCGAGACCGGCCACGGCTCCGACGTCCAGCACCTGCGCACCACCGCCACCTACGACCCGGTGGCCGAAGAGTTCGTGATCGACACCCCGGAGCCGGGGGCGCGCAAGGACTACATCGGCAACGCCGCACGGGACGGTCGGATGGCCGTCGTGTTCGCCCAGCTCGTCACGAAGGGCGTGGGCCACGGCGTGCACGCCTTCCTGGTCCCGATCCGGGACGACACGGGCACCGCGATGCCGGGTGTCGAGATCAGCGACTGTGGGCACAAGGCGGGCCTCAACGGCGTCGACAACGGCCGATTGACCTTCCGCTCCGTGCGGGTGCCGCGCGAGGCTCTGCTCAACCGGTTCGCCGACGTCTCGCCGGACGGCAGCTACTCCAGCTCGATCGAGAACGAGGGCCGCCGCTTCTTCACCATGCTGGGCACGCTGGTCCGCGGCCGGATCAGTGTGGCCGGCGGCGCCGGCAGCGCCGCGCAGAAGGCGCTCGCCCTCGCGATCCGATACGGCGAACGCCGCCGGCAGTTCGCCGACCCCGGGACCGGCGAGGAGACGGCGATCCTCGACTACCGCGCCCACCAGCGGAAGCTGCTGCCCCTGCTGGCCACCACCTACGCCCTGCAGTTCGCGCAGGACGACCTGGTCGCGGAGATGCACCGGCTGCAGGCACCGGATCGGCGGGGAGCCGAGCCGGACGAGAAGGCGCAGCGCGAGCTGGAGAGCCGGGCCGCCGGCGTCAAGGCGATCGGCACCTGGCACGCCACGCACACCATCCAGACCTGCCGCGAGGCGTGCGGGGGCGCGGGGTACCTGTCGGAGAACCTGCTGCCACAGCTCAAGGCGGACACGGACGTCTTCACCACCTTCGAGGGCGACAACACCGTCCTGCTCCAGCTGCTCGCCAAGAACCTGCTGTCGGACTACGGCCGCAGCGTCCAGACGCTCTCGCCGCTCGGGCTGGCCCGGTTCGTCGGGGCACAGGCGCTCGACGCCGCGGCGGAGCGGACGGGCGCGAACAAGCTGCCACGCCGGCTCCCGGGCCGCGGCCTGCACCCGCGGGACCGCGCCGAGCAACGACGGCTGATCGCCGACCGGGCCGAGCACCTGCTGTCGGGGGCGGCCCGGCGGCTGCGCCCGGCGCTGAAGAAGGGCGCCGACCAGTTCGGCGTCTTCAACGCCGCACAGGACCACCTGCTCGACGCCGCCCGCGCCCACGTCGACCTCCTGGTGTTCGACGCGTTCGTGGCCGGGATCGCGCGGGCCGCCGACCCGTCGGTGCAGGCACTGCTGGAGACGGTGTGCGACCTGCACGCCCTCGCGACGATCGAGCGGTCCCGGGCGTGGTATCTCGAGCACGGCCGGCTCACGGCGGCGGAGACGCGGTCCGTCGTCGCGGCCGTCAACGAGCTGTGCGCCGAGCTGCGCCCGCACGCGCGGCTGCTGGTCGACGCCTTCGGCATCCCCGAGACCTGGCTCGCGTGCCCCTTGCTGACGGACCCGGCCGCGGAGAGCGGGACGACCGCGTCGATGCCGGAGATGGTCGGGTGACCCGGAGATGGTGTGGTGACCCGGAGATGGTGGGTGAGCCGGAGGTTGCCTCGACGGGCTGAGCGTCACAGGTCGTTCAGCGCCGTAACGGTTCTCGTCACTCTTTCGATGGACGGATAGCGCGGCGGTCGCCGCCGTGCGGCTCCCGAAGCCGCGCGGTGTAGCCGCCGCCGCTCCCTGTTGGTCCATCCGGTGGAGGACGCGCCGATGCGGCGACCCCGCATGCCGTGGCGTTCGGCCGTGCTGCTCGCGCTGCCGTTCGCCCTCGGCGCCGTGCTGCTCTCGTGCGCCGCGCCCACGGTCGAACCGGCGCCGGAGTCGCACCCCACCGCCCCCGACGTGCTGCCGTACGTCGACGTCTCGCTGCGGCCCTCGCCGTTGCCGGACATGGTCGCGCAGACCGGCGTCCGCTCGGCGGTCCTGGCGTTCGTGCTGTCCGCCGACGGCAGCTGCACGCCCTCGTGGGGCGGTCAGACCCCGATCACCGATCCCGTCGTGGTCGAGGCGGCGCGCTCGCTCGAGCAGGTCACGGTGGCGACCGGTGGCGCGACCGGCACCTACCTGGAGAACGCCTGTCCGACCGCCGAGACGCTGGCCGGGGCGTACCGCACCGCGCTCACGTCCGTCGGCGCCACGCGGCTCGACGTCGACGTGGAGACCGGGGTCGACGCCGAGAAGATCGCGAGCGCGCTCGCGCTGCTCCCAGGCGTCGACGTCACGCTGACCCTGCCGGTGCAGGACGCGGCGACCGGCCTCACCGCCGCGGCGCTCGACCTGGCCCGCACCGTCGCGGCGCACGGCGTCGACGCCCGCGTCAACGCGATGGTCATGAACTTCCCCGACGAGGGCGACTGGTCGAGGGCGATGCTCCGGGCCACGGACGCCGTCGTCGGGCAGCTGGACCGCGACCCGTCGCGGATCGGCATCACCCTCATGCTCGGCCGGACCGACACCGGTCCGGTCACCGGCCTCGCCGACGCCGCGGGCGTCGCCGGGCTCGCCAGGGACCGCGGCATCGGCGCCGTCGGCCTGTGGTCCGTGGGACGCGACAACGGCGACTGCCCCGGCACTGCCACGGCGTCCTACGCGTGCAGCGGCATCGCACAGACCCGCTTCGCCTTCACCCGGACGGTCCGCGACGTGCTCGCGGGCCTCGCTCCCCCGGAGGACGTGACCCCATGATCGACGACGAGACGCGCGCGATGCGGTCCGTCCCCGTACCCCGCCCGCCGCTCGACGACGTGGACGACGTGCCGCTGGGGTGTCCGGCGCCGCCGCTGGCCACGCCGGGCGACCCCCGCCGCACCCGTACCGCTGCCCGGGGTGCCGAGGTCCGGGACCGGTCCTGGGACCCGGATGCGACCCGGTTGGGCGGTCCGGCGGAGTGGCCCGCGACCCGGTTGGGCGGACCGGCCGACCCGGACGCGACCCGCGTGGACCGGGTCGCGGAGTGGGACGCGACCGTCGTCGGGGGTCCGGCCGATCCCGACGCCACCGCCCTCGCCGGCGTACCGGCCCTCGAGGCGACCACGGCGATCTCGGCCCGGCGCCGGGCCGACCTGGCGGCCGAGTCCCCGGTCGACGCCACCGCCGCCATCGCCTCGGTGCGCCCGGTGTTCGTCGACGAGCGCGGCCGCCGCACCCGGAGCATCAAGTTCGGCGTGTACAGCGTGGTCGCGGTGTGCGTCGTGTTCCTCGCGGTGGTCGGGGTCAGCCTGGCCGCCGGCAACAGCGGACCCCTGATGGAGATCCCGCTGCTCGGGGGCGCCAGCACCGCCGAGGCGAGCGACACCGTGGAGACGGACGAGATCGCGCCGCCGCCGGCGGCGGTGGCGGAGGCGCCCGCGACCACCACCAGGGCCCCCGCCGCCACGGCCACCCGCGCCCCCGCCGCTCCGGTCGCGACCGCTCCGGCGGCGACCACCACGCCGCCGGCGCCCACGACCACCGTCGCCCCCGCACCGACCACCACTGCCGCGCAGACCACGACCCGAACCCGCCCGACTCGCGGCCCTCAGGCGGAGACGACGAGCCCGGACACGGTCGGCGGATCCGATCCGGACAACACTGCGGACACGGAGGCGCTCAACGGCCCCGGCTCGAACGCAGCGCCCACCGGCTAGAAGCGGGGGCGCTCTCGCCCAGCCGTGCTGACCGAGAGCGCCGTTCGCACCCGGCGCCCGCGATCACCTTGCCGGGTGCACGAACGGCACTTCTGTGCGCACTCCCCTGCACAGACGGCACTGTGGTGCGGACCTACTGCGTGCCGGCACGGCCGGCGCCTGCCCGTCGTTGCGCACCCCTCGCTTCCCGCCCCCTGGACGAACGATCGCTAGACCTCGCTCGACAGATCCGCGTGCTGAACGCGCAGGTCCTTCTTGAGGATCTTGCCGCTGGGGTTCTTCGGCAGGGACTCGGCGAACACCACGTACTTCGGCCGCTTGTAGCCGGCGAGCACCTCGCGGGCGTGCGCGTCGACCTGCTCCCGGGTCAGCTCCACGCCCTGCTTGGGCACGACGACCGCGGTCACCGCCTCGATCCAGTGCGGGTGCGAGATGCCGAACACCGCCACCTCGGCGACGCCCTCGAGCAGGTAGAGCGCCTCCTCGACCTCGCGGGAGGCGACGTTCTCCCCGCCGGTCTTGATCATGTCCTTCTTGCGGTCGACGACGGCGAGGTAGCCGTTCTCGTCGACCACGCCCAGGTCCCCGGAGTGGAACCAGCCGTTCCGGAAGGCCGCGGCGGTCTTCTCCTCGTCGTCGTAGTAGCCCAGCGCGGCGTGCGGGGACCGGTGCACGATCTCGCCGACCTCGCCCGGCGGGACCTCGTTGTCCTCGTCGTCGACCACTCGGGTCTCGACGTTCAACGACGCACGGCCGGCCGACCCGGCGTGCGGCAACTGCTCGTGCGGGCGCAGGATCGTGGCCAGCGGCGACATCTCGGTCTGCCCGTAGAAGTTCCAGAACTGCACGTCGGGCAGCCGCCGCGACAGCTCCTTGAGCACCTCCACCGGCATCGCCGACGCGCCGTAGTAACCCTTGCGCAGGCTGGACAGGTCGCGGGTGTCGAAGTCGGGGTGGCGCAGCAGCGAGATCCACACCGTGGGCGGGCAGAACAGCTTGGTGACCTTCTCGCGCTCGATCGTCTCGAGCAGCCGCGCCGGGTCGGGGCCCGGCAGGATGATCGAGGTGGCGCCCAGGTAGACGTCGACGGAGAAGAAGCAGTCCAGCTGCGCGCAGTGGTACATCGGCAGGGTGTGGACCTCGATGTCCTCGACGCTCATCCCGCCGTCGATCGCACAGGAGACGTATTGGCTGATCAGCGACTTCGACGACAGCATCACCCCTTTGGGCCGCGACTCGGTGCCCGAGGTGTACATCAGCCGCAGCGGGTCGTCGTCGGCCACCAGGACCTCCGGCGGAGCGTCCGAGCCGGAGTCGATCCAGCCGTCGACGTCCTCCCAGTCCCCGGTCGGGCCTGAGCTCGAACCCGCACCGGACAGCGCGATCCAGCCGCGCACCCCGGCCGAGATCCCGGCGGAGGCGAGCGCCTTCTCCGCGGTGGGGGCGAGCGCGTCCTCGGTGACCATGCCCTTCGCGCCGGAGTGCCCGAGGATGAACGCGATCTCCTCGGCGCCCAGCATGAAGTTGACCGGCACCAGCACCACGCCGAGCCGGGCGGTGGCGAAGGCCAGCACGGCGAACTGCCAGGAGTTGTGCGAGAGCAGGGCCAGCCGGTCGCCCTTCTCCAGGCCCTTCCCGGCCAGGGTGTTCGCGCACCGGTTCACGGCGGCGTCGAACTCGGCGAAGCTCGCCCGGCGCTCGCCCGCGACCACCGCGAGCTTGTCCGGGTAGCGCAACGCGGTGCGGCGCAACAGGTCGCCGAGCGAGTGCTGCCGGGCCCGGGCGATCGCCTCGGTGGTCTGCGGGGTGAACTGTGCGACGTCGGACACGCCTCGCATCCTGCACGAACGGCCACCCGTCCGACCAGAGCGGAACCGGCGGAGCGGTCAGGTCGGCACGACGGACCGTCCCGCCACGGCCGCGGCGACCTCGTCGGCCGTCACTCCACGCACCCCAGCCGCGCCGCACCCGCGCGCATCGACCGTGCCAGGGCCTCCCGGGAGGGGCCCGGCGGCGCCGGGGCCGAGACGGCAGGGGCGCGCAACCCGTCGAGCACGAAAGCGGCGAACCGTTCCCACGCGTGCGGTGCGGCCTCGGCGGTGCGGTGCACCAGGCCGGCGTTGGCCATGAGGAGCAGCGGCAGGTCCTCGGGCGTGACGTCGGCGCGCAGGTCTCCCGAGCGCTGCGCCCGGTCGACCAGTTCGGCCAGCCCGGCCTCGACCCGCCCGCGCAGCGCCTCCAGCCCCGGCTCGGCCGGCACGCTGAGCGTGAGCAGGTCGGCGAGGCCACGGTCCGAGGCCTGCATGCGGAGCACCGTGAGCACGTAGGCCCGGAAGCCGGTCCACGGGTCGGGCTCGGCGAGCGCCTCCTCCGCGGCCCGCGCGAAGTCCGCCATTCGCTCGGCGAACACCGCCGCGACCAGCGCGCGGCGGGTGGGGAAGCGACGGTAGAGCGTCGCGTTGCCCACCCCGGCGCGGCGCGCGATCTCGTCGATCGGAGCCTGCAGGCCCTGCTCGCCGAACACCGCGCGGGCCGCCGCGACGAGGGCGCGGCGGTTGCGCTCGGCGTCGGCGCGCAGTGTCACGACGCGCACCCTATCGGACTAAACGGGGAGCAGTCCCCACTTGTGTTACCGTCCGGGCATGGCGTTGGCGAAGCTCCGGGAGCTCCCCGGACGGATCAGCAGCGGCGGTTTCGTGCTCCACTCCGGCCTGGAGAAGTGGAAGGCCGGCCCGGAGCAGGCCGCGGGCGTGTACGGCATGGCGACCACCGCCTACCCCTTCCTCAAGCGGGTCCCGCAGGAGCGGTTCGTCAAGGCCCTCGCCGCGGGCGAGATCGCCACCGGCGTCGCCCTGCTCACGCCGTTCGTCCCGGCGGTCGTCGGCGGCGCGCTGCTCACGGCGTTCGCGGGGAGCCTGCTCGGCCTGTACGCCCGGATCCCGGGCATGCGCCGGCCGGGCAGCATCTGGCCGAGCCAGCAGGGCCTGGGCATCGCGAAGGACGTCTGGCTCGCCGGGATCGGCGTCGGCCTGCTCGCCGACGGCGTCACGAGCGACTGACCACCCCGCGCGGCGGCTCTCCGCTCCACCGAACCGCACGTCCCCGCCGTGCGTGGTGAGTGGTGCTCCGGCACCACTCACCACGCACAGCCGGCCGGAGGTCGTGGAACCGGCTCGCGGATCAGGGGAGGGTGAGGATCCGCGGACCGCTCTCGGTGATCGCGATGGTGTGCTCGGCGTGCGCGGCGCGGCTGCCGTCGGCGGTGCGGATCGTCCAGCCGTCGCGGTCGTGCCGATAGGAGTCCTTCCCGCCGGCGTGCAGCATGGGCTCGATCGCGAGCACCAGGCCCGGGCGCAGCCTCAGGCCACGACGTGGCGTGGCCTCGTTGGGGACGTGCGGCTCCTCGTGCATCGACCGACCGACGCCGTGTCCGCCGTGGTCGGCGAGCATCCCGTAGCCCGCGCCGCGGGCGACCTGGCCGATCGCGTACCCGACGTCGCCCATCTGCGCGCCCGGCTGCGCGGCCGCGATCCCGGCGGCGAGTGCGGCCTCCGTGGTGGCGATCAGCTTCTCGTCGCCGGAGACGGAGCGTGCGGAGTCGACCATCGAACCGGAGACGGAGCGTGCGGAGTCGACCATCGAACCGGAGACGGAGCGTGCGGAGTCGACCATCGAACCCGAGACGGAGCGTGCGGAGTCGACCATCGAACCCGAGACGGAGCGTGCGGAGTCGACCATCGGACCGGAGACGGAGCGTGCGGGGTCGACCCCCGCGCCCGGGTCCCCGCCCCCGACGACGACGCTGAAGGCGGCGTCGGCGCACCAGCCGTCGAGGTGGACGGCGAAGTCGACGCTGAGCAGGTCGCCCTCCCGGAGCCTGGTGCGCGACGGGATCCCGTGGACCACGGCGTCGTTCACACTCACGCACAGCACGCCCGGGTACGGTTCCGGCGCCCACCGCGGGTGGTAGCCGCGGAAGCTCGACACGGCCCCGGCGTCGGCGATCAGGTCCGAGGCCAGCGCGTCCAGCTCGCTGGGCCGGACACCGGGCGCCGCCCGCTCACGGACCGCGGCGAGGATGCGGGCGACCAGGGACCCGGCGGCGTCGATCGCGTCGATCTCCCCGGGCGTCTTCAGCTCGATCACGTCGATAACTATACCGGTATTAGTATGACGGCATGGTGCGCGTCCCCCTGACCCCCGAGGACCGCGAGCGCGGCGAGCGACTGGGCGCCCTGCTGCGCGCCGCCCGGGGCGACCGGAGCATCGGCGACGTCGCGGCGGGCGCGGACATCTCGCCCGAGACGTTGCGCAAGATCGAGACCGGGCGGATCCCCACGCCCGCGTTCTTCACCGTCGCCGCCCTGGCGGCGGAGCTCGGCCTCGGCCTCGACGTGCTGGCCGAGGGCGGCCGCGCCGGCGCCTCCCCGGCGGCCTGATCCCGACATGGCGCACGACCCGGCGGTCCTGGTCGCCCGTGTCCGCAAGGCGGCGACGGGCACGCCGTACACGGTGGCCGGCACCGATGCCGGCTTCGAACTGGTCGCCGAGGTCAGCAGCCCGCCCGGGGCGCGCGGCCGCCGGCGCCGGGAGACCCTGACCCACCGGGTCGCGCTCGACGCGGCCACCGGCACCTACCGGGTCACCGACTCGCGCGTCCCGGTGCCCGACGCGGCCGAGGAACCCGAGGGACCCGGCGACCACCGCCCTCTGCTGCCCGGCTTCGGGCGCCGCCCGGAGGCGACGGAGGTGGGGACCGAGGGCCATCGGATCGTCGACGCGGCCGCCGCGGAGCTGGGGTGGACCCGGTTGCGGTCGCCGGTGGAGCGGCCGGGCGTCGTGCTGGCCGCGCTCCTCGGATTCTGCGTGCTGCTCGCCGTGGTCGCGCTCGTCCTGCTGCTCTGACCGGCTGATCTAGACTCGGGCGGCCGGATACCCGCCGGCTCGCACCACCGCCGGAGGTTCCCCCGTGTCCACCACGCCCGACGCCACCCCTGCCCCGGTCGATAGGGTCGACGCCGAGGAGTCCGGGTTGCGGGTGGGCCGCCCGGCCTCGCACGCGGCGGGGTTGAAGGCGGTGACGGTGTCGATGGGGCGGGCGCTGCGCCAGATGGGGCCGGTGCGCGCCGCCCGCAACCTGCTGACCCTCAACCAGGTCGACGGGTTCGACTGCATGTCCTGTGCCTGGCCGGACCCGACCGATCACCGGCACACCGCGGAGTTCTGCGAGAACGGCGCGAAGGCCGTCTCGTGGGAGGGCCAGCGCGCCACCGTCGGCCCGGAGTTCTTCGCCACCCACCCGATCTCCGAGCTCGTCCGACGGTCCGACCACTGGCTGGAGCGCCAGGGCCGGCTCACCCACCCGATGGTGCGCCGGGCCGGCGCCGACCACTACGAGCCGATCTCGTGGGACTCCGCGTTCGCGCTGGTCGCGCAGCACCTGCAAGCGCTGGACTCGCCGGACGAGGCGCTGTTCTACACCTCCGGGCGGGCGTCGAACGAGGCCGCGTTCGTCTACCAGCTCCTCGCCCGCGCCTACGGCACCAACAACCTGCCCGACTGCTCGAACATGTGCCACGAGTCGACGTCGGTCGCCCTCGCCCGCACCATCGGCATCGGCAAGGGCTCCGTGTCCCTGGCCGACCTGCACGAGGCCGACCTGATCGTGATCTCCGGGCAGAACCCGGGCACCAACCACCCGCGCATGCTCTCCGCGCTGGAGATCGCCAAGCAGAACGGCGCACGCATCCTGGCGATCAACCCGCTGCGCGAGGCCGGGCTGTTGCGCTTCGACAACCCGCAGACCCCCAAGGGCCTGGCCGGGCGCGGCACCGGGCTGGCCGACACCTACCTGCAGATCCGCTCGAACGGTGACCTCGCCCTCTGGCAGGCCATCGGGCACCTGCTGCTGCGCCGCGACGCCGCCGACCACGACTTCATCGCCGCCCACACCGTCGGGTTCGACGCCTGGGCCGCCCACCTCCGCGACCTCGACCGCGCCGCCGTGCTGGCCGCCACGGGGCTGTCCTGGACCGAGATCGAGGCCGCCGCGGAGATGTTCGCGACCTCGCAGCGGATCGTGAACTGCTGGGCCATGGGTATCACCCAGCACCGCAACGCCGTGGCCACCATCGCCGAGTTCGTCAACGTCGCCCTGCTCCAGGGCATGATCGGCAAACCCGGTGCGGGGCTGTGCCCGGTCCGCGGGCACTCCAACGTGCAGGGCGACCGCACCATGGGCATCTGGGAGAAGGCCCCCGAGGTCTTCCTCGACGCCCTCGGCGCCGAGTTCGGCTTCGACCCCCCGCGTGCGCACGGCCACGACGCCGCTGCCGCGGTCCGCGCCCTGCGCGACGGGACCGCGAAGGTGTTCGTCGGGCTCGGCGGGAACTTCGCCGCCGCGATGTCCGACACCCACGTCACCGAGGCCGCCCTGCGCTCGGCCGCGCTCACCGTGCAGATCTCCACCAAGCTCAACCGCAGCCACCTCACCGCCGGTGCGGACGCATTGATCCTGCCCACCCTGGGCCGCACCGAGCAGGACCGCACCGGCGGGCTGCTCCAGCGGGTCACCGTCGAGGACTCCATGTCCGCCGTGCACGCCTCCCGCGGCCGCTCCGAACCCGTCGGCCCGCTGCTGCGCTCCGAGGTCGACATCCTCTGCGGTATCGCCGCGGCGACCCTCGGCGACCGGTACGGGATCCCCTGGCCGGACTTCGCCGCCGACTACTCCCGGATCCGCGAGCGGATCGGGCGGGTCGTGCCCGGTTGCGAGGCCTACGAGGAGAAGATCCAGCGACGCGGCGGGTTCCCCCTCCCCCACCCGCCCCGCGACAGCCGCACCTTCCCCACCGCGCAGGGCAGGGCGGTGTTCACCGTCAGCCCGCTCGAGGTGATGACCGTGCCGGAGGGCCGGCTGGTGCTGCAGACCCTGCGCAGCCACGACCAGTTCAACACCACCGTCTACGGCCTCGACGACCGCTACCGCGGCATCCGCTCCGGCCGCCGCGTCGTGTTCATCAGCCCCGCCGACCTCACCGGGCTCGGCCTCGCCGACGGGGACCGCGTCGACCTGGTCTCGGAGTGGGAGGACGGGATCGAGCGCCGCGCGGAGGACTTCCGGCTGGTCTCCTACGACACCCCCACCGGCTGCGTCGCTGCCTACTACCCGGAGACCAACCCACTGGTTCCCCTCGATTCCCAGGCCCTCGACTCCGGCACCCCCACGTCGAAATGGGTCGTCGTCCGCCTCGAACGGGTGTGAGAACACGTCGGCACGTCACGTGACGCAGCACGGGCCCTCTCGGCGCATCACAGTCTGACCCTCGTGAGTGGCGATGGTCGCTGTAGCGAATCTCGAGCGGTGTCCACCGTGAGCCGAGCGCGGACCTCGTACTCGGGAAGCTTGGGGCTTGGTCTCGCTGCCGCCGCGACGAGTAGCGCCATGGAGGGTCGTCGCCGGGGCGTGGTCCTCGTATGGGTCGGGTTTGCGGTTGCCGGTGTGGTGACGGGGTCGAGCCGAGCGAACGACGGCTTCAGACTGTCATCTGCGGCGCGCTGCCCTGTGCTCGCCATGAGCGCAAAACTCCGTCCATGCCTCTGCGACGAGAGGCCTCGTCGCGGTTGACGGCCGGAGCCGGCCCTCCCAAGCGACCCGTCGGGAAGGTCGGCTCCGTTCGCTGCGAGACCCGGCGCTACGCGATGCGGAACTTCGGGTAGCCGGCGGCCGCCTCTTCGTCGCACTTCTGCCGGTACTGTCCGACGCCGCCGATGTAGGACAGCAGCCGCCGCGGCTTGCCCGGGACGTTGGAGCCCAGGTACCAGGAGTGGGTCTTCGGCACCAGCGTGGCCGAGGCGACCTCCTCGTGGTGGGCTACCCAGGCGTCCTCGCCGGCCTCGGTCGGCTCGATCACGGTCTTGCCCTGCCCGCGCATGCTGCGGATGGTCGCGGTGATCCACTCGGTCTGCTGCTGCAGGCAGGTGGTCATGTTGCACAACGCGGCCGAGGGGGCGAGCGGCACGGCGGTGGTGAGCATGTTCGGGTAGCCGTGGACCATCAGCCCCATCGTGGTGCGGATGTCGCGGCCCCAGTCCTCGGTCAGCGACCGGCCGCCCCGGCCGCGGATGTCGATGCGGGTCAGCGCGCCGGTGCCGGCGTCGAAGCCGGTCGCGAGGATGATCACGTCGAGTTCGTGGACGGTGCCGTCGGCAAGTTCGATGCCGTTGGGCAGGATGCGGGCGATGGGGTTGTCCTTGACGCCCACGAGGTCGACGTTCTCGCGGTGGTAGACCTCGAGGTAGTTGGTCTCGAGGGGGACCCGGTGGGTGCCGAAGCCGTAGTCGGTGGGCACCAGGATGTCGATCAGGTGCTGGTCCTTGAGCCGCGCGCGCATCTTGTTGCGGACGAACTCCGAGACCGCCTCGCTGACTTCCTCGGAGAAGAACATCTCGCCGAAGCCGGCGAGCCACAGTTTGAGCGAGCCGTCCTGGTAGATCTCCTCGAGGATCTCCTGGCGCTGCTCGGGGGTGCAGTCGGCCCAGGCGTGCTCGAAGTCGTACTCGAACCCGGTGAAGGTGTGCGGGATGGTGGAGCGCAGCTCCTCGAATCGGCTCTTGTACCAGTTCTGCTCCGACTCGCCGTACTTCGGGTTCTTCATCGGCAGCACGTACTGCGGGGTGCGCGCGAACACCGTGAGGTGCTCGACGGTGTCGGCGATGGTCTGGATGACCTGGATGCCGGTGGCGCCGATGCCGACGACGCCGACCCGCTTGCCGGCGAGGTCGACGTTCTCGCGCGGCCAGCGGGAGGTATGGAAGATCGGTCCCTGGAAGCTGTCCTGGCCTTCGAACATGTTGTCCATCGGCGCGGAGAGCATGCCGGCGCAGGTGACGAAGAACTGGGTGTCGATGGTCTCGCCGCGGTCGGTGCGGACGGTCCAGCGGCCGCGCTCGTCGTCGTAGTGGGCGCTCACGATCCGGGTGGAGAACTGGATGTCCTCGCGCAGGTTGAGCCGGTCGGTGACGTAGTGCAGCCACTGTTCGATCTCGGGTTGGCCGGGGAACTTCTCGCTCCAGCTCCAGTCCTTGTAGAGCTGCTCGGAGAACAGGTACTGGTAGATGTAGGCCTCGGAGTCGAAGCGTGCGCCGGGGTAGCGGTTCCAGTACCAGGTCCCGCCCACGTCGCCGCCGGCCTCGTAGGCCCGCACCCGCAGGCCCTGCGCGCGCAGTTGATGGAGCTGGTAGAGCCCGGCGACCCCGGCGCCGAGGACAACGGCGTCGAGCTCGCGATCGACAGCGGAGCTATCGGATGCAGGTGCGGTGTCGGTCGTGGACGTCATCGTCATGTGCCTCTTCCGTGTCCAGGTGGTGCGCGAACACGGACATGGTGTGTGGTGTCCCACACCGGCGAGGTGTCCCAGAGCGGGACACGTTTCGTCAGTCGGTGATGCCGTATAGCTGGAGCTTCCGATACAGGGTGGAGCGGGAGAAGCCGAGGGCAGTAGCGGCTGCCTTGCGGTTCCCCTTGGCCCGCCGGATCGCGTCGATGATGGCGTCACGCTCGATCTGGTCGACCTGCCGCAGCGGGCTGCGCGAGGCACTCTGGCAGTACGCGGGAAGATCTTCGGCCTGGATGACACCGACCGGCCGGCGGGACACGGTGCAAGCCAGCACCTCACGCAGCTCACGGATGTTGCCCGGCCAGCGGTACCGCCCGAGCACCCGGGAGGCGTCCGGGGACAGCCGGAGCTCACGATGGGGCGCGAGCTCCTGGAGGATCGATCGGACGAACGCCATGAGGTCGCCGGTCCGATGCCTCAGGGGCGGGACGGTGGTCGACTGGCGAAACAGTGCAAGCAGCGTTCCCCGGTCGGTGCCGGAGGGCTCCGACTCGCCTGCGGTCCCCCCGAGCAGGCCGGGGATCGAGCTGCGCTCGCCCAGGCAGGCAAGCAACGCGTCCGCGGTGCGACTGGAGAGTTGGTCGACGTCGCACAGGATGTACAAGTCCTCTTGCGGGTCTGTCATGGCCAGGAGGCACCCGATCTCGCACGGCTGCTTCTCTGCGTCCCGAGCCTCGATGCGGTGCAGGCGGACCCCTGGTCGCTCGGCGTGGACCAGCTGGGCGAGAAGTGTGAATCGGCCACTGCCGGGCTCACCGAGGACGAGGACTGTCTCATCGGCGTTCAGGGCGCTGCGCACAGTCGCCTCGGCTGCACGCCATGCGGGCGAGCTGCTCGCTTGATCTCGGAGTGATGCCGCAGTCGCCCGCGGTGGTGCAGCGGCCGTGGCGGACCGAAACGCCGGGACCGACCCGGCGCTTTCGCGAAGCGGGGTGACGACGCCGATCATGCCTGCGACGTCGCCGCCGACCGTCACCGTGGACCCTCGGAGCCGGATCTGCAGCCCGGAGGGCAGATCGACCTTGTCGTCGACGGTCGAGTGGCGCGGGGTCATGAACCGGATGTGGTCGTGCAGCGCCTCTTGGTCGCTCGATTCGAGCAGGGTCTGCATGGCGGTGTTGGCCACGACGAAGCGTGGGCCGACGGCGACGACGGCGTCACGGGTGCGGGAGTCGACGCGCGAGTAGACGTCGAAGAGGGCCTGCTGGGCCTCGTTGCGGTCCAGCAGCAGGTTGTGCTCGATGCGCTGTGCGGCCGAGCGCACGAGAGAGTGCATGATCGGCGTGGAGTGGTCGCTCAGGCAGCTGATGTCGAGCACGCCCTCGATCCGGCCGGAGAAGGGGTCACGGACCGGGGCGCCTGCGCAGGCGAAGGACTGGAGATTGTCGACGAAGTGCTCGGCGCCGACGATGTGCACCGACTGGCCGAACTCCAGGACTGTCCCGACGCCGTTGGTGCCCACGCTGCCTTCTTCGTAGCCGAAGCCCTTGGCGAAGTAGACGCGGTCGAGGATCTTGCCGATCCACGGGCTGCTGTCTCGTCGGACGAGTATCCGTGCTCGGCTGTCGGTGAGCGCGACACACATCGGCACGTCCGAGATCTGCTCGGACAGCTGATCGATCACCGGCTGGGCGCAGCGGACGAGCCGCGACTTGAAGTCGAGCTCGGTGAAGTACGGGCTGTCGACGCAGTCCGGGTGCACACCGCGCGACATACTGCGTCGCCAAGAGGCGGCAACATGATCGGGCACCCCGGGGGCCAGCGCCCCGTTGCCGTCGAGCAGGTCCGCGCGGGCGGAGGCCAACAACAAACGCCGGTCAGGTATCTCGGCCACTACGCAACACCTCCTCGTGTCCCGCTGTTCATGGTGCGGCCGGGGTCAAGGCCACGACGTGTCCCATTACAGGACACGTCGTGCTGCTGGGACACCCCCGACAGTGATCTGGATCCCACGAGCGCGCAGCGAGTTCGAGACCCATCTCGCCAGGAGGAACCAGCAATGTCTCGTCTGAGCGGCAAGGTTGCCGTCGTCACCGGCGGAGCGAACGGCCTCGGCTTCGCGATCGCCACACGACTGTCCGAGGAAGGGGCCGCCGTCGCGATTCTCGACCGTGACCCGGCCGGGCAGGGCGTGGCCGAGAAGATCGCCTCTGGTGGAGGGCGGGCGATCTTCCGTGCCTGCGACGTCACGGCGGAGGACGAGGTGGCCGGCCGGATCCGCGAGGTGGCCGACGAGCTCGGCCGAGTCGACGTCCTGGTCAACAACGCCGGGGTGGAAGGCGTCAACCAGCCGACGGACCAGCTCGAGCTCGCGGAGTGGGAGCGGGTCATGGCCGTCAACTGCACGGCGGTGTTCCTGTGCACCAAGCACGCCATCCCGCACCTGCGCCAGGCCGGGGGTGGCTCGATCGTCAATATCTCCTCGATCTACGGCCTCGTGGGTGGCGGCGACATCCCGCCCTACCACGCCTCCAAGGGCGCGGTGCGGCTGATGAGCAAGAACGACGCGCTCACCTACGCCCCGGAGAAGATCCGGGTCAACAGCATCCATCCCGGCTTCGTCTTCACCGACATGGTCAACCGCTACGTCGACGAGGCAGGCATGGACCGCGGCGAGGCCCGTACCGCCCTCGATGCGCTGCACCCCCTCGGCGGCACCGGCACCCCCGACGACATCGCCTGGGGCGTCGTCTACCTCGCCTCCGATGAAGCCCGCTGGGTCACCGGGAGCGAACTGGTGATCGACGGCGGCTACACCGCCCGCTAACCGCCCACTCCATCAACGACGAGGAGCACAAATGATCGACAACCCCTTCTACTCCCACGAGTTCCACGGCGACTACGACCTGGTCTCCATCGGCCGCCTGGACTTGGAAGAGGGCGGCACGATCCCGGACTGCCAGCTGGCCGTCGCCACCTTCGGCACCCTCAACGACGCGAAGGACAACGCGATCCTGGTGACGACCTGGTACTCCGGGACACACCAGATCTGGCGAGAGCAGTACATCGGGCCCGGCCACGCCCTCGACCCCGACAAGTACTTCATCGTCGTGGTCGACCAGATCGGGTCCGGGCTGTCGACCTCCCCACACAACGCCGACGGCCCCAACGCCGAGATCGCCATGGCGAAGTTCCCGCACGTGCGCATCGGCGACGACGTCGTCGCCCAGGAACGGCTGCTGCGCGAGCACTTCGGCATCGACACCCTGCACGCCGTCGTCGGCGGCTCAATGGGCGCCCAGCAGACCTACGAGTGGGCCGTACGCTTCCCCGAGAAGGTCAAGCGCGCCGCACCCATCGCGGGCACCGCGCAGAACACCCCGCACGACTTCCTGTTCACCAAGGCCCTCACCGAGGCGATCACCTCCGACCCGAGCTTCGCCGGCGGCGAGTACAGCTCCAACGCCGACGTCGTCGACGGGCTCAAGCGCCACGCCGGCATCTGGGCCGTCATGGGCTTCTCCACCGAGTTCTGGAAGCAGGAAGTCTGGCGGGCACTGGAGTTCGACTCCAAGGAGGCCTTCGTCGAAGGCTTCCTCGAGCCCTACTTCACGGCGATGGACCCGAACGACCTGCTCTGCATGGCGTGGAAGTGGCAGCGCGGCGACGTCGCCCGCCACACCGGCGGCGACCTCGACGCCGCCCTCGGCCGCATCACCGCGAAGACGTTCGTCATGCCGATCAGCGAAGACATGTTCTTCCCCGTCCGCGACTGCCGCGCCGAACAGGAGAAGATCAAGAACTCCGAGCTGCGCGTGATCGACGACATCCTCGGCCACCTCGGCCTGTTCGCCGTCGCCCCCACCTACATGCCGCAGATCGACCAGCACCTCGGCGAGCTGCTCCACAGCCCGGCCTGACCGGCGCTCCGACCGGCGGTCGGCGGGTTGTCGAGTGCCCGCCGACCGCCTCCCCAGACATGAAAGGAACATCATGACCGCAACGATGCGAGGCCTCGCGTTCCTCGGCGACGGACAGGTCGGGCTCGTCGAGCGCGACATCCCCACGGCCGGGCCCGGTGAGGCCGTCGTCCGCTCCACCGCCTCCCTGATCTGTACCTCCGACGTCCACACCGTCGCCGGCGTCCTGCCCGTTCCCGCCGGACGGTTGCTCGGCCACGAGAGCGTTGGCGTCGTGCACGCGATCGGCGACGGCGTCACCTCGGTCAAGGTCGGCGACCGCGTCGCCGTCAACGCCGTCACCCCGGACGGCACCTGCGACTACTGCCAACGCGGATTCACCTCGCAATGCGGCGGCCCGCTCGGCGGCTACCGCTACACCGCGCAGAAAGACGGCAACCTCGCCGAGTACTTCCACGTCAACGACGCCGACTACAACCTCGCCCCGATCCCCGACGAGCTCGCCGACGAAGTCGCCGTCTACGCCTGCGACATGCTCTCCACCGGCTTCGTCGGAGCCGAGAACGCCCACATCCCCCTCGGCGGCACCGTCGCCATATTCGCCCAAGGAGCGGTCGGGCTCTCCGCCACCATGGGCGCCAGACTCCTCGGAGCCGGGCTCATCATCGCCGTCGAGGGCCGGCCCGACCGCGCCGCGCTGGCCAAGCAGTTCGGCGCCGACATCGTGATCGACCCGTCCGACGGGAACGCCGCCGAACAAATCGCCGAGATCACTGGCGGCGGCGTCGACTCGGCCATCGAAGCGCTCGGGTCGCAGGCCACCTTCGAGGGCTGCCTCCGCGCGACTCGGGCTGGAGGCACGATCTCCAACCTCGGCTACCACGGCGAAGGCGGCCCCACCCTGACCATCCCGCTCGACGCGTTCGGCCTGGGCATGGCCGGCAAGCAGATCACCACGGACCTGTGCCCCGGCGGGCGAGACCGGATGGAGCGGCTCATGCGCCTCCTCGCAACCGGCAAGGTCGACCCGAGCCCGATGACAACCCACCGCTTCGCCGTGGGCGACGCGGAGGACGCGTTCGCGGTCATGCGCGACAAGCGGGACGGCGTGATCAAGCCGTTGATCACGTACTAGTGCGTTGACCACGTACCTTCACCGGGTTGGCGACACGCCGGTCCGGCTGCATGGCAGGTGGGGCAGAAGCTTCCACTCTCGGTGCTGACATCGAGTCGGCGGCGGGAGCGAGGGCTTCGGGTGGCAGGACCGGTCAGGGCACGACGGTTGACCATGAGGAGGGGCGCCGGCTGACTCAAAATCGTGCGCCGCGAACGCGGGCACCCGATCCGGGTCCGGCGGGCGACGATCATCATGGCCTCGTCATCCGGGACTCCGACTCCGGCGATCGCCCGGCTCGTCGCCGCGGACGAGGACACCGTGCGCGATGTGATCCACGCGTTCAACGAGAAGGGCTTGGCCGCGTTGGACCCTCAGTGGGCGGGAGGCCGTCCCCGCCTGATCAGTGACACCGACATCGCGTTCATCGTCACGACGGCCAGCACCCGCCCGGGCAAGAACACCAAGCGCGACCGGGCCGAGGAGGTGACCAGCCGATTCCCGGACCGCTGCTTGGCCTTCGACCAGTTCGGGCCGCTATCGATCCGGCCCTGCCACGGGTCGACCTGGGCGCGGGAGTCGAGACCGAACCGTCTGCCGGCGACCTACACCCGCACGCACGGCATCCGCTACTTCCACGGCTGCTACAGCCTCGGCGACGACCAGCTGTGGGGCGTGACCCGCCGTCGCAAGGGCGGCGATCACACCCTGGCCGCGCCCGGGAGCATCCGGGCGGAGCGTCCGGACGGCGCGAACGCGCCCGAGTCCGCAGCGAACACCACCGCCGCTGGGGCAGACCCGCTGCCGCATGACCCGGTGAACCTCTGTGGTCACCGCACTAGCCATCGCTAGCCCTCACGGCGTGTGAGTGCTGGCTCCTGCCTCTCGACCCCGCAACGTTCGACGCGGTCTGGTCGGCCCGATAGCTCAGTCAGAGCCACAGAGAGACGCGGGCTCCGCCCGTACCCGGCACCGCTCAGAGATCGGGGGGAGGTGCGGCGGGCGGTGATCTCCTCACAGCGCGCCGACACGGCAACTAGGCCGAGGGCCAGGGCACAAGGCGGGAAGGCGTGCCCTGTGCCCCGGCCCTCGACCTGGCAGGGATGAACCCGCGCCGCGAGGAGATCACCTCAGGCCCAGCTCATGGGCAGAGGCCCTAGCGAATGCCACTCTGTGACCATGTGGCGCTTCACCACCGACGAAATCCGAGCGACGGCTACTCACATCGTCGAAGGCCGACTCGGCATGCTCACCGCGATCACTGCGGCCACTGGGCGCTACGCCGAGGTGGTTGCGGCGGTCGCCGGGGCTGAGGATCGAGCCGCGGCGCGTGCTGCCGTGCGCGAGCTGCTCGGCGTGGACGAGACCGCTGCACGGGCTGTCCTGGACCTTCGTTGGGAAGATCTCCACGAGGAGTCTTGCCAGGCGTTCGACGCCGAGCGCGACGCTCTCGCCGCGGAGTTGGCGAGGCGGCGCTTGGAGCCCGCCGACAGCTGACCCGGAGACTGCCCTGCGCCAAATACGCGCCGAAGATCGGCCGGCGGGGCCTCGGCTGCTGCTGTCCGCGCAGGTCAAGAGCCATGATCGGTGGGCAAGCCGGTTCCCCCTAAAAGGGTCACAGTGTGGGTTCGAATCCCACCGGAGGCACCGTGCCCGACCAGCCCTACTTCCGTACGTGGAAGCGGAGCATCGTCACGGACCCCGACTGCCTGTTGTCGAACGGTTCGAGGTCGATCCTGCCGAGGCCCGAGGTCGAGAAGCGCACGCCGTCGCCGAGGAGTACCGGCAGGACGTACACCAGGACCTCGTCGACGAGACCCTGCTGCAGGCACTGACTCGCCAGGTCGGCTCCGAGGATCTCCAGGTTCTTCCCACCCGCGGCGGCACGCGCCGTGGCGACGGCCTCCGCGAGATCGCAGCTGAGGAAGGTGACCCCGGGCTCCGGCTCGTCCGGCGGCCGGTGCGTCAGGACGAGCACCGGCCCCCCTTCGTACTCGGCTTCCTCGGTGTGCATCCGCTTGCCGACCTCGTGAGTGCCCCGACCCACCAGCATCGCGCCGGTGGCCTGCATGACCTCGGGGAACGTGTCGTTGTCCGGGTGCTCGAAGATCCAGTCCATCGCGTCGTCGGGGCCGGCGACGAAGCCGTCCAGCGACATCGCCCTGTTCACGACGACCCTGCCCGGGCCGGCGTCCGCATCACTCATGTCCACTACGACCGGTGTCTTGTGGCGTGGTTCCCCACCGTGTCCGAGCAGCCTGGACTGCGCACGTTCCGCCTCGTGGGGCCGTGATCGGGCTCCAGCTCGCGCTCGACCGTCCGGGTCTCGTGCGAAGCCTCGTCCTCGTCGAGCCCGCAGCGGCGCCGACCCTCATCCCTCCGGCGGCGGCCGCCGACTTCGGCCAGTTCGTCAGATCCGTGGCGGCAACGGCCGCCGCCGGCGACCTTGCCACTGCATTCGACACCTTCATGCGCAGGATCTGTGCAGAGGACTACCGGACCGTGCTCGTCGACGTCCTCGGCGCGGACGGCCTGCAGCAGGCGGAGCGTGATTGCGGTTTCTTCTTCCGCGACGAGGGCCCGGCTATTCGAGAATGGAGCTTCTCCGCATCCGATGCCTCCCGCATCTCTCAGCCAGTTCTCCTGATCCAGGGAGGTGCGAGCCCGCCGCTTGTCCACGGCATCGTCGCCGGGTTGGCAGAGATGCTGCCGAGCGCGGAGATGACGACCGTCCTCGGCGCCGACCATCTCCTCCCGCTGCGCGACCCGGGAACTCTCGCCACCATCGCTGCTGGCTTCATGGGAAAGCATCCGATCTCAGCGAGTATCTGAGGAGGACCATCCGGACCGAACTGGTCGACCTGCCCCGAGGTGTACCCGAGTCCGGACAGGGCACGCGGCGGGGCTCACCCGGCGGCGCCGAACCACCGGGGCAGGGTGTCGAGCAGGTCCTGCTGGTCCTCCCCGACCCACGCCACGTGACCGTCGGGCCGCAACAGCGCGGCGGGCACGTCGAGCTCCTCGCTGACGTCGACGACGTGGTCGACCCGGTCCGCCCAACCCTCGACCGAGAGCCGGCCGGTCCGGTCGAGGAGCAGGCCGCGGCCCGCGCGTCAGCTCGTAGAGGCGGCCCTTCTCGAGCTGCACGTCCCGCATCCGGCGGCCGACCAGGTCCGGCCCCGGGCCGAAGTCGTAGCGGATGCCGATGGCGGTGATCTTCTCGATCAGGTGCCGGTTGACCTCCTCGAAGGCCATCAGCTCCTCGACGAGCCTGCGCACGGCCTGCGCACCGCTCGTGGTGGACATCAGCTCCATCTGCGCACGGGTGTTGTCCAGGACGGCGGTGGCCACGGGGTGTCGCTCGGACTGGTAGCTGTCCAGCAAGCCCACCGGCGCCCGACCCGCGACCGCCGCCGCGAGCTTCCAGCCGAGGTTGAAGGCGTCCTGGATGCCGAGGTTGAGGCCCTGTCCGCCGGTCGGCGGGTGGACGTGCGCCGCGTCACCGGCCAGGAACGCGCGGCCCTCGCGGTACCGCTCGGCCTGCCGGGTGGCGTTGCCGAAGCGGGACAGCCAGCGCGGCGAGTGCACCCCGAGGTCGGTGCCGGCGACGGCCCGCAGCCGGCTGCGGAAGTCCTCGAGGGTCGGCCGGACGCCGCGGTCCTCGGTCACCCCGACCGCGGGCACGACGACGCGGTACCGCCCGTCGCCGACCGGTCCGAGGCCGAACCGCTTCTCCGTCTCCCGGACCTCCGCCACCACCGCGGCCACGGTCTCCGGCGGCGCGGTCACCTCCATCTCGCCCAGCAGCGTCTCGACGGTCGAGGGCTCGCCCGGGAACCCGATGCCGAGCAGCTTCCGGACCGTGCTCCGGCTGCCGTCGCAGCCGACGAGGTACCGGGCACGCAGCCGTGCGCGGTGTCCAGCCGTGGCCACGGCGCCGGGATGCCGGCGAAGAACCCGCCGACCTCGTACTTCCTCCCGTGTTCCAGGAACCGCTCCAGCAGGCCGCGCTGGTCCATCACCTCGATGCTGCGCACGTGGAGCCCGAGCGAGCGCACGAACGGCGGCTGCTCGGCCTCCTTCTCCAGCACGACCACGTCCACGTCGTGCAGGCGCAGCTCCGCCGCCAGCATCATGCCCGTCGGCCCGCCGCCCACGATGATCACGTCGGCCATGCATTCGCCCCGATTCCTGCAGGTCCTGGCTTCGGCGGGCGATTCTGGACCACGACCCGGGTCTTGCCACAAGGCACCCGGGGCGCTATACGTTGACAGTGGCGGGAGGTCGGTGACGGCCTCGTCCCCCCGCCCGGCGTCGAGCGCCGGCCCCCCTGTCAGCCTTCGGCCGTGGGCACGTGGTGGATGTCGAACGGCTTGTTCGTGATGAAGAGGAACGTGCAGTCGGCGTCCGCGGTGGCGCCGTGCTGCATGGTCCCGCCCTCGGGGAACCAGACGAAGCTGCCGGGTCCGAAGTCGCCCTGGTGCGTGTTCAGGACACCGTCGAGCACGTAGATGCCGTGGCCACAGGGGTGGGTGTGCCACGTGTTCGTGAACCCGGCCCGGTACACCATCTTCACCACCATCATCCCCGTGTCCGGGTCGTCGTGGAGCGGCACGTGCTCGAGGTGGGCGTTGATGGCGGGCACGGGGAAGTCCTGCCACTCCGCGGTCGTGGTGTCGACGACGGTGAGGTCCACCGGCTTCAGAGTCTCGGTCATGAGGTGCCCCTCCGACGTGGGGTGTTCCGGATCGGTGGCCACCGGCTTACCACCCCGTCATGCCACGTCAAGCCGCCGTTGCGCCGCCCGGGTCCGCAAACCCGTGGTGATCGCGCGGGTCAGGTGCTTGTGTGGTGGGCGCACCGTGGAAGGGGCTCGGCCCGTGATCCCACCGTCCGCCGTCGTCGGCGTCGCCATGATCGCCCTCGGCATGGTCCTCACGCCGGGGCCCAACATGATCTACCTGGCCTCCCGGGCGATCTCCCAGGGCAGGCGCGCCGGACTCGTCTCGCTGGCCGGGACCGGCGTGGGGTTCCTGTGCTACCTCGGGGCCGCGGTGGCCGGGCTGTCCGCCCTGTTCGCCGCGGTCCCCGCCGCGTACACGACCGTGAAGATCGCCGGCGCGCTGTACCTCGGGTGGCTGGCCTGGGGCATGCTGCGGCCGGGCGGCCGCTCGCCGTTCGAGGCCCGCGACCTGGAGCCGGCGTCCGACCGGCGGCTGTTCGGCACGGGGTTGCTCACCAACCTGCTCAACCCCAAGATCGCGCTGATGTACGCCGCGCTCCTGCCGCAGTTCGTCGATCCGTCCGGCGGGGCGGCCTGGAGCCAGTTCCTGCAGCTCGGCGCGGTCCAGATCGTCGTCGCCCTGGCCGTCAACGCCCTGATCGTCCTGGCGGCGGCGTCCGTCGCCCGGTTCCTGGCCGCCCGTCCGCGCGCGATGACCGTCCAGCGGTGGGTCGCGGGGAGCCTGCTGGGCGCGTTCGCGGTCCGGACCGCGGTGGGGCCCAGCCCGGCGACTCCCTGAACGGGTGTAGCACGGCTAGCGCGGACGGCAGCGCTCGCGGAGGGTCGGCACACCGGGCCCGTCGAGGTCGTCGCAGTAGGTCGCGCGACCGGCCATGCCCATCACCAGCGCGACGGACGGTCCGCGGACCAGGGGCCCGTCGCCGTGGGCGAAGGGGCCGTCGGTGGCCTCCAGCCGCAGACCGGCGACCGCCTTCTTGCTGGTCACCGCGAAGTCCCGGCTCGCGTAGAACGTCGCCACGGCGGTGAGCGACTCGATCGACGGCGACCGCCGGATCCCGAGGGGCCGGCGGACGTCCTGGCCGTGCACGACGACCTCGCCGAGCCACGCGGCCGTGTGCCCGGACGCCGCCCGGGTGCTGGTGACCACGGCGCGGAAGCGGTCGAGGGCCTCGGCCGGGGTGGCGCCGCGGTGCTCCGCGAGCCGCCGGGCGTTGTGGAGGTCGGCGTCGAAGCGCGCACCGAGGATGCTGGTGACCCACCGGACCGTGCCGGTGCTCGCGGCAGCGGTGAGGTGCGCGACGACCTCCTCGACGGTCCAGCGGCCGCACAACGACGGCGCCGCCCACCCGTCGTCGTCGAGCCCGGCGAGGTCCTCGGCCAGGGCGGCGCGTTCCGCGTGGACGGCGCCCCACAGCTCGTCACGGGTGGTCGGCAGGACGGGCTCGGGCACGCTCGATCTCCCCACTCTCGGCTCTCGGACGGGCAGACCGAGGGCGGGTGCGGAACTCATCGGCGGGCCGGGCCCGCGAGCGTCAGTGCGGCGGCGGGACGACCCCGAGCTGCACGAGGAGCCCGAGGGTGTCGGCGCAGACCCAGCGCTCGACGCACCGGCCGTCGCGGAAGTGCAGGATCGTGATGCCCGGCAGGCTGATGTCGCGCCCCGTCGGCGGGATGCCCATGTAGTCGCCGTCGTGCCGGCCCGTCAGCGTGAACCGGCAGGTCAGCCGGTCGCCGTCGCTGAACGTCTCGTGCAGCTCCAGGTGGTTCTCCGGGAAGGCGGCGAACATGGCCTGGTACGTCGCGCGGGCGCCCTGCATGTCCAACGGTTCCGGGGACAGGCCGTGCAGCCGGATGTCCTCGGAGTAGATCTCCAGGTAGCCCTCGAGGTCACCGGCGTTCCAGCGGTCGATGGCCCGGGCGAGCGCGGCCTCGTTGCGCGAACTCGTGGTCGTCGTGGTCAACGTGGCCTCCTCGCGGGGAGCGACCGGTGGGCGGGGCGGACACGGTACTGCGACGGATCTGCGTCCGGCTGCCGCCGTTCGGCCCTTGTCCTCGGGCGTCCGGGACCCTTTCGGCGCAGCCGCGTCGCCTCTACGTTCCTGCCATGCAGACCCGGATCATGGGCACGACGATGCCCGTCCTGGAGATCACCATGGGCCCCGGCGAGCAGGTGATCGCCGAGGGCGGGGACGTCGCGTGGCTGTCCTCGGGATTCGACCTCGAGACGTCGACCCGGTTCGGCTCGGGCGGCCGGGGCGGCTTCATGAGCGGTCTGAAGCGGGCACTCGGCGGCGGGCAGCTGTTCCTCACCGAGTACACCGCCCCGCAGGCCGGCGGGTTCGTGGCCTTCGCGACCGACCTGCCGGGCACGATCAGGGAGCTGCGGGTCGACGCCGCGGACGAGTTCATGGTGCAGTCCGGCGCCTACATGGCCAGCACCGCGAAGGTCGAGGTGTCGGTCGGGCTGCAGAAGAAGCTCGGCGCCGGGATCTTCGGCGGTGCCGGCGTGGTGTTCCAGAAGCTGTCCGGCGACGGTGTCGCCTGGGTGCAGCTCGCCGGCGAGATCAGCGACTACGACATCCCGGCCGGGCGGTCCATGCTGATCCACCCGGGGCACCTGGCGCTCTACCGCGCCGGGATGGAGCTCCGGTTCACGTCCGTGCGCGGGGTGAAGAACAAGCTGTTCGGCGACTCGCTGATGCTGGCGGAGATCCACGGTCCCGGGCACGTCTGGCTCCAGTCGATGACGGCCGAGAAGCTCGCCTCCGCGATCCAGCCCTACCTGCCGGAGCACTCGTCGCCCTCCGACAACAGCTGATCTCGGTCCCGAGCCGGGGGAACGGACGCCACGTCGTCCACCATCCGGCGGTGCACCCCGTTGGGGCGCAGTCGCACCCTCATTCGTCCGGCGCGCCGGCACGCGCGCTTCGACCAGGGGAGGACGAGATGGCGACGGTCGAGGTCAACGGCACCACGCTCTACTACGAACGACGCGGAGAGGGCCCCGCGGTCCTGTTCATCTCCGGGGCGACGGGCGACGCCGGACACTGGACCGGGGTGGCCGACGCGCTGGTCGACGAGTTCACGGTCCTGACCTACGACCGGCGCGCCAACTCCCGCAGCCCGCGGCCGGAGGGGTGGGACGCGGCGCCGATCGACGAGCAGGCCGACGACGCCGCTGCCCTCCTCAGGGCGCTCGATCTCGCACCGGCCGTCGCCTACGGCAACAGCTCGGGCGCGACCATCCTCACGAGCCTGACGCTGCGGCATCCGGAGGTTCTCCGCGGCGCGATCTTCCACGAGCCGCCGTACGCAGCCGTCGCCTCCGGTGGCGAAGCCGCCGGCGCGCAACTGCAGGCGGTCGTCGAGGAGGGGATGGCCGAGGGCGGCCCGCCGGCGGCCATGGAGAAGTTCATCCGCTGGGTCGCCGGGGACGAGGTGTTCGAGTCGCTCGACGACGACCTCCGCATCAGGATGCTGGGCAACGGCGAGGTCTTCTTCGGCCTGGAACTCGCAGACGTGATGAGCTACCTGCCCGACCAGGAACAACTCGCGGAGGTCCGGGTTCCGTGCGTGGTCGCGGCCGGCGTGGACAATTGCGATCCGGCCGCGCAGCACCACTGGTTCTGCGAGGCGTCGCGCTGGTTCGCGGATCAACTCGACGCTCCGTTGATCGAGACCCCGGGTGCCCACGTCCCCCAGGTGACCCATCCCCAGGCGCTGGCGGAGGTGCTCCGGCCGATCCTCCGCAAGCCACCCGAATCCGCCCGCGCCGGAGCCTGACGCTCCGGCCGGCCCTTCCTGCCGGACGGGCGCGGCCTTGCGCCGGCCCGTCCGGTGCTGTCGC